>JAWLCO010000088.1:0-16841 GCA_041687075.1 Hyphomicrobiaceae bacterium | reverse complement strand
GCCGAAAGCGCTGCTGGAGCGCATCGAACAGATCGCGCGGCTGGTGCGCTCGAAGGGTGTCGGCGTTTACTTCGTCACGCAGAACCCGATGGACGTGCCCGATACTGTATCGAGCCAGCTCGGCAATCGTGTGCAGCATGCGCTCAGGGCCTTCACACCCCAGGAGCAGCGGGCGGTAAAGGCGGCCGCCAGCACGTTCCGGCCCAATCCGGAGCTGGATACGGAGCGCGTCATCCTGGAGCTCAAGGTCGGCGAAGCGCTCGTCTCCATGCTCGAGAACAAGGGTGAGCCGTCGATCGTACAGCGGACTCTGATCCGCCCGCCATCCGGGCGTATCGGACCGCTGACGGATGCAGAGCGCAAGAACCTGATCGACACCAGCCTCGTTTACGGCAAGTACGAGGACGCGCTCGACTCCAGATCGGCGCACGAGCTGCTGGAGAAGCGCGCTGCGGAGAGGGCTGCGGCGGAGGCCGAGGCGGCGAAGCAGAAGGAGGCCGATGCGCAGGGCTGGACGCAAGTGATCTTCGGCCGCGGACCACGCGGTGGCAGGTCGATCGGCGAGCAGGTTGTCCGTGATGTGACCCGGTCGGTCATGCGTTCGACCATCACTCAGGTCAAGAATGTCATCCTCAAGTCCATTTTCGGCAGTCGGAGGCGATGACGATGAGGGCGGCACTTCCCATTGCAGCGCTCTTCTTGTGGACTTCCGCCCAATCGGCTGATGCACAGCAATCCCCCGAGGAGCGGGGGCGCGCCATGGCCGAGCAGCACTGCTCCCGCTGCCATGCCATCGGGCGCGAGGATGAAAGCCGGTTGCCCAATGCACCGCCGCTGCGCGAGCTGCCGCAACGTTATCCCGTCGAGAACCTGGAGGAAGCGTTTGCCGAGGGGATCGTGACGGCTCATCCGGCCATGCCGCAGTTCAGCTTCGAGCCGCCGCAGATCGAGGCTTTGCTGGCGTATATCGATAGTCTCGCAAGCGCGAAGCAGTAGTATTCGCCGGCCGTCAGTTGCGGCGGCGCCTGGGCTTTGCCTTCGGCGCGATGTCCGGCGGTACGGTCACCCAGGCGCGGCCGGATTCGCCGAGCCTCAGCCCCTCACTGAACAGCGCAGCCTGGTAGCGGGGATCGAAAAGTTCCTTGGGCTTCGTCTGAAAGTCCTGCGGCACGAATGCGAGGTTGAACGCCGCCCCGCTGTCCCTGGCCATGCGGAAAATGCGGTAGATATCGTTCCGGTGCTGATTGTTGATGAGGGTCTCGATCGCACGGCTCGCAATGGGAAGGACTTGCTCGCGCACCGGCTCGTACTCCGCGTGGTATTTGCCGTTCTTGACGATATAGAGCCGGCGCTTCGGCAAGGCATCGTAAAACTGGTCGAGCGCTGTCAGTGGCACGTCGATGGGTGAGACGAACACTTCCCGTGTGGTGCCGCCGTCGACGTGCATCTCATCGTAGGTCTTTCCATCGACCATGACCGGAATGTTGACCGGCGGCAGGGCGCCCGGAATCGATGCGGATGCGAGTATGATGCTTCGGAACAGGTGCAGTGCCTTGGGATGCCCGCTGGCCGCGATCTCGCCCATGTTCCAGATGACGGGCCGCTGCGCATCGAGGTTCGTGGTCAGTATGAGAAGCAGGCGGCCCTTGCGGTATTCGGCGGCGACTTCGGCCAACACATTACGATCAATGTATTTCGCAATGAGTTGCCGGAGCGGGCCGCTGTCAGCCAGCGATGGACCGCCGAACAGGGCTGGCAACACCTGCGCGGTAATCAGCTCATTGGTGCCATAGCGGGTCCAGATCTCGCGCAGCCTGCTGTCGTAGCGTGGCCCCAGAAAAGCGAAAGGAGCCGTAATCGCGCCGGCGCTGACGCCGGTGACGACCTCGAACTCGGGCCGGTCATCGCGCTTCGACCAGCCAACCAGCAGTCCCGCGCCGAAAGCTCCGTCAGACCCGCCGCCCGAGAGGGCGAGGATTTCGACCTCGGCTCTCGAGGTGTTCCTGCGGCCGTCGGAGTGAGCAAGCCGCGGGATCGAGGGCATCCGGCTGCGCAGCGCGGCGGCAATGTCGGCGGGTACTTCATCTCCCCAGGCACGCACGCCGTCGAGATCGAACGGTGCTGCGCGCGCAGCCAGGGCCGCGTTCGGCACCGGAATGCGCGTGTCGAGCGTGGCACAGCCCGCCGCAATGAGAGCCGGAATGACGACTACGGCCTTCAGTACAGCTCGCAGCACCAGACCTTCTCCCCCTACTGCGGCGACGGGCGCTCCGACGCCGGTTTCGTCTGCGTAACCGACGGCCTCTCTGTTATCAAGTTTGTGCCCCGAGTGAGACGAATTGGTAAAGTCGAGGGTCCGCGTTGGCCGGGCAGTTTGTGCGAGTTTTGAAATGGCAAGGACCGCGCGATGTTGGCGCGGTCCTTGATCGGGCGAGACGTCCCGGCAAGAGGTTCGATGGCAGCCTAGCCCATCAGGCTCTCGACGTACTCCCAGTTGACGAGGTTGTCGAACCACGCCTCCAGGTACTTGGGCCGGGCATTGCGGTAGTCGATGTAGTAGCTGTGCTCCCACACGTCACAGCCGAGGATCGGTTGCGCGCCGTACATCAGCGGGTTCTCGCCATTGGGCGTCTTCGTCACCTCGAGCTTGCCGTTGTTGATGGTGAGCCAGGCCCAGCCGGAGCCGAACTGAGTGGTGCCGGCGTTGATGAAGTCGGCCCGCATCTTGTCGAAGCCGCCGTAGTCCTGCACCAGCTTCTCGAGCTTGCCCGGCAGCTTGTTGCCGCCGCCGCCCTTCTTCATCCAGTTCCAGAAGTGCGTGTGATTGTAGTGCTGGCCGGCGTTGTTGATGAGGCCCTGGTTCTTGTTCGCGTAAGCCTCCTTGACGATCTCCTCCAGACTCTTGTTCTCGAGCCCCGACCCTTGAAGCAGCTTGTTGCCGGTGTCGACGTAGGCCTGGTGGTGCTTGTCATGGTGGAATTGCAGCGTCTCGGCCGACATGTACGGCTGAAGCGCGTCATAGGCATATGGCAGGTCAGGGAGCTTGAAGGTCACGGCAGTCCTCCGTCGCGTTGGGTTTAGACCTAGGAATGCAGGGTGGGGCCGCAAACTAGCCCCTTGTTCCCGGCAAATCAAACGCCGTCGGAGGGGTTTCGGTGCCAAACGCTGGGGAGGGGGAGAATGGGGCGCGGACGACCCTGAACGCCGCGCCCCCTGGATCACGCCGGGGAAGTAATCTCAGGGTAGTGTCACCCTAATGCGGACCGGTTGAACACACTCTGAATGCTGTATTCATCTGTCGTTCATATGTCGCCGACGGCATTCGCCGGGTCACTGGCGAGGTATCGGCCTATCCAGGTGCCGTATTTCCTGCCAGATTTACAATAATGTTCATTCTGAGACTATAGGGCGCGGCGATCCGATGCCGCCTCAGCTTCCGTTCATCCGACGGGTTCCAGGCTTCCCTGACGTTCATTGTTCGGTTCGTCCGCTCCAGACAGGCACACGACAGATGACTTCTCGCTTCAAAAGATACCTGTTCACGCTGGCTGTCCCCGTGGCGGCGCTTGCGGCGGCAAGCCTCTGGCTGCCGGACATGATCGCAGGCGGCAACAAGAACGTCACGTATGAAACGGTCGAGGTGACGCGCGGCCCGATCCGCAAGGTGGTGTCGACATCCGGGCCGGTGCGGGCACTCGTCACCGTGCAGGTCGGCTCGCAGCTTTCCGGTCAGATCCGCACCGTTTCGGCCGATTACAACACGGAGGTGAAGGAAGGCGACG
This sequence comes from Hyphomicrobiaceae bacterium, assembly GCA_041687075.1. Classification (GTDB taxonomy): domain Bacteria; phylum Pseudomonadota; class Alphaproteobacteria; order Rhizobiales; family Hyphomicrobiaceae; genus ZC4RG25. The sequence goes on along the minus strand of JAWLCO010000088.1, from coordinate 13,059 downwards.
TCCTAGCTGAGCTTGACGCCAAGACGTTCAAGGCCCGCGTCGACCAGTCGAAGGCCGATCTCGCCGCGGCGAAGGCACAGCTCGCCAACCAGCAGGCGGCGGTCGTCAAGGCGGAGGCCAACCTGCGTCAGGCCGAGCGCGTCATCGAGCGGCAGAAGAAGCTCGCCGAACGCGGAATTTCGGCCCAGGCCTCGCTGGACACGGCCATTCGTGACGCCGAGGTGGCGCGAGCGGACCTGATCATTGCCGAGGCGCAGGTCGAGAACGCCAGGGCGGTCATCGCCCAGCGCGAGGCAGCGCTGGTTCAGGCGCAGATCGATCTCGACCGCACGGTCATCCGGTCACCGATCAACGGCACCGTCATTTCCCGCACGGTCGACGTTGGGCAGACCGTGGCGGCAAGTCTGCAGGCGCCCGAGCTGTTTCAGATCGCGCAGGACCTGCGGCGCATCCGCATCGAGGCGCAGGTCAACGAGGCCGATGTCGGTGTGATCGCCGAAGGCAACCCGGCGAGCTTCACGGTCGACGCATACCCTGAACGCAAATTCCGGGGACGCGTGACGCAGGTGCGGCTTGCTGCGACGGAGCTCGAGAATGTCGTCACCTATACCGTGATCGTCGAGGCGTCCAATGAGGATCGGCGTCTGTTTCCCGGCATGACGGCCAACCTGCAGATCGTCACGGCTGAGCGGGAGAATGCACTGCGGCTGCCCAACGATGCGCTGCGCTTCAGGCCGCGCGACGGAGCTGCTGCCCCCCGGTCGAGCAATGCTTCACCCGAGCAGCGCGCCGCGCGCATGGCGGAGCGCATGAAGGTCGAGATCAACCTGACCGACGAGCAGGCCGCCGCGCTCGCTGAGGAGCTGACGCGCACGATCGCCGAGGCGAGGGCGAACCGGCCAACGCCGTCCCCCGCATTCAGCCGGCCGCGGCGCGGTGGCAATCGGGGCGGTGCCGGTCAGTTCATGAAGCGGATCGAGCAGATCGTTGCCCCTATGCTCACGCAGGATCAGCGCCCGCTGTTCGAAAGGTGGAAGCAGGAGCGCGAGAACGTGCGCACGGCGACCGTCTGGGCTCTCGGTGCCAATGGCGCGCTCGAGCAGCGGTTCGTGAGGCTCGGGCTCGGCGATGACCAGTTCACCGAGATCCTCAGCGGCAATGTCGAGGCGGGCGACGTGCTGGTGAGCCGTGCCCGGGAGGTCCGGTCATGAGCGGGCTCGCGGCGACGGCTCGCCCGGCCGTCGACGGCGGCCCGGCACTGATCACCGCCACAGGTGTTTCCAAGATCTACACCATGGGTGATCAGACGGTGCACGCCCTCGACGACGTTTCCATGGAAATCGGCGAGGGGGAGTTCGTCGCCATCATGGGCCCGTCCGGCTCCGGCAAGTCGAGCATGATGAACCTCATCGGCGCGCTCGACGTGCCGACATCGGGAAGCCTGTCGATCGACGGCCGCAACATCTCGGGCATGACCTCCGACGAGCTCGCGGTCTTGCGCAACCGGACCATCGGTTTCGTCTTTCAGCAGTTCAATCTGCTGCCCCGCACGCCCGCGCTGCGACAGGTTATGCTGCCGCTGCTTTATGCCAGTCCCAAGCCCGCCGACGCGGAAGCACTGGCACGGAAACGGCTCGAGCAGGTCGGGCTCGCAACCCGTATGGACCATCATCCGCGCCAGCTCTCGGGCGGCCAGCAGCAGCGAGTCGCCATTGCCCGCGCGCTCGTCAACAACCCGAAGATCCTGCTCGCCGACGAGCCGACCGGCGCACTCGACACGAAGACGACTGCCGAGATCATGCAGCTCTTCTGCGACCTCAACGAGGAAGGGATCACGGTGATCGTCGTCACGCACGAGGCCGAGGTCGCCGAATATGCCCGGCGCAAGATCGTGTTCCGCGACGGCCGCATCGTGGAGGACCTGCCCCAGTCCGGCTTTCAGAGGAGGGCCGCCGAATGAGCCTGCTCGACAGCCTGTTCGTCGCGCTTGCGGCGCTGCGGACCAATCTCCTGCGCTCGGTGCTGACGACGCTCGGCATCATCATCGGCGTTGGCTCGGTCATCGTCATGGTGGCCGTTGGCTCAGGCGCAACGAGCGAGATCGACCGGCAGATCGCGTCGCTGGGCTCCGACATGCTGGTGGTGTATCCGGGGGCCTCCCGCGTCAGAGGCCGGTCCGCCGGCTCCGGCACGAGACTGCCGCTCTCGGAGCGCGATCTGCAGGCGATCCGGGACAAGGTGCCGGATGTGGTGGCCATCTCCGGTTACCTGCAGGGGAACGCGCCCGTTGTTTACGGCAACATGAACTGGACGACGTCGATCGGCGGCGTGCACGATCAGTACCTGTCCGTGCGTGACTGGGCGCTTACTGAAGGCCGGGAGATGACGGCTCAGGACGTGATTTCCGGCGCGCGCGTGGCGATCATCGGTCAGACGGTGGCCGAGAAGCTGTTCGGTGGTGGCGATCCGATCGGCGCCGGCATCCGCATCAAGAACGTGCCCTTCCAGGTCATTGGCGTGCTGTCGTCGAAGGGCCAGTCGAGCTTCGGCCGCGATCAGGACGATATTATCTTCGTTCCGATCACGGCAGCGCGGGGCCGCATCGTCGGGAGAAGCCAGGTCGTCAATGACCAGGTCGGCCAGATCTACGTGAAATTCGACCCGCGTGCGGATCTGAAGCTGGCGCAGGAGGACGTCGAGATCGTGCTGCGCGAGCGGCGCCGCATCCGGCCGGGCGCAGAGGATGATTTCAACGTGCGCAATCTGGCGGAGTTCCTGAAGGCGCGCACGGCCGCTCTGTCGACCATGAGCTGGCTGCTTGGCGCGACCTCGGCCATCTCGCTCATCGTCGGCGGCATCGGCATCATGAACATCATGCTGGTATCGGTGACGGAGCGTACGCGCGAGATCGGTCTCAGGATGGCCGTCGGCGGCCGCCGGCGCGATATCCTCACGCAGTTCCTCGTCGAGGCGGTGACACTCAGTCTGCTGGGCGGCATTATCGGCATCGCCATTGGCATCGGCGGCGCAGCCGTAGTTGCGTTCTCCGCGGAATGGCCGATCCTCATCAACGCCGAGGCCGTGATGGTGGCCATGGCAGCCGCCGGAATGACCGGCATTCTGTTCGGCTTCTTCCCGGCCCGCCGGGCCGCCATGCTCAACCCGATCGACGCACTGCGGAGCGAATAGCGGCTCATCCTCAACACCACCCGTCATCTTTGAAACAACCCGTCATCCCGGATGCGCCGCGGCATGAAAATGTGCGGCGCTGATCCGGGATCTTGCCGGGGGCACGACCTCGCCAGTCGCAAGGTCCCGCATCTGCGGTGCACCGCTGATGCGCTGCATCGTGGGCGGTGTGACGGGTGGAATGGGATGTGCGCTGCAGAAAACTGGCGCGCGGCCGCGGCTGCGATCGGTGGCGGGTGCAATATTGAGCCACTTCCGCACACCGGCTAACGCGGCCTTAACCATGGGTGGGCTCTTATGGTCGGCAGTTTCGCGTCAGTTGGAGTTCGAGTGCGATGCGTCTGTCGACGTTCGATTTCGCGCCACGCAAAGCAGCCGCATTGCGCCGCGCGCTTATACCCGTTGCGGCTCTCCTTACCGTTGTCCTTGCCGGGTGCGCCAGCCAGTCGGAATATTACGCCGGCGCGCAAGTCGCAATGGAGGATGACGGACTTCCTGCCCAGATTCCGCCACTACGACGGGCCAAACCTGAACGGGACGACCCCACGGAGCCGTTCAGTCCGAATTATGGGCCGCCGCCTCCGAATATGCAGGACGCGGCAGAACAGCCTGGTTTGCCGGAAGATCTGCCACCGGCATTTCGTCGCAAACTTATGGCCGCGATTAGCATTTCATAGATGCTCGCGGGCAATAAGGCGTTTTTTTCCGGGAACTGTGGTTGGATAATCTGGTTAACCGTACTACTGTACTGGCATCACGTGGGGAAGCTCAGCCAAAAGGTGGTTTGTCGTCGGCCATTGCCGCGGTCAGCGACGATCGTTCAGGAGTGCCGAATGAACATACGTCTGATCTCCATGGCGGCAGCTGCTGCCTTCCTCATCGTCGCCACACCGGGACCGCAGGCCCAGGCAACGGCGGCCAAGGTACCGATGCTGAAGACGGATACGTCCGAGCTCGTCGAGGTGCGTAAGAAGCGGCGATATAAGGCCCGCCGGCACTTCCGCCGGCATCATCGCGCTCATCGCCACCGCCATTACCGTCGTCACCGTCACCACCGTCGCTGGCGTTACCGCGGACCGCGGTTCAGCATCTATCTCGGTGGTGCATCGCGGTGTGCGTGGTTGCGGCGCAGAGCTTATGTGACCGGCAGCCGTTACTGGTGGCGCCGCTATCGCCGTTGCCGCGCCTACTGGTGAGGCTATCAACTGAAAGCGGGCCGTTTCGGCCCGCTTTCTTTATCGGATGCCTTCAGCCGCGCTGATCAATCGGGACATAGCCGCGTGGCTCGGGGCCGTTGTAAAGCGTCAGCGGGCGGATGAGAATGTTGTTGGCCTGCTGCTCCAGCACCTGAACGGTCCAGCCCGGCACGCGGCCGACAGCGAAAATGGGCACGAACAGATCGTTCGGGATGCCGTTCAGATAATAGATGACGCCTGAGTAGAAATCGACGTTGACGTTCACGCCATGGCGCGCATAGGGCGCCATTTCCTTTACCAGCGCCTCGAGGATTTCGTACCACCTCGGCTGGCCCATTTCCTTCGACAGCCGCTTCACGCCCTCACGCATATGACGCGCCCGCGGGTCTTCGGCGCGATAAACGCGGTGGCCGAACCCGGTGATGGGCTCCTTGGCAGCACGCTTCGCCTTGACGTAGGCCGGTACGTTGGCCGGATCCCCGATCTCCTGGGCCATGCGCATCACGTCCTCGGCAGCACCACCGTGAGCCGGGCCGGAGAGCGCCGCGATCGCAGCGGTGATGGCGGCATGAATGTTGGCGTCGGTGCCGATCACAACGCGGGCAGTAAAGGAGGAGGCGTTCGATCCATGCTCGGCATGCAGCACCAGGTCCGTATCGAGCAGCCGGGCGGCATCGCCGGACGGCTTTTCGCCTTTCAACATCCAAAGAAAATTGGCGGCGTGTGACATTTCCGGGTTGGGCGCCACGGGATCAAGTCCATTGCGGATGCGTTCGTGCGCCGCCACGATCATCGGCACCTGGGACGTCAGCCGCACGCCTTTGCGCAGCGTCGCGTACCGGCTGTTGTCTGCCGTATCGGGATCGAAGGCCGACAGTGCGGATACGGCCGTGCGCAGGACGTCCATCGGATGGGCGTGCTTCACCGCCGCGATGATGTCGAAAATCGCGGGCGGGAGTTGGCGAGCAGCCTTGAGCTCCTCGTCGAACTTGCCGAGCGCTGCCCGCGTCGGCAGCTCCCCATGCATGAGAAGGTAGCCCGTCTCCTCGAACGTGGAATGCTCGGCGAGGTCGTGAATCGAGTAGCCGCGGTAGCGCAACTCTCCCGCCTTGCCGTCGATGAACGTCGTCGGCGAGCGCTCGAAATAAACGTCTTTCAGTCCCCGGTAAATCCTGGGCTCGTTGTCTGGGGCGCTCATGGGCTTGAACCTCCGTTCCGGAATTGCGATGCCAGGAGCTGACTTGCGGGTGCCGATCGACGGCCCGCCATGACCACGACAGGGAGGCCGACATGGACATCATCGCCGATTGCAGGGCCGCGATCAAAAGTCGTGGGCTGAAGGTGGTGTTGCCCGAGGGCGAGGACGAGCGGGTTCTGCGGGCTGCGCGCAAGCTGCTCGACGAGGGGCTTGCCCGGCCGGTGCTGCTGGGCGGGCGGGAGCCGATCGAGAGCAGGGCGGGTGAGCTGCAGGTCGATCTGAGGGGAATCGAGATCCGCGATCCCGAAACGGATCAGCAACTCGAATCGCTTGCTGGCGTGATTGCTTCGGGCCGGGAAAGAATGACGGCGGGCATGGCACAGCGCCTGCTGCGCAAGCCGCTCTACTTCGGCGGAGCGCTGGTCGCTTCGGGTGAAGCTGCCGCGATGGTCGCCGGTGCTGCCAGTCCGACACGGCGTGTCATCGAGGCGGGGTTGATGACCGTCGGGTTGGCACCGGGTGTTGCGACGCCGTCGAGCTTCTTTCTGATGCTGCTCCCCGCCTCCCACAACGGCGCCCAGCGCGCACTCGTTTTTGCGGATTGTGCCGTCAATGCCGATCCCGATTCGGCCATGCTGGCGGATATTGCGATCGCCTCGGCGAGCAGTGCTGAGTCCCTGCTGCGGCAGGAGGCCAGGGTTGCGATGCTGTCCTTCTCGACCCACGGGAGCGCCACCCACCCGCATGTGGACAAGGTCCGCGCGGCCGTCTCCATCATCCGCGAGCGGATGCCGGCGCTCAAGGTGGATGGGGAGCTTCAGGCCGATGCGGCGCTCGTCGAGGCGGTGGCCGCGAAGAAGGTGAAGGACGGCAGCGATGTCGCGGGCCGCGCCAACGTGCTCGTCTTTCCGGATCTCGATGCGGGGAATATCGCCTACAAGCTCGTGCAGTACCTTGCGGGCGCCCAGGCTATCGGACCGTTCCTGCAGGGGTTTGCCAAGCCGATATCCGATCTCTCCCGCGGCGCGAGCGTCGACGACATCGTCGCCACGGCGGCGGTGACTCTGGCTCGGGCCTGAGTGCCGGCGGCGCGATCGGGTGCCACCTAGACGACGGCGCCCGCGCGTCGGCTGAGCATCGCAGTGGCGCATGCAATCTTATTCCGGGACAATTCGTCTCGTTTTTCGATTGGCATCTAGGAACGGCGGCCACGGGCTGTCAATGTGAATCAAACCCGTGCCAAAACAAAACCGCCGTGCAGGGGACCTGCACGGCGGGTGAGTTTTCCGGTCTGGCCTGGGGAGGTCAGCGACGGTCCGCGAAGTGCTCGCGGAAAACGATCTCGACCGCTTCCTGCGGAGGCGTACCTTGAACGGTCAGCCTTTCGTATCGGCGGGCCGCGTCGAGGCCCTGTCCGATGCATGCGAAGAAGGCCCGAAGGGACCCCCAGACCCCATGCGGCTGGCGGGCATTCCGCTCGGCTGGCATGAAGTCGAGGGCCGTATCGATTGTATTGGTGCTCATGATCGAACCTCGTGCTTTGGCTTGGCAGCGCTCTTTGGTGTTTCGCTGTCGCACTCTGGTATATGGCATACCACGTTGCGGCGCACAATGTGACATTCTGTCGACCAGCTATTCGTGGTCTGCATAACTAGGGACATGTCCGACCTCGGCATGAGCGCAACTGTCGTCCGGCTTGCGGAGCATTCGGCCCCTGAGCCGGTGCGTGAAGCGATCGATGCCATCTTCTTCGAGACGAGCAATGCGCAGCAGTTCGCAAGCGGACCGGAACGGGAAGCATTCCGCGAGCGCTGGCTCGGGCGCTATCTGGCGCATTATCCGGACGAAGCCTTTCTGGCCGTGGCGGGCGGCGAGATCGTCGGATATCTCGTCGGCTGCCTCGAGGACCCGGCGCGCAACACCCTCTTTGCCGATATTCCGTACTTCGCTGAGTTCGCCCATCTCTCCAGGCGGTTCCCGGCCCACCTGCACATCAACTTGACGGCCGCCTGGAGAGGTCGCGGGATCGGCGTAAAACTGATCGAAGCCTTCGCGGCGCACGCCAGGAGAGCCGGGGCGCCCGGAATGCACGTGGTCACCGCGGAAGGGGCGCGGAACAATCATTTCTATATGAAGTGTGGCTTCCGGCAGCTCGCGGTGTCCGAGTGGGGCGGCAAGCGCGTCGCCTTCCTGGGGCGCTCGCTGGACCCGTCCGGCAGCAACCGCGGTCCGGATCTTTCGCCGCGCGGCGTGCCGGGGTAAGTACGTGCAAGTCGAGAACGCCAATCGAGGGGAGCAGAACCGCCATGTCCGAGGCTGCTGGGGAGTACGACTACATCATCGTCGGAGCCGGTTCGGCGGGATGCGTGCTGGCCAACAGACTGTCGGCGGACCCGAGCGTCCGCGTGCTGCTGCTCGAGGCCGGCGGCAAGGACGATTACATCTGGGTGCATATCCCCGTCGGCTATCTCTACTGCTTCGGCAACCCGCGGGTCGACTGGGGCTTCGAGACGGCGAGCGAGCCGGGGCTCAACGGGCGCCGGCTGCAGTATCCCCGCGGCAAGGTCCTCGGCGGCTGCTCCGCCATCAACGGCATGATCTATATGCGCGGCCAGGCCCGCGATTATGATCGCTGGCGTCAGCTCGGCAATCCGGGTTGGGCGTGGGAGGACGTGCTGCCGTTCTTCCTCAAGCACGAAGACCAGTGGGCCTTGGAGCCCGACGAGTTCGACGGTGTGCACGCCCGCGGTGGCGAGTGGCGCGTGGAGCAGCCGCGCGTGCGCTGGGAGATCCTCGACGCCTGGGCGGAAGCGGCTGAGCAGGCCGGCATTCCGCGCACGCGTGATTTCAACGGCGGCAATAACGAAGGCTCGGCCTACTTCCATGTCAATCAGCGCAAGGGCTGGCGCTGGTCGTCGGCCAAGGGGTTCCTGCGTCCGGCACTGAAGCGGCCGAACCTGACGCTGCTCACCCATGCCACGGTCGAGCGCCTGACGCTCGAGGAGAAGCGGGTCACCGGTCTCGCCTACCGGCAGAAGGGCGCGGCCTCGCGCACCGTCACAGCACGGCGTGAGGTGATATTGGCGGCGGGCGCGATCGGATCACCGATGATCCTGCAGCTCTCCGGGATCGGCCCCGGAGAGGTGCTCAAGTCTGCGGGGATCGAGGTGCGGCACGATCTGAAGGGTGTCGGCGAGAACCTGCAGGATCACCTGCAGGTCCGCTGCGCGTTCAAGGTGTCCGGCGTTCGCACCCTGAACGAGCGCTCGCAGAAGCTTTGGCAGAAGGCGGGCATTGCGCTGGAGTACGCGCTGTCACGCAGCGGTCCGATGTCGATGGCACCCTCCCAGCTCGGCTGTTTCGCCAAATCAGACGCGAGCCGGGAGACGCCCAATCTGCAGTACCATATCCAGCCTCTGACGCTGCCGAAGTTCGGCGAACCGCTCGATCCGTTCCCGGCCTTCACGGCGAGTGTCTGTAATCTGCGGCCAACGAGCCGGGGACACGTCCGCATCACCTCGCCTGATCCGGTAGCTCATCCGGAGATCAAGCCCAACTATCTTGCCACGGAGGAGGACCGGCGGGTGGCCGCCGCTGCCATCCGGCTGACGCGGCAGATTGCGAAGCAGCCGGCCTTGGCCCGCTACAAGGCGGAGGAGTTCAAGCCCGGCCCGCAGATCGACGGGGATGAGGCGCTGGCCCGTGCTGCAGGCGACATCGCGACGACGATTTTCCATCCGGTCGGCACGGCCAAAATGGGCACTGACGAGAATGCGGTTGTCGATCCGCGCCTGAAGGTCCATGGCCTCGAAGGGCTGCGCGTGGTCGACGCTTCGATCATGCCGACGATTACGTCCGGCAACACCGCGGCGCCCACCATGATGATCGGCGAAAAAGGAGCGGCGATGATCGCCGAGGATTGGCGCGGCTAGCCGCCGATCCTGCACTGCACAATTCAGCTGCGCTTTAAATCACAGCAATTCGCGCACTAATCGCGCAAACCACATCATTGCACAGGCGCAAAGCCTCGGGCATACTCTCCTAATCCGTTGCGGACTTGGTTAATGGGGATCGCCCGAGCCGTTCCGCCATAATGAATTACGAGTCCCGGGAGGGAACATGGCTCAACCGGATGCCGCGGCCACGCTTGCGGCACAAGCTGACGTACCAGCCGTCGAACTTATTGCTGTCAATAAGTGGTTCGGCGAATTCCACGTTCTGCGCGATATCAATCTCTCGGTGGCCCAGGGCGAAAAGATCGTCATTTGCGGCCCCTCCGGCTCCGGCAAATCGACGCTGATCCGTTGCATCAACCGGCTCGAGGAGCATCAGGAAGGCAAGATTGTCGTCGACGGCATCGAGCTCACCAACGACCTCAGGAACATCGACAAGATCCGTTCCGAAGTCGGCATGGTGTTCCAGAGCTTCAACCTTTTTCCCCATCTGACGGTTCTCGACAATCTTTGCCTCGCCCCGGTGTGGGTGAAGAAAATGCCGCGCGCCGAGGCCGAGCAGACCGCGATGATGTACCTGGAGCGGGTGAGAATTCCCGAGCAGGCGAACAAATATCCCGGGCAGCTTTCCGGTGGGCAGCAGCAGCGTGTCGCCATTGCGCGCGCATTGTGCATGAATCCCCGCATCATGCTGTTCGACGAGCCGACCTCGGCGCTCGATCCCGAAATGATCAAGGAAGTGCTCGACGTCATGATCGAGCTCGCCGAGTCCGGCATGACGATGCTCTGCGTCACGCATGAAATGGGTTTCGCGCGCTCGGTCGCCGACCGCATTATTTTCATGGACCGGGGCGAGATCGTCGAGCAGGGCAATCCTGTCACGTTCTTCAATGATCCGAAATCGGAGCGTACCAGGCTGTTCCTGTCGCAGATACTCAATCATTGACAAGGCCGCCATTAAAGAGGTGAGTGCAAAAGCGAACTGCGAAACTGAATCGGGTTTCGGAAGAAACCCATAGCAGAAACGAAAATCGAGATGTTTTGTCTCAAAGGAGGGAGTTTGCGCATGAAAAATCTCGTCAAGCTCGGAATGGTGTCCGTGCTGGCAGTGGGCCTCAGCAGTGTGGCTTCGGCCCAGGAAAAGACGCTCGACGCGGTGAAGCAGCGCGGCGTGCTCAACTGTGCCGTCAATACAGGCCTCGCCGGCTTCTCGCAGCCAGACGACAAGGGCAACTGGACGGGCCTGGACGCCGATTACTGCAAGGCGATCGCGGCTGCAGTGCTCGGCGATCCGAATAAGGTCAAGTACGTGCCGACCACTGCCAAGGAGCGCTTCACCGCGCTGCAGTCCGGTGAGTCGGACGTGCTGATCCGGAACACCACCTGGTCCATGGCGCGCGACAGCTCGCTGGGGCTCAGCTTCGCCGGTGTCAACTTCTATGACGGCCAGGGCTTCATGGTGAAGAAGTCGCTGGGCGTGTCATCCGCGAAAGAGCTGAACGGCGCGACCGTCTGCGTCCAGACCGGAACGACGACGGAGCTCAACCTGGCGGACTTCTTCCGCAGGAACAAACTGGAGTATCAGCCGGTCGTGTTCGAGAGGGTCGAAGAGACCCTGCAAGCCTATGAGGCGGGCCGCTGCGACGCCTACACGACCGATGCGTCGGGGCTCTATGCACAGCGGCTGCAGATGCAGACGCCCGACGAGCACATCGTGCTTCCGGAGATCATCTCCAAGGAGCCGCTGGGCCCGTCGGTTCGCCAGGGCGACAGCCAGTGGTTCACGGTCGTGAAGTGGGTGCACTTCGCGCTGCTCAATGCCGAGGAGCTGGGCGTCACCCAAGCCAATGTCGAGGAGATGAAGTCCTCCACGAACCCCGATATTCGTCGCCTCGTGGGCGTCGAGGGTGATTTCGGGCAGGCGATCGGCCTCGACAACGACTGGGCCGTCAGGGCGATCAAGGCGGTCGGCAACTACGGCGAAATTTACGACCGCAACGTCGGCAAGGGCTCGCGCATCAACATCGAGCGCGGCCTGAATGCGCTCTGGACCGAGGGCGGTCTCCAGTACGCCCCGCCGGTTCGCTAAGCGGAAATCTATGCGCGCCGGCCGAATCGATCGGCCGGCGCTTCCGCTTCGGCCGCCCGACAACTCGCGAGTTGTGGCGGGTCAAATTCGAAACGCAACGGAAGCAACAGCAATATGGCGGTGACCACCCATAATCGGTCCAGGGAGTCGGCCACCGAACAACCGAGCCTCCTCTACCGATCCGAGGTCAGGCAGGTCATCTACCAGGTTCTGCTGCTGGCCGGGCTCTTGTTCGCCGGCTGGTGGGTCATCAACAACGTTGCCGAAAACCTGCAGCGGCAGAACATCGCCTCTGGCTTCGACTTCCTTGATCGAACGTCCGGATTCGACATCTCGCAGTCCCTTATCGAGTACTCGAACGTCTCCACCTACGGGCGCGCGTTCTGGGTCGGGCTGCTGAATACGCTGCTGGTCTCGGCTATCGGCATTTTCTTTGCGACAGTAGTCGGGTTCGTCATGGGCATCGCCCGGCTTTCGTCCAACTGGCTGATCGCACGGCTGGCCACCGTCTATGTCGAGACCGTGCGGAACGTGCCGCTGCTGCTGCAGCTCATGTTCTGGTATTTCGCGGTCTTGAAGAACCTGCCGCCGCCACGGCAGAGCGTTCTGCTTACCGGCGGTGGCTTTCTCAACGTGCGCGGCCTTTATCTGCCCGCGCCGGTGCCGGATCCGGGATTCGGAGCCGTCGTCGCCGTCTTCGTTCTGGGCATCGTCGCCACCATCGGCCTTTATGTCTGGGCCCGGCGGCGTCAGATGCGGACTGGCCAACAGTTCCCTGTACTGTGGTGGAGCCTCGCCCTCATCATCGGCTTGCCGCTCGTCGTCTACATCGCCGCCGGGGCGCCGCTGCATTGGGAATACCCGGTTCTCAGGGGCTTCAACTTCCAGGGCGGCCTCGTGGTGCAGCCCGAGTTCCTGGCCCTGCTGCTCGGCCTTTCGATTTACACCGCCAGCTTCATCGCGGAGATCGTTCGCGCCGGCATTCTCGGCGTTCCCAAGGGGCAGAAGGAGGCGGCCAAGGCCCTGGGCCTTTCCAACGGGCAGATGCTGCGGCTCGTCGTCATTCCGCAGGCGGCTCGCATCATCATCCCGCCACTGACGAGCCAGTACCTCAACCTCGCCAAGAATTCCTCGCTCGCAGTCGCGATCGGTTATCCGGACTTCGTCAGCGTGTTCACCGGCACCGTTCTGAACCAGACCGGGCAGGCGGTCGAAGTCATTCTCATGACCATGGGAGTCTATTTGACGATAAGCCTGCTGACGTCGGCATTCATGAACTGGTTCAATCGCCGCATGGCGTTGGTCGAGCGGTAAGGGAGGCAGCTCATGTCGGACATCGCCGCTGAAGTCTCCCTCGCCAAAATGCGACCGCCGCCGCGATCCACGACAGGACCGGCGGCCTGGGCGCGGGAGAATCTCTTCTCGAGCTGGACC
>JAWLCO010000087.1:0-16863 GCA_041687075.1 Hyphomicrobiaceae bacterium | reverse complement strand
AACACAACCACCCGTCATCACGGACGCGCCGCACCATGCAAGGGTGCGGCGCTGATCCGGGATCTTGCCGCGGGCACGACCTCGCCAGCCGGAAGATCCCGTGTCTGCGGTGCACCGCTTGGCGCTGCACCGCGCACGGAATGACGGGTAGGGGGTGGTCGGTGCGGCGTCTCCAGGCAGTCGTGAAACGAGCGTCGAGGACGGCGGCTACTCTGAATTATGGGCTCGCGATCCCGGAACGGCCGCGACTCCGGCATTTGACGATCGCTGGCGGCGCCATATGATGCTGCCCGGCCGATGCAGCCTGCCGCTTGCGCCCTCAGGGGTATGGTGAATGCATCTCATCTGTTGCCTGATGCTTCTCTCGCGGAGCGAACGGGTCGGCAATGCAAGCGCTGATGTCTGACGCTCGCTCCGAGAAAGAGGATCAGACGAGATGCGAACCTTTCGCGACGCCAAAGCAATGGCGAAGTCTTTGCGGTCATCGCTTCAGGACAGGCAAATCTCTCTCACCCACAGCGATTGCCTGGAGATCGTTGCGGCCCAGTTCGGGGCGCCGAACTGGAATGTGCTGGCCGCCAGGATCGATGCGGAAGCCGGCGGCAACGGGGATCGGAACGTCACTGCTGCATCCGGACCCCGGATCACGAGCGTCATCCCGATCCTGCGCATCTTTTCGGTCGAGAAGGCGATAGAGTACTACGTTGATTTCCTGGGGTTCGCGATCGATTTCGAGCATAGCATCGACGAAAACTTCCCGCTCTATATGCAGGTCTCCCGTTTCGGCGCGAAGCTGCATCTGAGCGAGCACCACGGTGATGCGAGTCCCGGAGCCACCGTGTTCATCTGGATGCGGGGGCTTGTCGATTATCACCGCGAGCTGCTGGACAAGGATTATCGCTATAACAAGCCCGGTCTCGATCAGGCCCCATGGGATGCTCTCGTCATGATGGTGCACGACCCGTTCGGCAACAGGCTTCGTTTCAGCGAGCCGAACAAGGCGGATGACCCACGCGCCTGAACGCTGCGGCTCGCATCCATCGGCAGCCGCCATTGAACAAAACAAATCGGGGCGGCCAGTTGGCCGCCCAGATTCTTCTGTCTGTTTCGATCCGGATTCAGACCGAATAATACATATCGAACTCCACCGGATGCGGTGTGGTCTCGAAGCGGAGGACTTCGGCCATCTTGAGCTCGATGTAGGCGTCGATCATGTCGTCTGAGAACACGCCGCCCATCTTCAGGAAGGCGCGGTCCTCGTCTAGGCTCTGGATGGCCTCGCGCAGAGAGCCGGCGACGGTCGGAATGCGCGCCAGCTCCAGCGGTGGCAGGTCGTAGAGGTTCTTGTCCATCGGCTCGCCCGGATGGATCTTGTTCAGGATGCCATCGAGGCCGGCCATCAGCATCGCCGCAAACGCCAGGTAGGGGTTCGCTGCCGGATCGGGGAAGCGGACCTCGACGCGCTTTGCCTTCGGGCTCGACACGTGCGGGATGCGGCACGAGGCCGAGCGGTTGCGCGCCGAATAGGCGAGCAGCACAGGTGCCTCGTAGCCCGGGACCAGACGCTTGTAGGAGTTGGTCGTCGGGTTCGCAAAGGCATTGATCGCTTTGGCGTGCTTCAGGATGCCGCCGATGTAGTAGAGGCAGTTATCCGACAAATCGGCGTACTTGTTTCCGGCGAACGTCGGCTGCCCGTCCTTCCAGATCGACTGATGGCAGTGCATGCCGGAGCCGTTGTCGCCGAACACCGGCTTCGGCATGAAGGTAGCGGTCTTGCCGTAGGCCTGGGCCACGTTATGGGCGACGTACTTGTAGATCTGCAGGTGGTCCGCGATGGTGACCATCGGCGCGAACTTGATGCCGAGCTCGTGCTGGGCGGCAGCCACCTCGTGGTGGTGCTTCTCGACGCTCACGCCCATTTCGGCCATCACTGACAACATCTCGGAACGGATGTCCTGGCAGCTGTCGATCGGCGGCACGGGGAAATAGCCGCCCTTCGTGCGCGGCCGGTGACCGAGGTTGCCCATCTCGTAGTCGGTGCCCGAGTTGGTGGGCAGCTCCGTCGAGTCGAGCCTGAAGCCCGTAGCGAACGGGTCGGCAGTGAAGCGGACGTCGTCGAAGATGAAGAACTCCGCCTCGGGGCCGAAGAACACGGTGTCGCCCACGCCGGTCTGCTTGAGATAGGCCTCGGCCTTCTTCGCAACGCCGCGGGGATCGCGTTCGTAGAGCTCACCGGTCGAAGGCTCGATGATGTCGCAGAAGATGGAGAGCGTGGTCTGAGCGAAGAACGGATCGAGATGCGCCGTCGCCGGATCGGGGCTCAGCAGCATGTCGGACGCCTCGATGCCCTTCCAGCCCGCGATCGAGGAGCCATCGAAGGCATAGCCGTCCGCGAACACGCCTTCGTCAATGCAGCTCGCCTCTGCGGTCACGTGCTGCATCTTGCCCTTGGTATCGGTGAACCGCAGGTCTACGAACTTCACGTCCTTGTCCTTGATGAGCTTCAGGACGTCGGCTGGGTTTGCCATTTAACAACTCCCCTCTGGTGCAGGCTTGGTTGCTCGGGTGGGTGCTGAGATTGCAGTTGAAACAAGACAGCGGGCAGCCCCGCGAGGTGGTGACTTCGGGCCTCAGATCGCATCCGCCCCCGTTTCGCCGGTGCGGATGCGGATGGCTTCCTCGATCGAGGAGATGAAGATCTTGCCGTCGCCGATGCGGCCCGTCTTGGCGGCCTTTTGGATGGCCTCGACCGCCTTGTCGAGCAGCTCGTCGGCAAGGACGACCTCGATCTTCACCTTGGGCAGAAAGTCGACGACGTACTCGGCGCCGCGGTAAAGCTCCGTGTGGCCCTTCTGCCGGCCAAACCCCTTGGCTTCGAGGACGGTGATGCCCTGCAAGCCGATCTCCTGCAGCGCTTCTTTCACCTCATCGAGCTTGAAGGGTTTGATGATGGCCTCGATTTTCTTCATTCCGTGCCTCCCGATCGGGGCTGTTCGTTGCCTCGGGCTTCAACTAGCACGACCCGTGCCAGATGCTGACCGCGCGGGCACTGACCCGGATTATCAATGATTTAGGCCTGTCCGGGTTCACCGGCCCCGCCGGTGCCTTGACGAGCGGTGCCGGAGTTTCAGGCGATGTGCTGCATCTTTGGGCAGGCAGTCTCCGGCGAATGCCGGGGGATTAAGCGCAACTGACTGCAATTCGTGCTGTACGTCTCCTGACTGCGGGGCTTGACTTGCCTGCCCGATGCCGTCGGCTAATGGCCTGGCGAATGCGGCGGCCAATCAGGAGGAGAGCCCTTGCGCGTAACCGGATTCGATCATCTCGTTTTGACAGTTGCCTCCATCGAGCGGGCGGCGGACTTCTATGAGCGCGTTCTCGGCATGACGCGAGAGGTGTTCGGCCCGGAGCGCCGGACGGCTCTGCGCTTCGGCCCGCACAAGATCAATCTTCACGAGCAGGGCAAGGAGTTCGAGCCGAAGTCTGCCGTGCCGACGCCGGGGTCTGCCGACCTGTGCTTCCTGGTGGAAGGGTTCGAGGGCATGGCGGACCATCTCGCCGCCGCGGGTGTCCCCATCCTGGAGGGGCCCGTCGAGCGGACCGGCGCGCGCGGGCGCATCGTTTCCTATTACATCCGCGATCCGGACATGAACCTGATAGAGCTGAGCCACTATCCCTAGCGGAGACGGTGATGAGCGATAGCGGCAACGACGGGCTGGAGCTGCTGACAGCGGCCGAGATGGCGCGCGCCGACGAGCTGACGATCAGCGGCGGCACACCCGGGATCACGCTGATGGAGAACGCCGGGCGCGCGGTTGCCGACGAAATCGAGTGGATCGCCGAGCCCGGCGCACGCGTCGCCGTGCTTTGCGGGCCGGGTAACAACGGCGGCGATGGCTTTGTGGCCGCCCGCCTGCTGAGGAAGCGCGGCTACTCCGTCAGCGTGGCACTGCTCGGCGCCCGTGAGGCGCTGAAGGGCGATGCAGCACAGGCGGCTGCAACCTGGAACGGGCCGATCTGGCCGATGAGCACGGCCATCGCCGAGGACGCCGCCGTCGTCGTCGACGCGCTGTTCGGTGCCGGCCTGTCCCGTCCGCTCGAAGGGACAGCGGCGGAGGTGGCAGTCAGCCTCGACAGGCAACGCGTGGTGGCAGTCGACGTGCCGAGCGGGGTGGACGGCAGCACCGGCGAGGTGAAGGGGGTTGCCGTGAAAGCGGAGCGCACGGTCACCTTCTTCCGCAGGAAGCCAGGTCATCTGCTGCTTCCGGGGCGGCTTCATTGCGGACTGACACGCGTGGCGGATATCGGCATCAAGGCGGAGGTCTTGGAGCGGATCGGAATATCGACGTTCGCCAACGCGCCCGCGGTGTGGCTCGCCCGGTTTCCCTGGCCCCGGCTCGATGCACACAAATACGCCAGAGGGCATGCCGTCGTCGTGTCCGGTCCGGCCTGGAAGACGGGCGCAGCGCGACTGGCGGCTCGAGGTGCGTTGCGGATCGGCGCGGGGCTCGTCACGCTCGCCAGCGACGAGGAGGCGCTCGCCGTCAATGCGGCTCAGGTGACGGCTGTCATGGTGCGGCAGGCAAGCGATGCGCAGGAGATCGCAGAGCTGCTGACGGACGATCGCTTCAATGCCGTCCTCATCGGCCCAGGTGCCGGGGTGGATGACGCGACTCGGGGAAAGGTCCTGGCGACCCTGGCATCGGGAGCTGCCGTCGTGCTCGATGCGGATGCGCTGTCGGTCTTCGCCGACGACCGGGAGGAGCTGTTCGCTGCCATATCGGCCCAGAGGCGACCGGTGGTCTTCACCCCGCATGATGGGGAGTTCGCGAGGATTTTTCCGGAGCTGGCCAACTTGCCGAAGCTCGACCGGGTCAGGCTGGCGGCCCGGCTCAGCGGCGCCATCGTGATCCTCAAGGGGGCGGATACGGTGGTTGCGGGGCCCGATGGCCGCGCCGTCATCAACGAGAATGCGCCGCCGACGCTGGCCACCGCCGGCACCGGCGATGTCCTCGCCGGCTTCGTGACGGGACTACTGGCCCAGCACATGCCGGCATTCGAAGCTGCGGCGGCCGCCGTCTGGCTGCACGGGGCTGCTGCCACCGCGTTCGGCCCCGGCCTCATCGCGGAGGATCTGCCGGAGATGCTGCCGCGTGTTCTGTCCGACCTTTCGAGCCAGGGTGCCGAGGGCGACTGAAACCTTTCGTCCATTCGTAATTCACATCCTGAGCCTTCCGCTCCATATTCCGCGCATGACGCGGTTCGATTCAGAAGCCACCCGCATGACCCTGTTCTCCGCCCTGCTTCAGGCATCGGCGCGGTACGGGGCTGATCGCGCCGTTGTCGAGGATGTAGAGCGCACGCCGCTGACGTACCGGCGGCTCGTGCAAGGCAGTGTCGTGCTCGGCCGCAAGCTGGCAGCCATCACGCGGCGGGGCGAGAACGTCGGCCTCATGCTGCCGAACGTTACGGCTCTGCCGGTGACCTTATTCGCCCTCAATGCCTTCGGCCGTGTGGTGGCCATGCTCAACTTCACGGCCGGCGTGCGCAATCTTCAGTCGGCCGTGAAGACCGCGGCCGTGCGGACGGTGCTGACGTCCCGGAAATTCGTCGAGGCAGCCAAGCTCGAGGAGACTGTCGAGGCGCTTGCCGGATACGAGATCGCGCCTGGCCGCACGGTCGAGATCGTCTACCTGGAGGATATCCGCGCGGGAATAACCACAGCCGACAAGGCAAAGGGAGGGCTGCAGGCGCTTGCCGCCGGCGCCGTACACCGCTGGTATGCCCTCAGCCCCGATCAGCCGGCCGTCATACTTTTCACATCCGGCACCGAGGGCGAGCCGAAAGGCGTCGCTCTGTCGAACCGCAATCTGGTCGCCAACTCGCAGCAGATCTTCGCCTTCGCGGAGGAGATGCTCAGGTCCACCGATATCATTTTCAACCCGTTGCCGAACTTTCACTCGTTCGGGCTCACGGGGGGCACGTTGCTGGCGCTGTTCAACGGCATGAAGACCGTGCTCTATCCGAGCCCGCTGCACTATCGCCAGGTGGCGCGGCTCATCGGAGAGACGAAGGCTACCATTCTGGTCGCGACGGATACGTTCCTGCAGGGCTACGCCCGGGCGGCGCGGCCTGAGGATCTGGCCAGCATCCGCTATGCCGTGGCCGGTGCCGAGCGCGTCAAGGACGTGACGCGCACCATGTGGTCCAGCTCGGGCGCCGTTCTGCTCGAGGGGTATGGCGTCACCGAGTGCTCGCCCGTGGTCGCGGTCAACTTGCCGGACACGAACCGCAGCGGCACCGTCGGGCGGATCCTGCCGGGCATCGAGCACCGGCTGGCCGAAGTGCCGGGCCTCAAGGAAGGCGGGCGGCTCTCGCTCAAGGGGCCCAACATCATGCTGGGATACATGCTGCCCGGCGCTCCGGGCATCATCGTGCCTCCTCCCGGCGGGTGGCATGACACCGGGGACATCGTCACCATCGACGATGAGGGGTTCGTCACGATCCGCGGCCGGGCCAAGCGGTTCGCCAAGATCGGCGGCGAGATGGTTTCGCTGGCTGCCGTCGAATCCGTCATCAGCACCCTTTGGCCGGATGCCAACCACGTCGTCGTTTGCGTTCCCGATCCCCACAAGGGCGAGCAGCTCGTGCTGGTGACGGACAAGCCGGATGCGGACAAGGAAGCCATCATGCGGCACATGCAGGAGGAGGGGCTGTCCTCCCTGTGGCTGCCCAAGGCCATTCTCGTCGTGCCCGCCATTCCCGTGCTGAGCTCCGGCAAGGTGGATCTCATGCTGACCATAGAGCACGTCCGCCAGCAGCTTCCGCTCCTGTAAGGCGCCGCCGGGCGCGGTTAACGCTGCGGCTTCTCAGCGGCTTGTCGCCGGGCGCGGCGATTCCCACACTTCCGGCGTGACATCATCTCCCGAACCCCAGCCTCTGGCTGCCGAGCGCCCGGACACCTGGAGACAGCGCCTCGAGGCGGCCGTCGTCACCCCCGTTCGGGAGTTCCGCCTCGCCTACCTGCCGCTGCTGATGATCTATTTCGCCTACGGGGCGCTCGGGATCACGGCGGTTGCCGACAGCTTCTGGGTGAAGCAGTCCCTCACCATGACGCCGGAGGACCTGGCCGCGCTGGGCGTGTGGCTGACGTTGCCTTGGACCATCAAAATGGTTTTCGGCGAGCTGGTCGATGCCGTGCCGTTGCTGGGCTCGCAGCGCCGCGCCTATGTTGTCCTCGGCGCCAGCATGGTGGCGACGGGGCTCATTCTGCTCGCCGGAGCGGCCGGCGGCTGGATCACCTTCGCGCGGCCCGATCCGATCTACGTCCTTGCCTCGATTCTGACCGTGACCGGCGTCGTTCTGCAGGATGTCGTTGCCGATGCCATGAGCACGGAAGTGGTCGCGCGCGAGAAACCTGACGGCACGCCGCGGGAGCAGGCGGCGGTCGATCGCGATCTCGGGATGGTGCAGGTGCTTGGCCGCCTCGCGCTTTCGCTCGGCATCTTCTCGGTGGCCTGGCTCTCCGGCTACCTGGCGCAGATCCTCTCCTATGAGACCGTGTTCATGATCGGCCTCGTTGTGCCGCTGATCTCCGTCACTGGCGCCATCCTCGTTCGGCTCGAGACGGCAGCGCCCCGGGCGGTCGACTGGCGGCTGCTCGCCGGGGGTCTGGTATTCGGCGTCGTGGTGACGCTGCTCGGCGTCGCCGGTGTGCCCTTCAATCAGGAGATCATTTTCGTCATCTCGATGACAGTGATCGTCCTGATGCTGCGGCGCGTGACGGCGAGCGTCGATTCCGAAACGCGGCTCAGGATCTTCTACGCGGCCGTCGTCATCTTCGCCTTCCGGGCAGTCCCGGGCACGGGCGCTGGCTACCAGTGGTTCTCGATCGACAGGCTGGGCTTCGACGAAGCCTTCTTCGGCGTCTTGCAGCAGATCGGAGCCGGCATAGGCCTCGTCGCCGCCTGGCTGCTGTCCGACAGCATCACGCGCCAGCCGGTGGCCCGTGTGATGCTGTGGCTCACCATTCTCGGCGC
The DNA here is from genome assembly GCA_041687075.1 of Hyphomicrobiaceae bacterium. Taxonomy (GTDB): domain Bacteria; phylum Pseudomonadota; class Alphaproteobacteria; order Rhizobiales; family Hyphomicrobiaceae; genus ZC4RG25. The sequence continues at coordinate 8,824 of JAWLCO010000087.1, read as the reverse complement.
GGTGCTCGCCATACCGAATCTCATGCTGGTGCACGAGGTGCATCACTGGACCGAGCAGGTGCTGGGCATTGGCGCCCGCCAGATCGCCATCCTCGATACCGCGGTGGAGTCGCCACTCATCAACATCAGCATGATCCCGATGCTGACGCTGATCGCCATCTATGCGCCGGCTGGTCACAGGGCCACCTGGTTCGCATTGATGGCCTCGCTGATGAACATGGCCCTGGTGGCGGGGCAACTCCTGACGAAGTACCTCAATATGATCTTCACGGTGGACCGGGGCGTCTATGATGCCCTGCCGGCGTTGACCTGGAGCGCCGTTATCCTCGGGCTCGTGATCCCCCTGTCCGTGATCCTCCGGTACGGCCGCTGGATCCGCTGAATCTGCGCGTTAGGGCTGCTTGCGAGAAATGTGTCGCACATGCCGATCCCGAACGCGTGCCCGCGCGTTGTGGGGTTACAATGGTGCTCGAGTCCGTGTCGCGCGGACCACGGCAAGCAAGGAAAGCGCGGGCCGCGGACGGACTATCTTGACCGCGTCAAAGTCATCAGTCACGACCCCTCTTCGCATTCGCTCGGGGGGAGAAGCAATGCCGTCACGACCTGATCAATCTGCATCAGAAGCCGCCACCGCCCGCCAGGAGACGTTCGCCCGCTCCGTGCTCAAGCGGCTGGTCGTCGGCGTGGTGCTGCTGTTCATCCTCGTATCCGGCGGTGCCTGGCTGATGCATGCCGGGATCGAGGCCGAGGCGGAAACCGCAGACGAAGTGGCCGTCAGCGATCCGGCTGATCGGACGCGCTGATGACCGGCTCGACGCTCACCGGCGTCTTGACCGAATTCGCGATGAAGCATTTGGCGTGAGCCTCGTGGTGGAGGTCTCGCGCCTTTTCCATATCGGAGCTGCGCGTGATCGTGATTTGCGGTCGCAGTGTCACAGAAGCGAACTCGCCGGAGTGATCCTCGCCCTGGATCATCACGCCCTCGGCCTCATCCACGTAGCTTTCAACCACCACGCCCGCTGTGGCACACAGGTTGAGATACCAGAGCTTGTGACAGGCGGAGAGGCTTGCGACGTACAACTCCTCGGGGTTCCAGCGCGCCGGATCGCCACGGAACGCAGGATCGGATGATCCGGGGATGACCGGCTTGTCAGGGCTCGCCGGGCTCACGATGTCATGGCTACGCGAATAGCTGCGGTAGCTTGCCGTGCCTTGCCCCTGATTTCCCGTCCAACGGACGCTTACCCGATACCGATGCTCACGCTCAGCCATGCCCGCCACCTCCGCTGTGCCTCGTTCGAGGTCCTTGGCCCGAACCATGCGGCAGCCTATCACTGCACCTTGCCAGGTGCGAGTGTGAGCACTGGTTGAGGAGACGTGCGATGCGTTTCGTGATGCTGGCGCGCAATCCGAACCTCTACTCGCATCAGCGCATCGTCGCCGCTGCGCAGGAGCGCGGGCACGAGATCGAGGTGATCAACACCCTGCACGTGCACATGAACATCACGTCGAGCCGGCCGACGCTGCGCCACGGCGGGCGCACGTTGCCGCTTTACGACGCGGTGATCCCACGTATCGGCGCTTCGGTGACCCATTACGGTCTCGCCGTTCTGCGCCAGTTCGAGATGCAGGGTGTCTATCCCCTGAACGAGAGCGTCGCCATCGGCCGCGCGCGCGACAAGCTGCGAGCGCTGCAGCTGCTGGCGCGCGAGGGGATCGGACTGCCCGTCACCGCCTTCGCCCACGGGCCGCGCAAGGCGGAGGACGTCATCAAGGAAGTCGGCGGCGCACCGGTCATCATCAAGCTGCTGGAAGGCACGCAGGGCATCGGCGTGATCCTCGCCGAGACGGACGCTTCCGCTCAATCGATCATCGAGGCGTTCAGCGCCGCGAACATCGACATCATGGTTCAGGAGTACATCCGGGAGGCGCAGGGCTCCGACATCCGGGCCTTCGTTGTCGGCGGCACGGTCGTGGCGGCCATGCAGCGCACGGGGCGCAGCGGCGATTTCCGCGCCAACCTGCACCGCGGCGGCAATGCCATAGCCATCGAGCTGAGCGAAGAGGAGCAGACGACAGCCGTTCGCGCGGCGGAGATCATGGGGCTCAACGTCTGCGGCGTCGACATGCTGCGGTCTGAACGCGGACCCGTGGTGATGGAGGTCAACTCCTCGCCGGGTCTCAAGGGCATCGAGCGGGCGACCGGCATTGACGTCGCCAGCCAGATCATTCTGTTCCTGGAACAGAGCGCCCGCCCCAACGAGACGAAGACGCGGGGCAACGGCTAAGCGCCGCCTTTTCACGATTGGACCGGGATGCTATCGCCTGCCGCGCGGATAGCAGCCAGAGCAGGCGGACCATTCGATGCAAGACATCCTCATCGCTCCCTCGATTCTTTCGGCAGACTTCGCGCGGCTTGGCGACGAGGTGCGTGCCGTCGATGCGGCGGGCGGCGACTGGGTGCACGTGGACGTGATGGATGGCCATTTCGTCCCGAACATCACGATCGGTCCGGCGGTCGTCGCGGCGATCAGGCCGCATACGCAGAAGGTCCTCGACGTGCACCTGATGATCGCGCCGTGCGATCCCTACATCGAGGCTTTTGCGAAGGCTGGCGCGGACATCATCACGGTGCATGCGGAGGCGGGGCCGCATCTCGACCGGTCGCTGCAACTCATCAAGAGCCTCGGCAAGAAGGCCGGCGTCTCGCTGACGCCTTCCACTCACGAGAGCGCCATCGCGCACGTGATCGACAAACTCGACCTGGTGCTCGTCATGACGGTCAATCCGGGCTTCGGCGGCCAGGCCTTCATCCCGGCAATGGTGGAGAAGGTGAGAAGCATCCGCCGCATGATCGGTGAGCGGCCGATCCACCTCGAAGTCGACGGCGGCATCAATGCCGAGACCGCTCGCGACGTTGCCGCGGCCGGCGCCGACGTGCTGGTCGCGGGCAGCGCCGTGTTTGCAGGCGGACGTTACGCCGAAAACATCACAGCTATTCGCGAAGCGGCCCGAAATGCCATCGGCCTCGATCAGGGCAGATAGCCTTTCGCAAGGTCCATCGCCTGCCGCTCCCTGATTTTCCCGGCGCGATCCTGGCGCGTTACGGTCCACGTCACGTCGGTGCCCGTGCGCATGGACGAACGCGAGCGCAGCGCAATGGCGATCACCTCGCCGCTGCGGACCTCGATTGGCCGCAACAGCGGAAAATAGAGCTGCTCCCAGTGGGTGCGCGGCGCATCGGGCGCCGTGGAGAGCGTCACCCCGGGCACGAGCTCCGCAACCCACCACATGGCAAAGCCGTAGATCATCCTGCCGGCATCCGGCGTCCAGCGCGCCTCGCCCTTTCGCGTGGTTCGGTTCTGTACCGAAAAGTCGATCTCGTCCCATTGCCGGGCCGAGCGGCCGTCGTCCAGCAGATCCGATGGCGCGAGCGTCCGCACGTAGATGTTGTTGAGGCTCATCGCCTGGGCCGGGGCGAAGTCGAGGCCTTGCCCAATCCGCTCCCAGGCCGTCAGCTCGAGGTGGAAACGATCCGTCACCACGGGGGCCACGAACTGCGCCAGCCGCCCCGGCAGGACGGTGCCGCCGCGCTTCAGATGCCGGCGCACGGCATCGTTCAGCGTCTCGATGATGTGCTCCTCGAACGGGTAGTTGCCGAGCGTTTCCGAGACGATGACATCGGCACGCGGGGGGGTCTGCATCTCGGTCGAGTGGCACGGCATGAGGTGGCAGTTGCGCGCGCTGTTCCGCTTCAGGATCGCGCTCGCGACCCCCGCCACCTCGGCCATCTCGTAGAGGTAGACCTCGCGCGCGCCGAGCCGCGCCGCCATCAGCCCGAGCAGCCCGGTGCCGGCCCCGATATCGGCCACCACCGTCTCGCCCTTCCGGATGACCCGCGCCAGCGCCGCCGCGAACGCGTCGTTGCGGACGCGGTCGGCGATGAGCGTGCGGTGGTATTCGATGCGCATGGAAGGGAGGCGAATAGCGAATAGCGAATGGCGAATGGCGAATGGCGACTATGGGTGGTTATCACAATTTCAGGTGGGGGCCGCGGATTTGATAGAGGGTGAGGGCGGTGGCGACGGCGAGGTTGAGGCTGTCGAGCTTGCCAGCCATGGGGATCTTCACAAGCCGGTCGCAGGCGGCCGCCAGCGCATCCGAGAGGCCTGGGCCCTCGCTGCCCATGACCAGCAGGGTCGGGCCGCGGTAGGAAGCGGCGCGGAAGTCCTCGGTGGCGGTGAGATGCGTGCCCACCACCTCGCCAGGCCAAGCTTTTCGCCAGTTCAAGAACTCATTACGGTCGATCCGCACCAGCGGCACGGCAAAGATCGAACCCATGCTCGCCCGCACCGCCTCGCGCGCATAGGGGTCGCAGCAGGTGCCGATCAGGATGAGGCCAGCAGCACCCACCGCATCGGCGGTGCGCACGATCGTGCCCAGATTGCCCGGATCGCGAATTTCCTCCAGACCGACCCACAACGCCTGCGGCGTCAGTTTCAGCGCATCCGGCGGAGGATGCCAGGCCTGCGGGAACACGGCCAGCATGCTTTGCGGATTGTCCTTCGAGGCGATCTTGCCGAGCACCGCCTCGCTGACTTCGAGAATCTCGGCGCCGGAGTCCTTGGCCCAATGGACGAGCTTCTGATGAATCTCGCCTTCGGCCGCGTCGGGCCGGTAAAGCAGCGTCTTCGGCCGCCAGCCGTGCTCGCGCGCCGTCATCAGAACGGAGGCGCCTTCCGCCACGAACTGCCCCGTTTCGCGGCGCACCTTCCGCATCTCGAGCGCACGCACGGCCTTGACCGTCGGGTTCTGCAGGCTCGTGACAACCCGGTGGAGCGGTGGACGCCCGCGATCGGTGCGCATCATGGCGAGGACCACCGCGTGAACAGCGAGGTACCGACCGCGCGCCCGCCCGACTGCTCCACAATGGCGAGCTCTCCGCTTTCGATCCGGCCACCACGTGCCGCCACGACCTCACGCACGAGTCCGTCGATGGCAAGCGCCGAGGCACGGATAGCGTACGCCGTCAGGCAGAGGTGGGCGGCCGCAGGGTCGAGCAGTTGCGCGCAGTGGCGCATCAGGTCCGGCAGGTGCTCGAACAGCTCCCAGACCTCGTTTCCGGGACCACGCCCGAACTTCGGCGGATCGACCAGGATCATGTGATATGTGCGGCCCCGGCGCACCTCGCGCGCCACGAACTTGCGCGCGTCATCCAGGATCCAGCGGATTGGCGCATCGGCAAGGCCGGAAGCTGCCTGGTTTTCCTTCGCCCAGGCGATCGCCTTCTTGGAGGCGTCGACGTGCACCACCTCGGCACCCGCCTTCGCTGCGATCAGGGAGGCGGCGCCGGTATAGGCGAAGAGATTGAGCACGCGCGGGCGCGTGCCCGAAACCCGTTGCAGGCCTTCGAGCATCCATTCCCAGTGGGGAAGCTGCTCCGGAAAAAGTCCCAGATGCCGGAATGCGCTGAGCCGGCACAGCATCGTGGCCCCGCCGACCCTGACCGGCCAGGAGTCGGTCACCGGCTTGTCGACGCGCCAGCGGCCTTTCTCCTCGTCCTCGCCACCGGAGAAAACGGCATGAGCTGCGGACCACCGCTCGGCTGGCAACCGCGGCTGCCACATCGCCTGCGGCTCCGGCCGATCCACGGTAACCGCACCGAACCGCTCGAGCTTGCGCCCGTTCCCGGAGTCGAGCAACGCGTAATCGGAAAATCCGGCCGTCGTGACGAGCGACAGCGCTGATGGCCGCGCCGGCGCTCCTGCCGGTTCCCCATCTGGCCTGGAGCTCCTGTTCATCACTTGTCTGGTCATGCCTGCGGCTGCCGCCGTTCATCCCGCGTCCGGCCCTCATTCCGGAAGCGCAACGGGATGTCAACGCTCCAGCGTGAGGGCCGATCGCCTCTTAGGGCTTGACCTCCGCCTCGGGACGCCCCAGAAATCAAACCCCTTCGCGATGTCGGGGCATAGCTCAGCCTGGTAGAGCACCTGCTTTGGGAGCAGGGGGTCGCGAGTTCGAATCCCGCTGCCCCGACCAATAATCAATGGCTTGGCGGGCTCACATTCGACCGCTTTGCCCGCACTGCCCTCCTGCACGCGCCAGAGGCGATACGCCCTGCTGCGACATGCAGCGCCGGGATGAGCCGGACGGACAGAGGTCTTGCGGCGCGAGTGGAGGGCGATGGTCTTAGCTGAGGCGTATTTCGCTCGCAGGCATGAGGCTCTGTAACACGCCGCGCAGGTCGCGCGACTGCCTTTTCCCCAGGTGCTGCCTATCAGCGTTTTGGCCCTTTGACGCCGTTGAGTTTAGCTCAATCGCAGATGGTCCGTGTGCCTTTGCATTGGCCGCCTGCGCCACCTCGTCCGTATGGATTTAATCCAAGACGAGCTCGACATTGCGCCCTCGTTTCTATCCGACAATTTCTCCTGGCAGCTGCCCCACTTGTGGTTCGCATCGACTTGGTGGGGCAAACTCTAACCCGATGCTGCTTGATGGCATCGAGTGCAGCCTGAGAAGGCTGCTCCAGGTGAAGTGCAATATTCGTTCGCTCGGCAAAGGCCCGTAATGCGATCTGCGTCTTCGGACCCCAATGACCATCGACGGATCCGGGATCGCAGCCGACCCGCTGAAGCTCCTGCTGTAGCATTTGTGTCAGCGTCTGTTCGTCGAGATCTACGCTGTCCGAGAGCGGGTTTGAAAGGCTCGCAATCTTCGCGGATGCCTTTGCCAGTTGTTTCAGCCGCAGCTGGGCAAGTGGCACGAAAACGCCGTTGGGATACCGATCGAGGTAGCTCTGGATCACCGCCGGCTGATCGCTATCTCTGACAGCATTCCAGAACGCCGTCTCTATTTGTAACCCTTGGCTTTGGGCGGACGGCTGTGTCACCTCCTCGCCAGCTGAAGCGGATTGGGGTGAAAAATAAATCTTTGAGGTTAGTGCCGAGTGCTCCCAAGGGATCTGGCGATTTTCCGTCACCCGCATTACCGAATTGCGCACGCTGATCAAAATATCAGAGAGATCGCCGCGGCTTGTTAGCAGCTGCTCTACGAGGGCTCCGGCAAAAGGCGAGTTGCGACCCTCTCCATCCAGCGCGACGTTGCCTGGTTGGGTAGAAAAGCTGATCAGCGTGCCAACGCCCGATTCCGCGGCTGCCAAGCCACGACCGATCGATGCCGAGCGGGTGCCCATGGCACGTGCAAGATTGCGCGCGAGCGGATTGTTGCGGCAGGCATCGAGGAACAAGATGTTGGTCTTGCCCTGCCGTTCCATAATGCGTTGCACAAGTTCGAGCCGGATGACCTCGAAATCCAAAGCAGCTGCATCTGCGAGCCGGGCGTCAATGGGGACGAGGTAATTCTTCCCGTTCACCTGCAGTCCGTGCCCCGCGTAGAAGAAGAGTCCTAGTTCCGCATCGGACAAGGCGCTTGCAAACTGCCGTAGCGTCTGATCCATGCTCTGCTTATCGAGGTCGACGCCTTTTACGACTTCGAAGCCGAGCTTCTCGAGCGCTGTCGCCATATCTGCAGCATCGTTTCGGGGATTGGGCAGCTCGCCGGCATGCTTGTAATCGGAGTTGCCAATTACGAGCGCCAGCCGCTTCTCCTGGGCGCTCGCTTCGTTGCTGCCAGCTGCAAAACACATTGTGATCAAGATCAACGGCAATGCACAAACCCAATGCCACATCAGTGTCCCACTCCCGTCGAGGCAACTGAGGCAATTATGCCGCGGAAGCGGCTTATCGAGAAGCACCGATTACAGATGTTTTGACGCCGCATGTGCGCCCGACGACATCATGCGCCAATTTGCCGGGTGCCAGACCGAAACGCGCGACAACTGGAGCAGACATCGGGTTTCGTAAGCAGCCCAGCTACCCGAATCTAGATGTTGACGGTGCGAATGAGCCATCCACCGGCGAAAGCAATCACTCCCGCAATCAGGATGTAGGGCAACGCTGACACCAGCACGCCTACCAGGCTCAAGAAGGCCTTCAGAACGTTCTCCCCTGCATTCCACACTTCCTGAGCCGCCTTGTAGAGCACATAGGCGACGCCACCTACGACCAGAGCAAGAACAAACAACTTCCAAACCGGCAAGCTTTGCCAATCGGATTGAATGACGGTGATGATCTGACCAAAGGACCAGCTCCACCCGATTTGAAGCAACTTGAAGATCGCCGAAATGCCCTGCTGCAGGAATTGAACGATCTGATCGATTACTTGGTTCATGGCCCCTCCGTCACGCTTCGAGTGTGAATCGACAACTTGCACTGCAGTGTCGCACGCCCGCGATGCCGCCAATCTTTATTCAGTTGTATGACAATTGCTGTGTCAAGCCCAAGTCGTAATCAATGCGCGGGACTGCAAAGTGAGTTCTCGTCCGGCACGGAGCGCCATGGACGCGGGATGCCGGCCGGGACAGATCAGTGAGACACTGGTGGAAGTTATCGGCCGTCGAATGCGACACTCATAAACAGCAGTGTCGCGCATCGGCCCGTAGTTCACCCCAAAGTATCGCGCTAGTCGATCAACTCTGCTTGGGAAACGTAAGAGGGCGCGTCGTCGAGCTGCTTTTCCGCGCCGATGAGGCATGTCTGCTGGACGTCGAAGCAATCGCTGAGGCGTAGCCGGTGCCGCTATGCCTATCCTGCGGCTCAAAAGTAGGAATGGAGCAGCTGCATTCCGGCCTCCACTACCTCCGGGGCACCCAGCCAGAAGCCGTTCGCCGTAAGCGCCGTGCCCGCGAGCCCGAGCACGCCGCTCATCGTCAGCGCCAGGCGGCCGCCGGAGACGATCGCGACGGAGGCGAGCACGATGGCGATCT
>JAWLCO010000086.1:0-16920 GCA_041687075.1 Hyphomicrobiaceae bacterium | reverse complement strand
TAGGCCTTCCGCTCTTCGGCCCTCGCCATCGCTGTCACTGTGACGATCTCGAAAAGCATCTGAGCGGCGATCTGCGCCGTTGCCGTCGTGGGATCGTAAGCGGGCGCCACCTCGACCACATCGCCGCCGACAACCTCGAGACCTGCTGCGCCACGGATGAGAGCCATCGCCTCCCGCGGTGCCAGGCCGCCCACCTCCGGCGTGCCCGTGCCGGGCGCAAAGCCGGGATCGAGGCTGTCGATATCGAAGGAGATGTAGACCGGCCCGCTGCCCACGACCTCACGCAGGCGCGCCAGCGTGGCATCGATGCCGAGGCACATGAACTCCTCGGCGTGAATCACGGTCATGCCGCTGTCGTAGGAGAACTCCCACAGATATTCGGCATTGCCCCGAATGCCGATCTGGATGGCCCGCTGCGGATCGAGCACGCCCGCGAGCACCGCCTCACGGAAGGGGCCGGCGTGGGTGAACTTCGAGCCTTCGAACGGTCCGCCGGTATCGCAGTGGGCATCGATATGGATGAGACCGAGCGGGCGGTCGCGCCCGAGGGCCTTCAGGATCGGCAACGTGATCGAGTGATCGCCGCCCACCGAGACTGGTGCCACACCGGCAGCGTGAACCTTCTCGTAAAATGCCGCGATGTCCTCATGGCTGTCTGCGAGGCTGTAGCGGCTGCGGAATGGTACGTCGCCGACATCAGCGATCTTTGCGAGGCTCGCCGGCACGACCCGGTGGACCTCGTGATAGGGGCCGATCCGCTCGACCTGCCGCACCGCGCGGGGACCATGCCGGGCGCCCGGCCGGTTCGTCACGCCGAGGTCCATGGGCACGCCGATGAGTGCCACGTCGAGCCCGCCGAAGTCCGGCTGTTTCGGGGCATCGAGTGCCAGAGGCGCGTCGAGAAAGGTCGAGACGCCCTCATAAGGCTTGGCGCGGCGATCGGCTCCGGAGAACAGGATATCGACGACCTTCCTGAACTCGGGGTCGTGGACGTCGCCTGCGGCGGCGCCGCTGTACTTCGCACGGAGTCTTTCGAGATTCTCGCGATCCATGATTTCAAGTCCCGCAATGCGCCGGCGAGCCGTTGCCTTGAGAGTCGGCGAATGTCTGCGCTGATCTTGTGAAAAGTCAAAGTGAGCTGCCGCTCAGATTACTCGAGTACTTCCAGCTCGCGCTGAAGATATTTGGCCTGTCTGGCACGCTGGCAAGCATGGTCAGGCGGACCGTGTGTCTCAGCCGCTCAGTTGAGCAGTCGCACGAGCACCAAAGCGAGCGCCGGGAAAGCCATGACGAGGCTTAAGCGAATGATGTCCATGGCCAGGAACGGCAGCACGCGCCGGTAGATGGAAATAATGGAAACGTCCTTTGCCAGGGCGCTCACCACGAACACGTTGAGCCCGATCGGCGGCGCAACCAGACCCACGCCGACCACGATCAGCACGAGGATGCCGAACCAGATCGCCACCTCTTCGGCAGGCAGGCCGAAGTCGAGCGCCGACACCACAGGAAAGAACACCGGCAGCGTGAGCAGAATCATGGCCAGCTCGTCCATCACCGACCCCAGGACGATGTACACGGCGAGCAGCATGCCGAGGATCGCCAGCGGCGAATACCCCAGGGCCGCAATGGTCTCAGCCAACTCGGTAGGCAGACGGGACAGCGCAAGGAAGCTGTTGAACACCTCCGCACCCAAGAGAATCAGGAAGATCATTCCCGTCGTCTCGGCCGTCTGCAGCAGGCTCGTGCGGATCTCGGCAAGACCAAGCGTGCGCCGCGCGAGGCCGATGAGCAGCATCGCTGCGGCCCCCACCGCAGCGCCCTCCGTCGGCGTGAAGACGCCGCCATAGATCCCGCCGACCACCACGACTCCCACCGCCAGCGCGGGCCAGACGCCTCGCCAGGACCCGCCGACGCTTGCAGATTCGATGGCGGGGCCTGCCGCTGGATCACGCCTGGCAACCCAGTTCGCGACGAGGCAGTAGAAACATGCCGCGATCAGACCGGGGATCAGCGCCGCCTGGAACATCTTGACGATGTTCTGCTCCGTGGCGATGGCATAGACCACGAGGATCACCGACGGCGGTATGAGAATGCCGAGCGTACCGCCGACCGCCACCGTGGCGCCCGCGAACCCCGGATCGTAGCCGTAGCGCCTGAGTTCCGGCAGCGCAGCTCGCGAGAACGTGGCCGTTGTTGCGACGGACGATCCGCAGATGGCGCCGAAAGCGGCAGATGCCCCGATGACGGCCATGGACAGGCCGCCCTTGCGCCGCCCGAACGCACGTGCCGCCGCCCTGAAGAGATCCGTCGACAGGCCCGAGCGCTCCGCAAAAGCCCCCATCAGGATGAACAAGGGAATCACGGACAGCGTGTAGTCGGCAAAGAGGTGATAGGGCGTCGATTTCACGTAGCTGAGAAACGGCGCCATCCCCACGAACGAGACATAGCCGACGCTGCCCGTGAACAGCATCGCCAGGCCTACCGGCATCCGCAGGCCGATCAGCAGCAGCATCGCCGCGAAGCCGGCGATGGCGGTGGTCGTGCCGCTCACCCTGGCCTCCTGATGAGCTGCACGGCGGTCGCCACCGCCGCAACGGCGAGCAGCGCAGCCATGGCCGACGTCGCGGCGATGGCCCAGCCGATCGGGATCCCTGAGACCATGGTGGTCGTCTGGTTGGCGATGGTCTCCGCCGCTCCAGCGGCAAGGCGCCAGGCAATGAACGCCGCCGCCGCGGCGTAGATGAGGTCCCACAGCGCGTCGAGGCTTGCGCGGACCCGCTCCGGAAGTGCGCCGGTGAACGTTCCGACGGCGATATTGCCGCGGCGGAGCTGGCAGAACGGGAGGAAGGCGAAAGCGGATAAAGCCACCGCAATCTGCACCAGCTCGAAATCGCCCGGGATCGAATTGCTCGTCATCCAGCGCAGGCCGACGCTGGCGCACACGAGAAAGGCGGCAGCCACGATAATGATGCCCCCGGCGAGCGCCAGATTCTCGGCCAATGTGCTGAGCAGCCAGGGGCCACCTCTGGTCCCGTTATCGTCGCCTCCCTCGACCGCCACATATGCCTCCCCGTGCCACCGGCAAACGCGATTGCGCCGGCTGACTGAGCGCACCCGCTTGCTCGAACGAGCGGAAGCTTAAAGCGAAGCCTCGTCGGCAAGCAACGGGATTTGGCCGTCGAGCGGGCGCTCGGGAAGCGCCGATTCACTGTTCGATCATATTGCCGCACCCCGAGATCCCTATTGGAGGTAGCGCGTTCCGCGGTCGACTCACCTCGCTCATCGGGGGTGTGCTAATTGCCCTCCGATTGCCGCGTGGGTCCGTTTCCTCCCCGGAACTGGCCCGTCGAAAACTCCGGCGGGCCTTTTTTCGTGCGGGCGCGTTTGTTGCTCTGCCCCTCTTGCCTGCCGTGCCGCCGGCGTGGACGACTCGTATGATATCGAGACATTAGCCGGTGCTCCGGCTCGGTTGCGAGCGCATTTCTCGATCTGAGTCACACTGGCAACTCTGTGATTCTATCGTCCGTTGTGATTTCGAAGTTCATTCACGTGACCAGCAGCACGGGGTGAAATTCGATATCGGGACACTAGTGAGCGACAACGCGCGAGGCCTGCCATGCCATCCACCGTTTTCGATTCCAGCATCTTCAAGGATGCATTCGGCACGCCCGAAATGCGCAACATCTTCTCAGACGAGACCGCCGTCGCCCATGCCGTGCGGGTGGAGGTGGCGCTTGCGCGCGTACAGGGCCGGCTCGGCATCATTCCGGCCGAAGCAGCGCAGGAGATCGAGAACCGGGCCGACGCATCCGGGATCGACATCGGCGAGCTGAAGCGGGAAACGGAGCTGGTCGGCTATCCCATCGTCGGGCTGGTGCATCAGCTCGCCCGTCAGTGTGGCGACGCAGGCCGCTATTTGCATTGGGGCGCCACCACCCAGGACATCATGGACACCGTCTCGGTGCTGCAGATCCGCGAGGCCATCGGCACGATCGCCACGGATCTCGCCCGCGTCGAAGAAGCGCTCGCCGCCCTTGCCGAAAGGCATCGGCTCACCGTCATGGCGGCACGCACCCATCTGCAGCATGCGCTGCCGACCACGTTCGGGCACAAGGCCGCCGTATGGCTGTCCATGATCCGTCGTACGCGGGAGCGGATGCGTCAGCTCTGGCGCCGCGTCCTCGTTCTGCAGTTCTCCGGCGCCGCCGGCACGCTGGCGTCGCTCGGGGATCGCGGACTGGAAGTGCAGGAGGCATTGGCGGCTGAACTCGGGCTCGCCGCGCCGTCGATCACCTGGCATGCGGCGCGCGACGGTTTCGCGGAGATCGTTAATTTCCTGGCCCTCACCACGGCGGTTCTCGCCAAGATCGCAACGGACGTGGCTCTCCTCATGCAGACCGAGGTGGGCGAGGCGTTCGAGCCGTTCCAGCCGGGGCGCGGCTCCTCCAGCACCATGCCGCAAAAGCGCAACCCGATCTCCTGTGAGCTGATCATCGCCGCGGCGAAAACCGTGCGCCAGAATGCCGGGCTGATGCTGGACGCCATCGTATCCGATCACGAGCGGGCGACCGGGCCGTGGCAGGCCGAATGGGTTGCCCTGCCCCAGAGCTTCATCGCCACCGCCGGCGCTCTGCGTCAGTCGGTACAGCTGCTGAGCGGGCTTGTCGTCGACGAAAACCGCATGCGCCGCAACCTCAATCTGACGGGTGGTCTGATCGTCGCCGAAGCGGTGATGATGGCGCTTGCCGAGCACATCGGCCGGGGCGCTGCGCACGACATCGTCTATTCCGCCTGCCGCTCAGCAATGGATTCCGGAAACGAGCTCATAACGGAGCTTTCCCGCCGTCCGGAGGTGACGGCTCATCTCGACGAGCGTCGGTTGCTCGAGCTTGTGGACCCGGCCAATTACCTCGGCAGCGCCCCTGCCATGATCGACCGCGTGCTGAAGGAGCGCACTGCAGCCGATCAGGCCTCGCCGTCGTCATCGGCTTCGTCAGCGACCGCCTCGCCCAAGACCGGATAGTCGACACCGGCAAAATAGAGGCCATTCGCCGGCGCCACCGGCCCGCAGGCGGCTCTGTCCCGCGCTGCAAGCGCATCGGCGAGATCAGCCTTGGTCCAGCGTCCTGCCCCGACCAGTTTCAAGCTGCCCACCATCGACCGCACCTGATTGTGCATGAACGACCGGGCCGAGGTCCTGATGTGGATCTCCTCGCCTGCCGTCGTGACATCCAGCCGGTCCAGCGTCTTTATGGGCGACTTTGCCTGGCAAGCTGCCGCCCGGAAGGTCGAGAAATCGTGCCGGCCGACGAGCACCTGCGCCGCCGCATGCATCGCTGCGGCGTCGAGCGGCATCGGCTGCCACCAGACGCGATTGCGATCGAGCGCCGGAGGCGCGCGCCGATTCAGGATGCGGTAGAGATAGTGCCGCGCAGTCGCGGTGAAGCGCGCGTCGAAATCATCTGCCACGAGGGCGCAGTCGAGTACGACGATAGGCTGCGGCTTGAGATGGTAGTTCAGTGCCTCGCGGATTTTGAACGGCTCCCACTCGCGCGCGAGGTCGAAATGGGCCACCTGCCCCAGCGCGTGCACGCCTGCGTCGGTCCGGCCCGCGCCACGCACGCTCGTCTCCTCACCCGAGAACTGAGCGATGGCGCGGACGATCTCACCCTGCACCGAGATCCCGTTCGCCTGGGTCTGCCAGCCGACGAACGGCGTGCCGTCGTATTCGATGGTGATGCGGTAGCGTGGCATGCCGGCAGTGCTAACGGCTCGACCCGGACGCGGCAAGCGCACCTGCGACGCGGCGGGGGACCAGTCAGCTTTCTCCGGCGAGCAAGTGGCGAATTGGATTCCGGGCACAAGGCCCGGAATGACTTCCGGGCAGCAGGCGGAACGGGAAAAACGTCATCCCGGCGCTCGTCGCCGGGATCCAACCCTCCACCAGCTCTGCGGTCGAAGCTCGGGCACGCCGGCTTCAACCACCCAGCTTCGTACCAGCGGGCAAATCGAATCCGCGCAGCAGTTCCTCGGCGGACATCGGCTTGCGGCCTGCGCGCTGCAGCAGCGTGAGGCGGACGGCACCCTCGCCACAGGCGACGGTGAGCCGGTCGTCAAGGATCGTTCCCGCCGGTCCAATGCTTTCCGCCAGCTCCGACCGCAGCACCTTGATGCGCTCGCGCTTTTCCCCCGGTCCTGCCTCGAACCAGGCGCCGGGAAACGGCGACAGGCCGCGGATCAGGTTGTGGACCTCGCGGGCCGGGCGGGTGAAGTCGATACGGGCCTCGGTCTTGTCGATCTTGGCGGCATAGGTCACGCCTTCGTCGGGCTGCGGCGTAGCGTCGAGACTGCCGCGCTCCAGAGCTGCAAGCGCGCGCACCATCAGGCTCGCACCGATCTTCGCCAGCTCGTCATGCAGCTCGCCGGCGGTCGTGTTCGGGCCGATGGGCACGCGCTCTGCCAAAAGGACCGGTCCCGTGTCGAGCCCCTCGTCCATCTGCATGACCATCGCGGCCGTTTCGGTATCACCGGCCATGATCGCGCGCTGAATGGGCGCCGCCCCGCGCCAGCGTGGCAGAGCGGAGGCATGGAGGTTCAGGCAGCCGTATTGCGGCGCCTCCAGAATGGCTCTCGGCAGGATCAGGCCATAGGCGACGACCACGCCGACATCGGCATCGTGCGACCTGAACGTCTCCTGCTCCGCGTCGCCCCTGAGGGACTTCGGCACGAACACAGGGATACCGTTGCTCTCGGCGTAGAGGTGAACGGGAGACTTGCGCTCACCCATGCCGCGCCCGGCCGGCCGCGGGGGCTGAGTGTAGACCGCCACCACATCGTGGCCCGCAGCCACGATCTCGGCCAGCGTCGGCACCGCGAAATCCGGCGTTCCCATGAACACGATGCGCAGCGGCACGGATCGCCTCTCGCTGTCCTACGGCGCGGGTCAGGCCGCGACGCCGCCCTTCGCCTGCTTCTTGAACCGGCGCACGATGATGTCGCGCTTCAGCCGCGACAGGAAGTCGATGATGAGCCGTCCTTCGAGATGGTCGATCTCATGCTGGATGGCCGTTGCCAGCAGGCCTTCCGCCTTCAGCTCCTGCGGCTGGCCCTCTGCATCGAGGAAGCGCACGTGCACACTCCCGGGCCGCTCGATCTCGACGCGGACATCGGGAATCGACAGGCAACCTTCCTCGTACGCACGCTTTTCCTCTCCGAGAGAAATGATCTGCGGGTTGATCATCGCGATCGGGCGGCGTTCCTCATCCTCCTCGGCCGCATCGACCACGAGAAGGCGCCGCGGAATGCCGACCTGCACAGCCGCCAGACCGACACCCGGCGCCGCGTACATCGTTTCGAACATATCCTCGATCAGCCGGCGCAGGTCATCATCGATGCGCTCGATGGGAGCGGAAATCTCGCGCAAAATCGGATCGGGAAGCGTAATGATAGGAAGTTTTGCCATGGCCGTGAGATAAGCGAGCGCAGCGAGCCGGTCAATCGCGCTGAATTCCCGCGGTTAGCACATCGCTGGTGCCTCCGGCCCGCCGTCCGCACGAGTTGTACGCACCGATCAGGCACATGAAACCGAAGCCATTCACACTCGGCTGGGCAGAATGGGTTGCACTGCCGGACCTCGGCCTGCCGGCGATCAAGGCGAAGGTCGACACGGGCGCCCGCACCTCTGCCCTGCATGCCTTCCAGATAGAACCGTTCGGACCGGCGGAATCGCCCATGGTCCGCTTCGGCATCCACCCGATTCCGGGGCGAACCGACATCGTCATCACCTGCTCTGCGCCGGTGATCGACCAGCGGGAGGTGACAAGCTCGAATGGCGAGCGCGAGATCCGCTGCGTCATTGCCACCCGCATCAGCATCGGCGAGCGCACGTGGCCCATCGAGGTGACGCTCGCCAACCGCGAGAGCATGGCCTACCGCATGCTGCTGGGGCGGCAGGCCATCCGCGGCGATATCCAGGTCGATCCGGCCGCCTCGTACGTTCAGCCGAAGCTGTCCTACCGCCTCTACCGTCATGCCCCGCAGCACAACCTGGTGCACAGACCGCTCCGCATGGCTCTCCTGACGCGCCAGCCGCGCAGCGTTTCGAATCGGCGCCTCCTCGCGGCTGCGGCTGCGCGCGGGCACGTGCTCGAGCCACTCGATCTTGGCCGCATGTCCCTTGTCCTGGATTCGACGGAGCCAGTGCTGCTGGTCGGCAACGAGCCGGTGGCGCACTATGACGCCGTCATCCCCCGGCCGGCCCCCGGCGACGGCACGTTCGGCGCCGCAGCGGTGCGGCAGCTCGAATTGAGGGGGAGCTATTCCGTCAATCCCGGCGATGCGCTCGAGCGTTTGCTGAACCCCATTGCCATGCGCCAGAAGCTGATGGCGCGGTCCGTGCCGGTCCCGGTCGAGACTCTGACAAGCGAAAACGCCACAGGAGGCAGATCCCGCCGGCTAGTCGCGCCGGTACTGCGTTTTCTGGTGGTGGGCGGGGAGATCGTTGCAGTGGTCGAGCGCCGCTTTGGCCGCGAGCACGATGCCAGTGACCGTGCCCTCGAGGAGGAACGGACGATTGCCGCTGCCGCTGCCGAGGCGCTCGGCCTGAGGCTTGCGAGCATCGACATCGGTGACACCAGGACCGGCCCAGCCGTCCTACGAGCCTCGGCAACCCCGGCGCTCGGCACCTTCGAGACGATCACCGGCGCGCGCGTGGCGGAAGCGATCGTAACCGACGTGGAAAATCGCGTTCGCTCGTGGCGGCGCGTTGACGCCACGACGCCGCGGCGCGTGCTGCAGGCCTGAAATAAGGCAGGTGCCAGCCGGCCTGTAAGCCGGGTTCTGTCTGGAGGGGAGCCCTCCGCGACGGCCATTCATCTGGGGCGCGCGTTGCCACGTGCCTCGTGCAACCAACCCGGGTGGCGGGCCTGAAAACGGGCCTGGCGTCACGGGCTAGCCCCGCACGCCCGGCCACCCCTATTTGGTCTTGCTCCCGGTGGGGTTTGCCTTGCCGCTCCTGTTGCCAGTCGCGCGGTGCGCTCTTACCGCACCCTTTCACCCTTACCTGGCGGGCTCCGGAGAGCCGCCGCCGGCGGTTTGCTTTCTGTGGCACTTTCCCTGGGGTCGCCCCCGGCGGCCGTTAGCCGCCACCGTGTTCCCATGGAGCCCGGACTTTCCTCTGCCGGTCCCTTTCGCCATAACGCGAGATCACCGGCAGCGGCCGTCCGGCCGGCTGGCAAAGTGAATAAGGGGCGTGCCGGGGTCTGCGTCAACCCCTCAGGCAGGCCTGGCAGCGGCGGGCCTGTTGACGAGGAAAATGCCGAACGCAACCAGCGCCAATGCAAGCAGCAGACGCAACGTCAACGCCTCTCCGAGGACCAGCGCACCAGCGAACGCCCCGAAGATCGGCGTCAGGAATGTGAAGACCGACATGGCCGACGGCGAGTAGCGCGACAGCAGCCAGAACCAGCCCACGTAGCTGATGAATGCGACCACGATCGCCGTATAGGCGAAGGCCAGCACCACGCCGGGATCGGTGAACGACGGCGCGCCCTCTCCGGCCACAAACGAGGCGCCGATCATCAGCGGCGCCGACACCGCGAGTTGGTAGAAAAGCACCTTCTCGGCCGAGACGAACCGCAGGGTGGTGGTGCGGATGATGATTGTCGTCGCCGCCCAGGCGATGCCCGCGACAATGCACATGATATCGCCCACGAGATCGCCTTCTCCCGCACCTCCGACGAGCCCCTCGCCGAGCGCCATGGCGAGGCCGCCGAAGGCTGCGATGAGACCTATCACCTTCATCGCCGTGAGGCGGTCTCCGGGAATCAGCAGATGTGCGCCGATGGCCACGAAGAACGGCATCGAGTAGAGGAACAGCACTCCCCGCGATGCAGTGGTCCATTCGAGGCCCTGATACAGCACCAGGAACTCGAACCCGAACACCGCGCCCGCAGCGACACCCGCAAGCAGGCTGCCGTCCCGGCTGAAAAGCGGGATGCCGCGCACCCACGCCCACCCCAAAAGCAACAGCGCCGAGACGGTCGATCTGAGGCCGGCCTGCAGCATCGGCGGAATGCCGGCGTTGGCAATCTTGACCGCGACCTGGTTCATGCCCCAGCAGGCGCAGCAGGCCACGATCAGAAGCGCCGCCCAGCCGTCGATCGGGCGAACAGAGCCGGGCACGTGCTTCTGCATACGCGGCCTCAGGCAACCTGACGGGCCGGCAGGGCTGCGAGCAACCGTTCCAGGGTGGAGATGGTGGACTGGTCGAGGCGGCCGTCGACGCGCGCTGGCCGGAAGTGCCGCTGGAAAGCCGTCACGACGAACTCGGTCTTCTCCTCGAAGTCACCGTTGGGCTCCACGTCATAGCCATAGAGGCGGAGCATCTCCTGCACCTCGGTGACCAGCGGTCCGCCGTAGCCCATGCTGATGCCGCGGTCCGAGCGCGCGACAGGCTCGGGTTCGACCCAATGGCCTATTCCCGCCCGGGCCAGTCGCGCCCAATCGAACTTTTCGCCGGGGTCCTTCTTGCGCACCGGAGCCACGTCCGAGTGGGCGAGCACCCGTTCAGGGCGGATGTTGCGGCGGGCGACGATGTCGCGGCAAAGCGCCTCGACGGCGTCCATCTGCGCATCGGAGAAGTCCGGGTAGCCGCCCTCGTGGCCGGGGTTGTGGATTTCAATGCCGATGGAAGCAGAGTTGATGTCGGTTTCATCTCCCCAGCGCGACAGCCCCGCATGCCACGCGCGCATCGACTCGCGCACCATCTGGATGACGCGCCCGCCCTCGTCGATGACGTAATGCGCAGACACCTTGCTCTCCGGCTGTGCCAGCCAGTCCATGGCGCCCGTGCAGCTCGGCACGCCCGTGTAGTGCAGCAGCAGCATTGTCGGCTGTTCGTAGCCGCGGCGCGGTTCACAGTTCGGCGAGGCGTAGACGTCGCTCACGAGGGGGCTGTCGGGATCGAACGTCACAGAGCACGCTCCTTTGCAATCTGATCATAAGCGGCGTTGAGTGCTGCGAGCTTTCGATTCGCCACGTCGATGAACTCCTCCGGCACGCCGTGGGCCATCAGCGCATCGGGATGGTTCTCACGAACGAGCCTCTTGTAATGTGCTTTCAATTCTTCATCCGGGGTGTCCGGCGAGACGCCGAGCACCGTATAGGGATCATCTGGATCGCGGACGAACAGGGCTCGAATGGCGCGGTATTCCGCATCCGAAAACCCGAAGCGCCGCGCCACATCGGCGAGATACTCGTCCTCGGCGCCGTGAAAGATGCCGTCCGCAGCGGCGATGTGGAACAAGGCTTCGAGCACGTTGCGCTTCAGCTCCGGCTCGCCAGCCAGCAGCCGGGCCACCTTGTCCGCATAGGCATCATACCCGGCGACGTCCCGTTTGGCCACGTCGTAAAGGCGCTCCACGTTCTCCCGCTCCTCGGGCGGCACGTGGTAGACCTCCTCGAAGGCCCGCGCCTCGAGGTACGTGGATACGCCGTCCGCCTTGGAGAGCTTCGCACAAAGGGAGATTACGGCGATGGTAAACGCCACGCTGTTGCGCTGCGAGCTGTTCCGCCACAGCCGGTCCAGGCCCAGGTTGGCGTAGAGGCTGTCGAGCACGGCGCGGACGGCGCCCCCCTCCCCCAGGCCCATGGCGCGTGTGATGGTCTTCCAGGGCATACGCCTCGTTTACCCGCATTCACGGCGACAATGAAGGGCTTTGACGCATAGCGGCTCGTGTGCCGCGCGCCACACTTGGGCCAAAAACTGCCACGTTTTAACCATCGTTCGAGTTGCTGTTGCTCGTTTGGTGTCGACTTCGGGGCAGCGCGTGCTAGCTTTTTGGGCATGACGCAGCAATGACGGTCAGCGAACGCACCAAAAAGCGGGGGGAAGGGAAATGAGGACGCTCTGTTACGCGATCGCCGCCGCGGCGATGATTGCCATGGCCGCCGGAATGGGCAATGCCGAGGCACCCGCGGACGCTGAGGTGCACATTCAGCCAGCCGCGGCGGCCCTGAGCAACTGACGGTCAACGGGGCTCCAGCACGCCTCCCGAGATTACCGCTGAACCGGCTGCCGCTGCCTCACCGCGCATCGGGCATGGTCGAGGGCAACCAAAGCGCCAGCTCAGGAAACGCCGCCGGCAGAGATGGAGCCGGGGCGGCGTGATCTGCGCCATTTCCGTGGCGATCACGATGTAGATCCCGAACCAGATCAGGTCGAACCGGCGCCGGCACATCCCTTCCGCGTATCAGCCGCGGCGGGGCGCTGCGGACAAGCTGCGGCGAGCAGCCCCAGAGTCACGCACTTCAACATCGGGTATCGACCTCCCCCGTCTTGGCTTATTGAGGGATGTGGGCGCGCGTTGACGGAACCGGGGCACGCGGCCCTCGGCATATGTAGGTCTTGGCGCGCGGCTCGGATAAGGCGGGGAAGCTGATGACGGAACTGACGGGCACTCTCGGACAGTGGCATTTCTGGATCGACCGGGGTGGCACGTTTACCGACGTCATCGGCCGGGATCCCGAGGGGCGCGTGCATGCACTGAAAGTGCTGTCCGACAATCCCGGCGCCTACGAGGATGCCGCGCTCGAAGGCATCCGGCGGCTGCTCGGGGTCGGATCGAACGACCCAATTCCCTCAGAGCAGATCGCCAGCGTGAAGATGGGCACCACGGTCGCCACCAACGCGCTGCTCGAGCGCAAGGGCGAGCCGACGGTGCTCGTCATCACCAAGGGCCTCAAGGACCAGCTCGAGATCGGCTATCAGGCGCGGCCCGACATCTTCGCCAAGAAGATCATCAAGCCCGAGATGCTTTACAGCCGGGTGCTGGAAGCGAACGAACGTCTGCGGGCCGATGGAACCGTCGAGACACCGCTTGATCTGGCCACTTTGCGAAGCGATCTCGAACGCGCGCGGGCCGACGGCATCGGTGCCGTCGCCATCGTGTTCATGCACGCCTATGCGTTCCCCGAGCACGAGAAGCAGGCGGCAGAACTGGCGCGCGAGCTCGGCTTCACGCAGATCTCCGTCAGCCACGAGATCTCGCCGCTGATCAAGATCGTCGGCCGCGGCGATACGACAGTGGCGGATGCCTACCTGTCGCCCATTCTGCGGCGGTACGTGGAGAAGGTGGCAAGCGCGCTTGGCGCCGCCGATGGGCGTGCGCCCAAGATCCTCTTCATGGCCTCATCGGGCGGGCTCAAGTCCGCCGATCTGTTCCAGGGTCGCGATGCCATCCTTTCCGGACCGGCCGGCGGCATCGTCGGCATGGCCGAGACGGCGCGCATCTCCGGGTTCAGGAAGGTGATCGGCTTCGATATGGGCGGCACGTCCACGGACGTTTCGCACTTCGCCGGAGATTATGAGCGCGCCTTCGAGACGGAAGTCGCCGGCGTGCGCCTTCGTGTGCCGATGATGCGCATCCACACGGTCGCTGCAGGCGGTGGATCGATCCTTCATTACGACGGCACGCGGTTCCGCGTCGGGCCGGACAGCGCCGGCTCCAACCCCGGCCCGAAATGCTACCGGCGTGGCGGACCGCTGACGGTGACTGACGCCAACGTCATGGTCGGCAAGCTCTCTGCCGGCCTCTTCCCGAAGATCTTCGGACCGAACCGTGACGAGGCCCTGGACGAGGAAGCGGTCAAGGCAGCGTTCACGGAGCTTGCCGAGCAGATCGGTGACGGCCGCACGCCTGAGGAGGTCGCCGACGGCTTCCTGCGTATCGCCGTGGAGAACATGGCGAATGCCATCAAGAAGATTTCCGTGCAGCGCGGCTACGACGTTACGGAGTATGCCCTCAACTGCTTCGGATCGGCCGGTGGCCAGCATGCCTGCCTCATCGCCGATACGCTCGGCATGGAGACGGTGCTGATCCATCCGTTGTCGGGCCTTCTCTCAGCCTACGGCATGGGTCTCGCCAAGGTCCGCGCGAGCCGTGAACAATCCGTCGAGGCTCCGCTCGAGGCGGCCTCGATGCAGGAGGTGGACGAGCTTTCCGCAAGGTTACGCGCCGACGTAACCGCAGAGGTCGCCGCCGAGGGCGTGTCGGCGGACGAGATTGCGACGACGATCAACCTGCATCTTCGCTACGAAGGCACCGATACGGCGCTGCCGATCCGGATGGCCGGACCGGAGGAGATGCGGGCCGAATTCGAGCGCCAGCACCGCCAGCGGTTCGGCTTCATCTCGCCCGAGAAGCGAGTGTTCATCGCTGCCGTCGAGGTCGAGGCGGTCGGAGGTGGTGCCTCTGCCGAGGAGAAGGCGAGCACGGCCGGTTCCCCCGATGAAATCAGGCCTGCAAGAACGACCCGCTTCTTCTCCGGCCGCGCCTGGCACGAGGCGCCGGTCTACATGCGCGAGGAGCTGTCGCCGGGGCACCGCGTCACCGGCCCTGCCATCGTCATCGAGCCGAACCAGACCGTCGTCATCGAGCCCGGCTGGCGCCTCGAGGTGACGCCGCTCAATCATCTGGTCCTCACCCGCGCCGTGCCGCGGCAGCGCGAGGTGCTCGGCAAGACGACCGATCCCGTCCTGCTCGAGGTGTTCAACAATCTCTTCATGTCCATCGCCGAGCAGATGGGCGAGGCGCTGCGCAACACGGCGCAGTCCGTGAACATCAAGGAGCGGCTCGACTTCTCCTGCGCGGTGTTCGACTCGCAAGGCCAGCTCGTCGCCAACGCTCCGCACATGCCGGTGCACCTGGGCTCCATGGATCGCTCGGTCGAGACCATCGTGCGCGAGCGCGAGGGCACCATGCGTCCGGGCGACGTCTACATGCTGAACGCGCCCTATAACGGCGGAACGCACCTGCCCGACATCACGGTCATCACGCCAGTTTTCTCCCCCTCTCCCCGTTCAACTGAACGGGAAGTGGGTCGGGGTGAGGGGCCGCAACGAGCCGCAGCGCCAGCTTCTGCCCCTCACCCCAGCCCTCTCCCCGCCAGCGGGGAGAGGGAGATCCTCTTCTACGTCGCCAGCCGCGGCCACCACGAGGACATCGGCGGCCTGACGCCGGGCTCGATGACGCCGCGCGCCACGCATATCGACGAGGAAGGCGTCTACATCGACAACTTCAAGATGGTCGACCAGGGCCGCTTCCTGGAGGCGGAAACGCACGCCCTGCTCACTGGCGCGAAGTACCCGGCCCGCAGCCCGGGCAAGAACATCGCCGACCTCAAGGCGCACGTGGCGGCGAATGCCCGCGGCGTGGCCGAGCTCGAGAAGATGGTCGCGCACTTCGGGCTCGACGTGGTGAAGGCCTACATGGGCCACGTGCAGGACAACGCCGAGGAAAGCGTGCGCCGCCTGCTCAGCCGGCTCGACGACGGCGAATTCCGGGTCGAGATGGATCAGGGCACGCACGTTCAGGTGAAGATCACCGTCGACCGCGAGAAGCGCGAGGCCACCGTCGATTTCACCGGCACCAGTCCGGAGCAGCCGAACAACTTCAATGCTCCGGCCCCGGTGACCCGCGCGGCGACGCTCTATGTGTTCCGCGTGATGGTCGACGAGCCGATCCCGATGAATGCAGGCTGCCTGAAGCCGATCCGCCTCGTCATCCCGGAGCGGTCCATGCTGTCGCCGCAGTACCCGGCGGCCGTCGTCGCCGGCAACGTCGAGACGAGCCAGATCGTCACGAACTGCCTGTTCGGGGCGCTCAAGGCCATGGGTCCGAGCCAGGGCACGATGAACAACCTGACCTTCGGCAACGCAAAATATCAGTATTATGAGACCATCTGCTCCGGCTCCCCGGCGGGCCCTGGGTTCGACGGTACGTCGGGCGTGCACGTACACATGACGAATACCCGGCTGACGGACCCGGAGATTCTGGAGCTGCGGTACCCTGTGTTGCTCGAGGAGTTCTCGATCCGCCGCGGCTCCGGAGGACGCGGGCGCTGGTCTGCCGGCGACGGCACCTACCGGCGCATCCGGTTCCTGGAGGAGATGGATTGCGCCATTCTCTCCGGCTACCGCCGGGTGCAGCCATTCGGCCTCGAGGGTGGTGAGCCGGGGCAGTGCGGCGAGAACATCGTGCGCCGCACCGACGGCAGCATGGAGCGCCTCGAAGGCTGCGACCAGACCATCCTCAAAGCCGGTGAGGCCATCATAATCAAAACGCCTACCGGCGGCGGGTTCGGCGCGCCAGGAGCGTGAGGCAGGCAAGCCGTCGCGCGTGCCACCCAGCCGGCAGTGCCCGACCGCTCCAAGCGGTCGGGGATCGCGCTGCTGATATCACTCCTTCACGGCTTCCGCCTCGATCTCGACGAGGAAGTCAAGAGACGCGAGCCCTGCGATCTGCAGGTAGGTCGATGCGCACACGTGCCCTTCGAGCATCCGGTCGCGGACGGCACGCGAGGTCGCGACCGCATCTGGCACGGTGACAAAGATCGTGACCTTTACCAGGTGCCGCTTCTCGAAGCCGGCCCCATCGAGGACGCCGAAGAGATTGTTCCAGGCGCGCTCCATCTGCGCCTCGAGCCCCTGCTCGACTGTGCCATCCGGCCTGACACCGACCTGGCCCGATACGACGAGCCGCTCGGCGCCCGCCCCGTGCAGCACGCCCTGGGCATAGTTGGATGCGGGCTTTGCGATCTGGTCCGGGTTGATCAATCTCATGGGGTTTCCTCCGATGCGGTTCAGCACACAGCCGAATGTGGCCTGCATGCACCATCATCGTCCTTGGACGGCATGTCCATGGCCAATCCAGTGGCTGGCACCGGATACGAGAACTGAGCAATCGCCCGCTCACCTGTCTGCTCACCGGGTTAATTCGCCACCGAAGCAAGGGTGTCGAAGCGTCGCTCCCTCGCCTTGAACGTGTAGACGCATTGCAGGCGAGGTCGCCCTATATTATCTCCACGGCTGCAGCAACGGCCCGCCAGAGCGGTCGTCGTTTGGAACCAAGTCCCCGGCGC
>JAWLCO010000085.1:0-17046 GCA_041687075.1 Hyphomicrobiaceae bacterium | reverse complement strand
AGTTCCTCCCCGCGCGACTCGGAAAAGATTGCGCGGAGGCTGCCGACCTGGCGGAAGTCGATTTGTTCTTCGAGCAGCGATTCAAGCTCGCTGATCGCAACAACGGTACGTTTCACCATATGAATTGTCGAAACGTCGGAGCGCGCGTGACAGACGAGACCGGCCGCGCGAGCCGTTGCACCGCTTGCAAGCTGATTGCGCTCGATCACGAGCACGTCGGTGATGCCGCGCTTGGCCAGATGGTAGGCGGCAGAGCAGCCGATCACGCCACCACCGATGATGACGACGGCAGCCTGGTCGATAACGGCCGGCAATTCACCCATGAATTATCTCCTGATGATGTCAGAACCGGTCGGGCCTGTAGGGCGAAACGTCGATGAAGGGTTTGCGACCGGCTATCAGGTCGGCAATCACGCGGCCCGTCGTCGGAGCGCTGGTCATGCCGTTGTGGCCATGGCCGAACGCAAGCAGAATGCGCCTGTCTCCCGGGAGCGGGCCGATAACAGGAAGCGAATCCGGCGTACACGGCCGGCGTCCCATCCACTCGCTCGCACCCGTCAGCTGCAGCCCAGGGAGCCACTCCGTTGCCATCGTGCCCAGGTGCCGGGCGCGTCGAAAGTCGGGCTTTGCCGAGTGCCGCGCAAACTCGACCGTGCCCGCCAGTCGGAGGCCGCTTTGCATCGGCGTGGCATAGAACTTGGCATCCGCGAAAGAGACCGGCAACGGCAGTTGGACTCCCGGGGAAGGCAGATGCAGATGATAGCCGCGCTGCGTTTCCAATGGGATCGAAACGCCAAGCCCGGGAAGAAGCCGCTTCGACCAGGCACCGGCTGCAATAACGATGCGATCTGGGTCAAGCCGGCGACCATCCTCCAGCCGGATGGTAACGAATTCATTTGAACGCTCAACGCGAGTTGCGCGACCTGAAATGAGAGCGCCACCACTCGCAGTGAAGTGCTGTACGATTTGTAGCACCAGGCGCTGCGGGTCCGCGACATAGCCGTGCTGCGGCTGAAGAACGGCGCACTCGAAATTGTTGGCAAGTGCCGGGACCAGATCGTGTATCGCGTTCCGATCAAGTATTTCGAAATTCACGCCGCGGTCCTGTCGCAGTTTCCAGCCGCTCATAGCGGACTCAAGTCCGCGGCGGTGGCGATAGACGACGAGACAGCCCGTTCGGCGGATCAGGTATTCAGCACCGGCCGCCTGCAAAAGCGGCATGTAGCTGTCGAAAACCGGGCTATGCAGCGCATGCAGGGCATCTACGATTGGCGGAATGCGCTCTAGCCGCCCAGCCGCAATGAAGCGGAGCAGCCATGGCATGGCTTGCAGAAAATAAGATGGCCGGACGACCAGCGGGCCATTACGGTCCATAAGCCATCCGGGCACGTCCTTCAGCATGCCGGGCATGGACAGCGGAATGCAGCTCCCCGGGCTCAGGGCACCGGCATTGCCGCGCGATGCGCCGGCTGCCGGTTCTTCCGCCTCGAGCAGTGTCACGGAATAGCCCTCGCGGCGAAGATAGGCCGCGCAGCACGCACCCACTATGCCGGCGCCGACCACCACGATGCGTGGCGCCCCACTATTGTTCTGAGACATCCAGATTGTCCGCCGGTTGCAACCTATCGCGCTTTCCACGCCTGGGTCCGGCGCGCCAGACCTCGTGTGGTCAGCAGATGAATACACCTCGCAACAATGCACGTTGCCACGATCACCATTGCCATCGCCGACGCGGCCGCATATTCGCCGGCGTCATCCATGTTGATCACGGCGATGGAAGCAAGCGCCGTCTGATGCGAGTAAAGGAACACAGCGGCAGAGACGGTCGTCATGCCGCTGAGGAACAGGTAAATCCAGATGTCGAGGATTGCCGGCACGCACAACGGCAGCGTCACGACGAAAAACGTGCGCAGGCGCGAAACCTTGAGCGAGTCCGACACCAGCTCGAACTCGTTGTCGAGCTGCCGAAGTGCCGTTACCGCTGTCAAATGGCTGACCGTGAAGTAGTGGATGATGGTGGAGATCACCAGCACCGACATGGTGCCATAAAGCACCTCGAGCGGATTGGTTGGATCGTTGAGAAAGAAGACATAGGACAGCCCCAGCACGAGCCCTGGTATCGCCAGCGGGAATACTCCGAGCATGTGATAGGCCCCCCGCAGCCAGGCTGGCGCAGGCGACTTCTCGCTCAGGTACGCGCCGACGAAGATGATCGTGGTGCCAATCGTCGCCGTCAGGAACGCCAGCTTGAGGCTGTTGAAATAGCTCTCCCAGCCGCCACCAGCAAAGCGGTGGAATTCATAATTGCGAAGGGTCAGATCGAGATTGTAGGGCCAGAACTTGATGAACGAAGCATAGCCGGGGACAATAATCATCGCCAACATAATGGCGGCGATCACAAGGCATAATGCCAGCGCAATCCGATCGCGGAAAGCGCTGGGAGCCGGAATGAACGGGACCGCCTTGCTGGTCAGTGCAGCGGCTTGATGCCGGCGCACACGCCGGTCAATGACGAAAGCAAACGCGGCCGGAATGAGGAGCAGAATGCTGATGACGGAGCCGATCTGGAAATTCTGCTGCCCGACGACCTGCTTGTAGATCTCGGTGGCAAGCATCCCATATTGACCGCCAATCACCTTCGGAATTCCGAAGTCCGTTACGCACAGTGTGAACGAGGCGATGCCGGCACTTACCAGCCCGTACTTCATCGACGGCAGCGTGACGGTAAAGAAAATGCGCAGCGGCGTCGCTCGCAGGGCCCGGGCCGCTTCGAAAAGCCGGGCATCCGAAAGAGCGACTGCGGCACTCAGAATGATGAAGATGTGCGGGAAGTGTGCGATCGACATGGCGATGATGATGCCGATCGGCCCGTAGATCGTCTGGCCCATCATCAGGCTGTTGAGGTAGCCCTGGTTTCCAAACAGCTGCGTCAACGCCATGGCTGACAGGAGCGATGGCGTCAGCAGCGGCAGCAGTGCGATGCTACGGAAGAAGCTCTTGAACGGCATGCAGCTGTGCGCCAGGGCAAGCGCGAACAACAGTGCAGCCGACAGTGTGATGATTGTGCTGACGACCGCTACGAAAAGCGTGTTCCAGATAACGTCCGCAGCTGCCGGTTGCGAGAAAAACCAAGCGTAATTTGCAAACCCTACGAATATACCATCGACGTCCTGGAGACTGCGCCAAAAAAGCAGCAGCAGCGGCGCCACCGCGAACAGCACCAGAAAACCAGCCAGCCCTGTCAGCAACAACGCCGGCGAAGATGGCAGCGGAAACGGCATGCTACGCACACGCGATCGGCCGAAACGCCCGATGTGAGTTTCGCCTGTGACAGCCACGCCGTTTCGCCCTGTTCTCATTCAACCATCACTTGCGACGACAGCATCATTTCTTCTTTGGCTCGGCCTTGCTGCCGTAGCGCTTTTCCCACTCGGCCAGGATGCGCTCGCGGTTCTCCGCCGACCAGGCAAAGTCCTGCTTCATGATCCGCTCGCCAATGTCCTTGGGCACGAATGGGATCTCCTTGGCGAGACCCGGCATCGCAACAACCGATCTCGTTGCGCCATAGAGCTTCATGGCCTCTTCCGAAGCAGCCCAGTCGGCGAGTTTCTTGGCGGCCTCGAGATTCTTCGTGCCGTTGACGATGGCCATGGCGTTCATATCCCAACCCAAGGCCTCCTCCGGCAGGACCAGCTCGATCGGTGCGCCATCCTGCTTCAGCCTCGATCCCCTGAGCTCGAAGGCTAGTCCGACCACCTGCTCGCCCCTTGCGGCGATGACCGCGGGTGCACTTCCAGAGTGGGTGTAACGGCTGATGTTCTCGTGCAGGCCGTCCATCAGCTTCCAGGCGGCTTCCTCGCCGTAGGTTTGGATCCATGCGGCGACATACATGTATCCCGTGCCGGAAGAGGCCGGATGCGGCATGACGATCTGCCCCTTGTAGGCGGAGTCCGTCAGATCGCTCCACGTTTTGGGAGCGGGAATGTTGCGTTTCTTGCCTTCGATCTCATTATAAATGATCGCGCAGATCCAGGCCGAGTTGCCGAACCAGGACGGCGGATCGGCCGGATCGCGGAACTTCTCGGGGATCTTCTCGAAGCCAGCTGGCTTGTAGGGCATCAGAACACCCCGCGCCTTCAGGACATCGATGTTGGTGACCGCCAAACCCCAGACGGCATCGGCGCGAGGATTATCCTTTTCGGCCAGCAGCTTGGCGGCAACGACTCCGGTGGAGTCGCGGACCCAGTTGATGACGATGTCAGGATGCGCTGCCTCGAAGGTTTCCTTGTAGGCAGCGAGATCGTCGTTTTCGTAGGCGGTATAGACGGTCAGCTCGGTTTTCGCCTGGGCCGCAGCCGACGCAAAGCTGAGCCCCAGCGCAAGAATTGCCGCCTTCGCAAGCGATCGAAATAGTGATCTCATAGCGTTTCTTTCCCTTTCCCGTTGGTTGTCGAGGATGTTTCTCCAGCGAACATGCGGAATTTCGACGGAGGAATGGAGATGCGGATCGTCGTGCCCGAGGAGAGCTCGCTATCCTGGACCACGGAGGCTGGCAGTATGATGGTCAGCGCGGGGCCGCAGTCAGCAACGGGCTTGGTCTCGCAGCGAAAGAAGGATCCAAGGAACTCAACAGCAGCGATGCTCACCTCGAGGCTGTTCTCCGCCGCTTCGCCAGGCAGAACGAGGCGGATATCCTCAGGTCGCACACACACCGTCACGCGGCCGCCCGGTCTAAGCGAGCCGTCAAGTTCGCCAGGAGAAAGCGCTAGCCCGGCAACGGCAAGGCTCCGGTCGGGAGCCACTTCTGCTTCGAACATGTTCATGGCGCCAATGAAGCTGGCCACAAAAGGCGAGACTGGCTGGTAATAAATCTCCTGCGGTGTGCCGGTCTGCTCGATCCTTCCATTCGACATCACAACGATCCGGTCGGCCATTGTAAGGGCCTCTTCCTGATCGTGTGTCACCAGGATCGTGGTGATCCCGAGCCTGGACTGCAGGGCCTTGATCTCGAGCCGCAGGCGCTGGCGCACAATGGCGTCCAGCGCAGACAAAGGTTCGTCGAGCAACAGCAGGCCCGGAGAGTTGCAGAGCGCACGCGCCAGTGCGACGCGCTGCTGCTGCCCGCCCGAAAGCTGTGCCGGATACCTCTCGGCGGAGTCCGGCAGGCCCACCAACTCGAGGAGTTCACGCACGCGCGAAAAGCGTTCAGCGCGGCTGAGGCTCCTGTCTGCTGCGAGACTGTAACCGACGTTGCCCGCAACGGTCATGTTCGGGAACAAGGCATAGGACTGGAAAACGATGCCAAAATCCCGCTGGCCCACTGCCAGGCGCGAAATGTCCTGCCCAGCCTGCCAGATTTGCCCATCGGCTTGAGGAGTCAGCCCCGCGATCGCCCGCAACAACGTGGTTTTGCCACAACCGGATGGCCCCAGGAAACAGACGAACTCTCCCTCTTCGATGTCGATACAGACGTCCTGCAGCGCGACGAAGCTCCCGTAGCGCACGTTCAGGTTCCGCACCGACAGGTACGAATTCACCATTCGAGCATCGTCTCTCAACGGTCCCCAGCGATGGCAATCCGGCCTGATGATGGCTGCCCAGGTTGCTATCTGTCCATTCTTTAGTTTCAATCTCCATTATTGACAGGTTCGATAGATCAGACCGGCGCACGCTGGCGAGGCGGTGCGCCGAAGGACCGACGCAAGGGGCTCAGTATGAACTTCCTCTATCTGCGCGCTTTCCATGCAGTCGCCAGCGAGCGCAGCTTCACGCGAGCTGCGGAGGTTCTGCACGTGAGCCAGTCGACGCTTTCCTGGCAGGTGAAGGCGCTCGAGGAGCTCTATGGCGTTCGACTACTCGACCGTCGCGGAAAGCAGGTCGTGCCCACTGAAGTGGGGGCACGGACACTGCAGCTTTGCAGAGAGGTGTTCCGGCTTCAGGATGAAATCGAACAGACGCTCAATGAGACGCAGAAGCTGCAGAGTGGTCGGCTCAAGGTCGGTGCGGACGGCCCACGCCATGTCTTGCCGGTCCTGGCCCAATTCATGCGGCTGCACCCGAACATCAGTATCTCGTTGGTGACGGGCAGCGCCAAGAAGGTCATGACCGACCTGCTCAACTACGAAATCGACGTCGCGATCGTCGCAGCCGAGCGGCCGCGAGAAACACAGCTCCACATGGTCCACTTCCACACTTACCCACTCGTTGCTTACGTGCCGCGTAAGCATGAGTGGAGTCGGCGGAAATCAGTTCGGCCGGTAGATTTCCATGGGCAGCAAGTCATCGTGCGCGAACCCAACTCATTGACCCGGCGGAAATTCCTGCGTGCTCTCAATAAAGCCGGAGCCGTCCCCTCCGTAATCATCGAAATTGATAACCGGGAGGCCACACGGGAAGCAGTTGCCCAGGGCATGGGCATCAGCGTGATGGGATCGTCCGAGTTCCATGGCGCCGACAATCGTTGTGTTTCACTGTCGATTGAGGATCCAGGGCTGCACTTCACTGAGTACGTCGCTTGTTTGAAGAAGCGGCGCGACATGCGAATGGTGCGCGAGTTCTTCCGAGTCGCAGCGATGTTCGCTACGCCACAGCCAGAGCATTAGTTCACCAGACATCACTGCTCGCCTAGCGGACTTGCCACGGACTGACATCGGTGAGCGCCTCAGCCCCACCGTGTGAGGGATTCGGTTCGGCTCGAGTCATTCACCCGCGAGGGCCTGGCGTTCGGGGTCGGCAGTCGCGGTGCGGCTCCCTTCAGTTCACCGTGGCCCCTCGCGCAGCGGCGCTGGGAGTGACTCCGGCAACCGGCCGAGCATCTGGGCGGCGGACAGCATGGCGGCCACGTAGCCATAGGGGCCGAGGCCACAGATGACGCCTTTTGCGGCGCTGGAGAGAATGGAGTGGCGATGCAGCTCGTCGCGGGCGTGAATGTTGGAGATGTGCACCTCGATGATCGGGCCTTCGAAGGTCTTGAGGGCGTCGAAGATTGCGACGGAGGTGAAGGAGTAGCCGGCCGGGTTGATGATGATGGCGTCGGCATTCTCGCGCGCGGCGTGGATGAGGTCGACCAGAGCGCCTTCATGGTTGGACTGGTGAAACTCGAGCGTTGCTCCGATGAGCGCCGCGCACTCTCTACAGCTTTCCTCGACGGCTGCCAGGGTAGTCGTTCCGTAAATATGCGGTTCCCGGACACCCAAGAGATTCAGGTTCGGACCGTTGAGAACGTGCAAGCGCAAAGCCATTTTCGGGCTCCTATCGCAGAGAGGTGATGGTGATTACCGGCATTCATTCTTTCGGTTTCGGCAGTCATTCTCCACGGAGTGGACCTTACCTCAGCCCTGATATCCGAACAGCCGCGGCAGCCACAGCACGGTTTCAGGCATGAACGTTATCACGGCCAGGGCAACGATCATCGCGAACAGAAACGGCAGCACGTCCCGCACGATTTCCCAAATGGGGGCACCGGCAATCCGGGTCATGACGAACAGCAGCAGCCCGTAGGGCGGGGTGATGAGGCCCAGCATGATGTTCACCACGACCACGACGCCGAAATGAACGAGATCTATGCCCAGTGCCTTGGCTGTTGGTAGGAGCACGGGAACGACGACCAGCAGTATGGTCGTGCCCTCCAGCAGGCAGCCGAGCAGCAGGAGCACGATGTTCACGAAGATCAAGAAGCCGACGGGCGAGAGCTCGAAGTCCGTGAGCAGCAGCCTGATCGACTCGGGGATGTTCTCTACCGTCACCACGTAGTTGAACACCAACGCTCCCGCAATCAGCATGCCGATCGAAGCCGACGTGCGTGCACTGGCCAGTACGGACCGGTATAAGTCCGCGAAGCTGACGCTGCGGTAGATCACGATGGAAATGATCAGAGCGTAAGCTGCGGCGACTGCTGCGGCCTCCGTGGGCGTCGTCGCGCCGCTGTAAATGCCGCCGAGCAGAACAACCGGCATCATCAGTGCGGGGAACGCCCGCCATACCACGCGCGGCAGCTCCCGCACCGGCGTCGGCGCCTCGACCGGAAAGTTCTCCCTGCGGGCGTCTATCGCGACGATGATCATTTGCGTCAGGGCCATCAGCAGCCCCGGGATCACCCCTCCCAGGAACAGGTAGCCGATGGATGCATCAGAGACCAGCGCGTAAAGAACCATCGGGATGGATGGCGGGATGATCGGACCGATGACAGCCGTTGCCGCGGTCAGCGCGGCCGCGTAGCTTGCCCGGTATTTGTTGCCGGCGGTCATCATGCTCTGCATCACTTTGCCAGTGCCCGCAGCATCGGCGATGGCCGAACCGGACATACCGGCGAAAATGATGCTTTGAAGAACATTGACCTGCGCAAGCCCCCCGCGGAACCGCCCGACGATGGCATCGCAGAACCGCAGCAGCCGCTCGGTCATGGAGCCGATGTTCATCAACTCCGCTGCCAGAATGAAAAGCGGAACCGCCAGGATGATGTAATTGGAGTACATCCCGTTCAGGATCTGCTCGGCGGCTGTTCCCATATCGAGGCCGGCCAGAAGCAGGTAAAGGATGGATCCTGCGATCATGGCGTGCCCGATCGGTAGCCCGAGGAAAGCAAGCGCGGTGATCGCGACGATCGAGATCGAGAACGGGCTCGCGACGGTCATAATCCCGACCCTGCCCTCGACGGATCGATGTCATGAGGCGCAGTGCCGCGGAGAGCCCGCCACGCAAGCCAGATATAGCGGCAGAGGACGGCGACCACAAATATGAGATAAATCGCAAACAGCCAGTCAAATCTGACTTTCAGATACGCCGTGTGCTCGACCTTCATGAAGGTGACGTAATCGTAAACTGCCGGAAGCGAAACGGTATAAAGCCCAATGAGTGCAGCGGCCGTCACGAGCATCATCGCCCGGCGCAACCTCGGGCCGGCCGACGCGTAGATGAGATCGAATCGGATCTCCTCATCCTCCCGCACCACGAATGCCGCACCCCACAAAACCAGCCAGATCCACAGCACCGAGCTGACTTCATTCGTCCAGCCGATCGGCAGGTTGATCAGGTATCGGAACGCGATCTGGAGAATGAACGCGGCGAACATCGCCGCCAGCATGAATGCGAGGACGTTTTCGGCCCGGCGGTAGAGCCACCGGCCTATGCGCAATAATCTCGGGTCCACGGGCGCGGGCTCCCAATGGCTCATGCAAACGGAGCGGGCGCCTCTCGCCGGCACGAGCCGGCCGAGGCGCCCTTCGCCCGGGTTTAAAGCGCGTTGATCCTTTCGACCATACCCTTTGGCCAGCTCTTTGCGAGGTCGGACGCGAGGTATTTCTCCTGCGCGAACTTGCGGAAGGCTTCCTGGTCAGGCTCGTAGATCTTCAGCCCTTTGCTCTTGAAGAACTCGACGAGCTCCCTCTCGCGCGCAAGGTGCTTCTCGGTCGAAAAATCGATGGCCGCATCGGCAGCCGCCTGGAAGCGCTGCTGGACCTCGGGAGACATGCTGTTCCAGACCTTGCTCGAGACCGCCAGCAGGTCGAAGCCGACGAGATGCGACGTGAGCACGACCTGCGACATGACCTCGTAAAACTTCATGTTCTCGACGTTCGGGAGTGGATTGTCCTGCCCGTCGATGGCACCGGTCTGCAGGCCGGTGTAGACCTCGGCATAAGCCATCGGCGTGGGATTTGCGCCGATCGCTTCGCCCAGGAACTGCCAGGCCTCGCCGGGCGGCATGCGCAGCTTGATGCCGGCCATATCCGCAGGCGTCGTAATCTGCTTGTCGGGCTTCAGCCCGATCTGGCGCGAGCCGAAGTAAGTGGGGCCGAGGATGCGCACGCCGAGCTGGTCCTCGACCATCTTTTTCATCTCTTCGCCAGGCTCGCTGTTGAAGAATTTTCTGACATGAGCAGCATCGCGGAAGAGATACGCGGCTGTCAGAATCGACCAGGCCGGGATCTGCTTGGAAAAATCCTGCGGGGCGATATTGCCCATTTCCAGGTTACCGCGCTGCAGAGCGACGAGCTCGGTGCCCTGTTTGAAAAGGGTTCCGCCGTAGTAACCCTCGAACGCGAAGTCGTTCGCGATCGCGTCCGCGAACTTCTTCATCATCTCCGCGCGGATGTCCTGCTCGGAGAAGACTGCGGAGAAGCGCAGCTTCGGCTTGGACTGGGCAAGGGCCGGGAACGCCGCAGCCGCGGCAGCTACGCCGGTCCCGAGAAGGAAGCGGCGACGGGTCGTCTTCAGTGTCATGGTTCTCCTCCCTGACTACGGCTTCGACTCGAGGTCCTCAGATCGGCAATGAGCTT
This sequence comes from Hyphomicrobiaceae bacterium, assembly GCA_041687075.1. GTDB lineage: Bacteria > Pseudomonadota > Alphaproteobacteria > Rhizobiales > Hyphomicrobiaceae > ZC4RG25. Next base: position 6,772 of record JAWLCO010000085.1, on the reverse strand, counting down.
GCGCGCGTCGAACGACGCGCGCATTTCCCCCTTTTGCAGGACGCCCCGAACCACCCAGGCCCGCTCCGGGACTGCGCCGCACGAGTGTCCTTTGATTGACCGATCGTGTACGAAACAGTTAGTTACGTCAATGACGCGATGGGCTTTGATGCGGAAAGGTCATCATGGTTGAGGTCGGTAGTGGTCGAAGCAAGTCACCCGCCGAGCCGGCGCGCCACCAGGACCCCGAGGGCACCCGGCGCGATATCCTTGAAGTTGCCTCCCGGGAGTTCGCCCGCAACGGGCTTGCGGGCGCGCGCGTCGACGAGATCGCAGCCCGGACGCGCTCCAGCAAGCGCATGATCTATTATTACTTCGGCGACAAGGAAGGCCTCTACCTCCACGCGATCGAGAGTGCCTACAAGAGGGTGCGTGAGGGCGAGTCGAAGCTCGACACCGAGGGCCTTCCGCCGGTCGAAGCCCTCCGGCAGCTCGTCGAATTCACGTTCAACCACCACCACCGGAACGAGGACTTCATTCGCCTGGTGATGATCGAGAACATTCACCGCGGTGAATATCTCAATCGGTCCGATGTCATCCGGAAAGTCAATGCGAGCGCAATCGATCACATCACCCGGATTTACGAGAGCGGTGTCGCAAGTGGCGTGTTCAGACCCGGCCTCGACCCCGTCGAGCTCCACTGGCTCGTGAGCGCGCTCTGCTTTTTCAACGTCTCCAATCGCGCAACCTTCTCAAAAATCTTCGGCCGCGATTTCGGCGCGGAGGACATGCTGGCGCGCTTGCGGCGTAATACCGTCGATACGGTATTGCGCTTCGCCCTGCGCGCGGAGTCGCTGCCGGCAGAGTAATCTGAATTCCCATCTCGAACTGTTGCGGCACCACAGCAGAACTGGTGCGTTTTTTGCCCATAGCTTCGCGATAATCGGAACGATCAATCGAGCTAGGCGCAAATTAAGGCCGCGCCTTCCCCTCACACCAATCCAGCTCTACCGCCGCGGAACAAGAAAATCGAAATCGCAGCCTTGCGGGGCCTGGAGTACGGTTTCGCGGAACAGGCGGTCGTAGCCGCGCGGTGGCAGTTCGGGTGCCATGCTCGCCTTTTCGGCGCGGCGGCGGGCGAGCTCGTCATCTGCGACGAGCAGATCGAGCCGGCGGTCCTTTACACTGAGCCGGATGCGATCACCGGTTTGCACGAGACCCAAGGGGCCCCCGGCCGCGGCCTCGGGGGAAACATGCAAGACAATCGTGCCGTAGGCGGTACCGGACATGCGAGCATCGGAAATGCGCACCATGTCCTTGACGCCCTGGGCCAGGAGTTTCTTGGGAATGGGCAGAAAACCGGCCTCCGGCATGCCGTAGGGAGAACGCGGGCCGGCATTCTGCAGGACCAGAATGTCATCCGGGCGCACGTCCAATTCGGGATCGTCGATCCGGCGGGCCATGTCCTCAAGCGAAGAGAAAACGATCGCCCGCCCTTCCGTCTCGAACAGAGCGGGCGTTGCGGCCGAACGCTTGATGATGGCGCCGTCCGGCGCCAGCGAGCCGAACAAGGCAACGAGCCCGCCCTGCGGCTCCAGCGGATCGCTTGCGGGCCGAATCACGCGGCGATCGACATACGCGTCCTCCTCGGCCGCAAGGCGCTCGCCGAGCGTCTGGCCGGTCACCGTCAGGCAATCGAGATGCAGAAGAGATTTCAATTCGCGCAGAATGGCGCCGACGCCGCCGGCGGCGAAGAAATCCTCCATGTAGAACTCGCTGCCAACCGGCTTCACCGCGGCAAGAACGGGCGTCGTATCGGAGAGCTCGTTGAAGCGGCGAAGGTCGAGAGGAATGCCGAGCCGGCCCGCGATCGCCGCCAGGTGAATGACGCCGTTGGTGGAGCCACCCAGCGCCAGCAAAACGCGCGCAGCATTCTCGACCGACCTGGCCGTGATGATCTTATCTGGCGTGAGCCCTGACCGGACGAGGCGCACGGCCTCCGCCCCGCTCGCCTCCGCCGCGCGCAACCTGTCGGCGTGGACTGCCGGAATCGCAGCGGTGCCCGGCAACGTCATGCCGAGCGCCTCCGCAATGGCGGCCATGGTGGAGGCCGTTCCCATCACCGCGCAGGTTCCCGCCGTCGTCACCAGCCGGCTTTCGACGGCCTCGATCTCCGTCTTGCCGATCTCGCCAGCACGGAACTTGACCCAGAACTTGCGGCAGTCGGTGCACGCGCCGACGCGGTCGTCGCGATACCGTGAGGTCATCTGCGGTCCACCGATGAGCTGAATCGCCGGTTTGCCCGCGCTCGCCGCCGCCATGAGCTGGGCGGGGACGGTCTTGTCGCAACCACCGAGGAGCACCACCGCATCCATGGGTTGGGCCCGGATCATCTCCTCCGTGTCCATGGCCATGAGGTTGCGGAACTTCATGGAATTCGGCGCCAGCGTCGATTCGTGGAGCGAAATGGTCGGGAACGTCAGCGCGAGACCACCGGCAGCCGTTACGCCGCGCCGCACCGCCTCGATCAGCTCCGGAAAATGGCGGTGGCAGGGATTGAACTGACTCGCGGTTGCAGCGATGCCAACCACGGGGCGCCTGAGCTCATCCGCCGAAAGGCCCATCGATTTGACGAATGCCCGGCGCATGTAGATCGAGAAGTCACGATCGCCGTAGTTCTGCAATCCGCGCAGCAGGCCCTGCTCGCGTGGCGTCTCGTCTTCCGGCTTCGACATGGACTGGCTCCCCGTGCAGAATCTCGCTCGCTTGGAATGACCATAGCAGGCTCTGCCGCAGGCGCCAGAACGCACAGGTTCTCAGGCCAGACCGGCGACTTCTTCTCGTAAGGCGATCAGCGTGGTCCGCCGAGCGCCGAGCGGCCGCCGTTCTGCAGCCAGTCAGGAGTTTCCTGGCTTGAAGCATCCGAATGGGCGATGGCTTCGGTCTGCCCTGATTCGGCGCCGTAGGCAGCGCCAGCCTGCGAAGTCTGCGGCGAAGTCGCCTGGGAGGCCCATTGAGAGACGGATGCAGGGGCCGACGTACGTTGCTGGCCGGACGCCCGAGGCGGCTCGGCCGCTGCGATGGCTGGCGTGAGTGAAGGCGGTTCTGCGAACATCATCCGAGTTGAGGCGCGAGCCAGAACTTCACCCCCGGCCGAGTGCAATTCCGCGATCAACTTCCGGTCTTCTCCGGCCGGCACGGCGTAGGTGGTCAGCTTGACGTTCCGCACCTTCTCGAGGGATACGGCCCAGGTCCCGTCGCCCAGCGGCTCGGCGGCCGTCAGGGCGGCATTCTCAGGCACGCCCCGCACGATGAGCACGGTGCCGGCCGGTGCGCGGTCTGCGCCGTTAACGTCGAATGGCAAATCGACGATGCCGCCCGGGTGTGCCTCGACCGTTTTCCTAACGGCGAGGGTGTAGGCGGTGGGGGCAGCAGCGACTTCATGAACGCTGCTGGAGAGTATTCTCTGCCCCAGGGCGGCAAAGGCCTTTACCCCACCGTTCGACTCAGCGCTCTCCGCCGGTGTGGTCGCCGCCGGGGCCCCGGTTGCAGCAGAAAACTCCGATGCAAACGCCATCTGGCTTCTTGCGGCCTCGAGCCAAAGGTCGTCCAGCGTGGCCCGCGCCCATTCGGCCTCCGGTGCAGGCAGCAGAAACAACGAGCCCGCGATCAGGAGCGCCGAGAGCGAGCTGGCAACGGCGATCCCCGATCCAACCCTCCGATCGCCGGAGATGCGATCGCGCCAGCGGGTCTCGTGCGCCGTGCTTTGGAATGATGGGCTGTCATCGACTGCCATGCCCTCCGATGCCGGCAGACGTTCATAGCGGCAGACGAGCGCGGTGCCGGTCGAAGGTTGAATTGCGGACCGATCTTCGGGATCGAGGCCAGGGAGCGAAAGCTGATCGTCGTCGTCCAGCTCGATGGCGCGCAGGATTTCCCGGAGCGAGCCGTGGGCCGCGACATGGGTCCCCTGATCCATCGTGTATCCCCCACCCAGCTTGCTGATGCAGCGGCGCCCCGTGTTCTCCGGAGCTTCCAGGCCGGTGATCCGCCAAGCTCTGACAGATCGTTAACATTGATTGTTAACGCGCGGAACTAAATGAGTTTTGTGTCGAAAGCGCGGCACACTTACGTTCTGGTTAACGGCAGTTCGGATGGATTATCAGACCTGTCGGTTCGCACCGCGCCCCGCCGAGGCTCCACGCGATAGCCTCGTTCCATGACGCCAGAAATCGGCTGCAATCCAGAACTGACGCCCATACGTGCAACCCGGAAATTCTGCCTTGAAATTGCCGCCGGGCTGAAGAATATGAGCCGGCGGAAGTAAAACGATCGTTCGTTCGTTTTATGATCAAACTGACGAAATGGCCCCGCGGGCCAGGAATGACGACCAGAGATGCCGAAACTGAAGCCCTCCACGCAGATTGCCCGGCGGGAACATATCCTCGACGCCGCGGAGCGCTGCTTTGCCCGGTCAGGATTCCACCGCACGACCATGCAGGACATCTGCAAGGAAGCGCAGGTGAGCCCCGGCGCGCTCTACCTCTATTTCGCCTCAAAGGAAGAGCTCATCGCCGGCATCTCGGAGCGGGACCGGAACAACCTCGCGCGGCAACTGACCGAACTTGCATCGGCGGACGATCTCATGGCCGCACTCGGAGAGCTCGCCCGGCACTATTCCATCGAGGAGCCACGGCAGAAGCGGACCCTGTGCATCGAGATCGCGGCCGAGTCGACCCGCAACCCCGCAGTCGGCGAGATCTTCCAGTCTGTCGATCGCTACGTCATCGACAGCTTCGCGCGGATCTTCACCGAGGCGCGGGACGCAGGCTGGATAGATCCCGCCTTCGACCCGCGGCTGCTTGCCCAGATCATTGTCCTGATCGGAGACGGGATGTTCTGGCGCCGGGCCGTCGATCCCGATTACGACGGGGAGGCCATGCTGCCGGTACTGATGGAGGTGGTGGCGAAACTGATCAACCCTGTCTCAGACCGGAGCTCTTCGACCAGGACACGAGACGAGCCCGAATAGGCCTACCCGAGCTCAACAGCCAATGAACGAATTGATCATGAAGCGAGTACTTCTCACCGCCGTAATCGGCGCCGTCGCCATAGCGGGCGGATTGGCAGCGACCGGTCACCTGCCGCTTCAGCAATGGCTCGAAGAAACCAGGACGCAGGCGGCCCAGGCTGACGAGCAGCCGGCCGAGGCCCCGCCGCCGGCAACGAGCGTGATCAAGGTCGCGCCTGCGGATTTCGTCGAAACCGTTCTGGTGACCGGCACGCTGGTGCCGCGCGAGGAAATTCTTGTCGCGCCGGAGGTGGAAGGACTGCGGGTGCTCGACGTGCTCGTCGATGAGGGCGACCGGGTTGAAGAGGGGCAGGTGCTTGCGAGGCTCGTCCACGCAACGCTCGATGCCCAGCTCGCACAGAACGCTGCGCTCATCGCCAAGGCTGATGCCTCCATCGCCCAGGCCAAAAGTACCATCACGCAAGCCGACGCGGCGCTCAAGGAGGCGCACAACGCGCTCGAACGGGCAAAGCCGCTGCGAGATGCCGGCCACCTCTCGGCGAGCGTATTCGATCAGAGGGAAGCCGCTGCACGGACAGCCGAAGCGGTGCTGGTGGCGGCTCGCGACGGCCTGAAGGTCGCGGAAGCCGAGAAGGTGCACCTCGAGGCACAGCGGCGCGAACTCGAATGGCGTCGCGCGAAGACGGACGTCAGGGCACCGGCCGACGGACTCGTCAGCCGCAAGACTGTACGAGTGGGCTCGCTTGCTACGAGCGTGAGCGAGGCGATGTTCAGGATCATTGCACGCGGCGAAATCGAGCTCGACGCCGAGGTGCCGGAAGCCCAGCTTGCCCGGATGAAAGCCGGCCAGCCTGCCGTCGTCACCGTGGCGGGCGTCGGCGAGGTGACGGGCCAGGTGCGGCTCGTGTCTCCGGAGATCGACAAGGCGACCCGGCTGGGCCGGGTGCGGATCACTCTCAAGAGCGACCAGCCGCTTCGCATCGGCGGTTTCGGCCGCGGGACTGTCGTGACCGCCAACGGCCGCGGTCTGTCAGTGCCGGCGAGCGCAGTGCTCTATGGGCCGGACGGCGCCAGCGTCCAGGTCGTCGCAGATGGCCGGGTCCGCACCCGCCAGGTCAAGACTGGCCTCAGGGCTGGTGGCGATGTCGAGATCGTGGACGGTCTCGCGGCCGGAGAGATCGTGATCGCCCGGTCCGGCACATTCCTGCGCGACGGCGATGAAGTGCGTCCCGTCTTCGAGCCCACGAGCACAGTGAGCGAGGTACGCTGACCATGTCGCGGCTCAATGTCTCCGCCTGGGCGATACGGCGCCCGGTACCCTCGCTCGTCCTGTTCATGGTGCTCATTGCGCTGGGGGTGTTCAGCTTCCAGCAGCTCCCGGTGACGCGCTTCCCGAACATCGACATACCGGTCGTGCAGGTCATGATCACGCAGGCCGGAGCCGCACCTTCGGAGCTGGAGACGCAGGTCACCAAACGCGTGGAGGATGCGATCGCCGGCGTGCCCGGCGTGAAGCACATCTCGTCCACCATCGTCGAGGGCAGCTCGACGACGCTCATCGAGTTCCATCTCGAATCCCCTGTCGACCGCGCCGTCAATGACGTGAAGGACGCCGTCGCGCGCATCCGCTCCGAGCTGCCGCGGACCATCGACGAGCCCATCACGCAGCGGCTCGACATCGAAGGTCTGCCGATCGTCACCTACTCCGCGCGCGCGCCGTCCATGACGCCGGAGGAACTGTCCTGGTTCGTGGATGATACG
>JAWLCO010000084.1:0-17527 GCA_041687075.1 Hyphomicrobiaceae bacterium | reverse complement strand
CCCGCCCTCATGGCGCTTCTCCCTGCGTGTTGGAGGTCAGCACCATAGCCGATCGCCAGAAAGTTCGTCAGTTTTCTGACGACAAGCTTCCCGCTCTTCGCCTCCCTTTAGACAGACGCGCCCTGGCGTTGGGCGAACGCGGAGTGGCGGTCCCCCTCTCCGCCAGATGGTCTTGAAATCATTAGTTAATACCAGAGTTTTGCCCTGAACCCGCCATAGCACCCATCATTTCGTTTGCCGCTGGATGCTATGAGATGCGACAGCCGAATGGCTGTTTACCGGAGGCATCTTGGTACGGCTCACCGCAGCACACGGCGAGAAACTCAAACGCTACTCACAGCCGACCCGATGTTGCTGGACCACTTGTCGGCGGTGTGGGATCAGCTCCTTAGGGAGACAAGCTTTTCGTTTGTTCGGTCGGCGAGGCCACACAAAGTGTCTGCCCCCCAGTGAGGAATCGACGTCGGCAGTGCAAAGAGTTAACCGACATCTACCCTCCTATGTCTCGCAGCCACTCCGGGTCCGACCCAAGGCCACTTTGCCTCAAATGACGGAAGGACTTATCAGACGCGTCAGGCCGAACCAGTCGTCGGATCAATCTTCCGACAGCCCCGCCTTACGAAGTCCTTCCGCAAATACTGAGAGGTGCTCCGGTTGGCTAATCGGCAGCCAATCTCTGATGTTGGAAATGCGGAGCGTGGGATCGAGCTCGTGCAGCTGATCCATGGCCCGCCGCGCTTCCGCCAGTCGGCCGGCCAGGGCGTGGCTCGCGGCAGCGACGCCCAGGGCCATCAGGAAGCCCGGCAGGTTTCTGCAGGCCTGCTCCGCCGATGCCGATGCCGCATCGAATTGGCCTGCAAAGAGGTACGCCATGGCGATCCCCGCCTGCATCCGGTACGTTTCAGGATCGAGGGGACTTAAGCGCATAGCACGTTGCAAGTGGTCGATGCCGCTCTCCCATTCGCCGTGCCAGAGCCTCAGGAATCCGCCAAGGAACCAAGCAGACGCCAAATTGGGGTTGAGGAATGTTGCCCGGTCGAGGAGAGCAATGCCGCTGTCGAGATCGCCCGTAAGGTGAGCCAGCGCATGACCGCCGCGCGTGAGCGCCACGGCGTCGTCCCTGCCCAACTCGACCGCGCGGTGAGCCAATCCCGCGCCCTCGGCAATCTCATGCTGGCGATCGGTGGTCCAGCCATTGACCTTGCGCCAGAAATAGCACCAGGCCGCCATTGCGTGAGCCGAAGCAAACTCGGGGTCGAGCTCGATCGCCTTCTGAAACAGCGGTAAAGCTTCCTGCATGGACTCCCTGCTGCCGCGATGCACATGGGCGAGCCCGCGCAGATAGCAGTCGTACGCAGTGAGGCTCGCTGTCGGCTTCGACTTCGCGCGTTCGATCTCGGCCAGCTCTACCTGCGGGGCAATCGCGCCGGCGACGCTCGTGGCGATCTGGTCTTGCAGCTCGAAAATGTCGTCCAGCCTGCCTTCGAATCGCTCCGCCCAAAGGTTAGCGCCCGTGCTCGCGCTGATCAGCTGGCCCGTGATGCGTACGCGGTCGCCGGCCTTGCGCACGCTGCCTTCCAGCAGATAGCCGACACCGAGCTCCTGCCCGACCTGCGTCGCGTCCACGAGCCGGCCCTGGTACGTGAAGCTCGAGTTGCGGGCGATGACGAACAGCCAGCGCACGCGCGACAACGCCGTGATGATGTCCTCGACCACGCCGTCGGCGAAATAGGCCTGCTCGGGGTCTCCGCTGAGGTTGTGAAACGGCAGGACGGCAATGGCCGGTTTACTGGGAAGGGGGAGCGCCGTTCGAGGAGGCTCATCCGATACGACCGAGCCCGAGTTGCTGACGGCGCTATCTGAAGCTTGGACTTCCGTGACGACGCCAACGAAGCGGAAGCCCTTGCGGGGAACCGTGCGAACCAGATGTTGCTCCCCACCACTGTCGCCGATCGACTTGCGCACGGCGTTGATGTGGCTCGTCAGGGTCGATTCCGAGACGATGCGCCCGCCCCACACGGCATCCAGCACGTCATCCTTGCTGACGACACGGTCGCGGTTCTGCACGAGATAGACCAACAGGTCGAAGACCTGCGGGCCGGTCGACACGGCCTCGGATCCTCGGGTCAGTTCCCGCCGCTCGAGGTCGAGCACGCAATCTCTAAACGCAAACCGCACGTCGGGCTCCGCAGTCGCCCCCAACTCGGCCAGCCACCAATAGCACACGCGTCGACTTGCGGACGACCCAAGGCCTGCTTGGACGAAAAAGCAAGGTAAATTCAAGAGCAATTCAAGGCGCTAGCAAAGCTTTCCGACGGTCTTGCCGGCACTCTCGGCTCCCATCGATCCCCCTGTTGAGCAAATGAGCGAGAGAACAGTCATGAAGATCGTCGTTATCGGAGGCAGCGGCCTCATCGGCACGAAGCTCGTCGATCGCCTTCGTCGGAGTGGTCACGAGGTCATGGCGGCATCGCCGGCATCGGGTGTCAACACCATCACGCGTGAGGGACTGGCCGAAGCTCTCTCGGGCGCTCAGGCTGTCGTCGACGTGGCGAATTCACCATCCTTCGAGGACAAGGCTGTCCTGGAGTTCTTCGAGACGTCCGGCCGCAATCTGTTGGCGGCCGAAGCCGCTGCCGGCGTTAGCCATCATGTGGCCCTGTCGGTCGTCGGCGCCGAGCGCAATCCAGATAGCGGCTACCTTCGCGCCAAGGTGGCGCAGGAAAATCTCATCAAATCTTCCAAGATCCCGTACACGATCCTGCGGTCGACGCAGTTCTTCGAGTTCATCGGCGCAATTGCTCAGTCGGCCGCGGAGGGCGATACGGTTCGCCTGTCGCCTGCGCTCTTCCAGCCAATCGCTTCCGACGACATCGCCGCCGCTCTGGCCGAAATCGCGGTTGCACCGCCGGTCAACGGCACGATCGAGATTGCCGGGCCGGAGGAGATCCCCCTTGACGCGATTGCGCGCCAGTATCTGGCGGCCAAGGGGGACCGGCGTCAGGTGATCGCGGACGTTCACGCCCGATACTTCGGCGCAGAGATCAACGACAAATCCCTGACGCCAGGAGATCGTCCTCGTTTGGGGTCGATCCGCTTCGCCGACTGGCTGAGCAGCCCCGCGGCAAAACGCTAGCCGCAGCGCCCCCGGGAAATCCCTCTTGCTCCCCATCGACTGAGGACCAGCGATGTCGAACTCATTGTATCTTGGCGCGGCCGTGCTGCTCGGCATCGCCGCGATCGCCAACGGCACCTTCATGCTTGTCGCACCGGAGAGCTGGTACTTCGCTGTGCCAGGCGTGACCACGACGGGCCCCTTCAACCAGCATTTCGTGCGCGATATCGGGCTGATCTTCCTGTTGCTCGGCAGCTCGTTCCTGCTCGGTGCCGTGCAACCGAATTTGCGCGTTCTGCTTTGGGCCGCACCTTCGATCTGGCTGTCCGGTCACGCCCTGTTTCATTTCTGGGAGGTGGCTGCCGGCATCTGTTCCGCCTCGGCGATCCCGCGTGATTTCCCGGCAGTTACGTTACCTGCGATCATTGGGCTCGTTCTTACAGCCTGGGCGATCGGTCAGACCCGAACCGTGTCCGCCAGCGCCGATCCGGAGATCGCACGATGAACACGCTGCAGGATAACGTCGTCATCGTGACCGGCGGAAGCTCCGGTATCGGGCGAGCCGCTGCGCTGAGCTTTGCCGAGCGGGGCGCCAAGGTGCTCATCACCGGGCGACGCGCGGAGCCCCTCGCCAAGGTTGCCGCCGCTCACCCGAACATCGCTGGACTAGTCGCGGACGCAGCATCGCCCGACGACGCTGCGCGTACCCTGGAAACGGCAATCGATGCATGGGGGCGCCTTGATGTTCTGGTGAACAATGCTGGCGCCGGAGCCATCCTCGCCTTGTCCGATGCCACGGCCGACCAGATTGGAAGCATCTTTGCCGTGAATGTTCTCGGCCCAAGCCTCCTTGCTGCGGCAGCGCTTCCTCATTTGGCGAGGGGCAAGGGATCGATCATCAACATCTCGAGCACGCTGGGGCACAAGCCGGTTGCCGGTCTTTCACACTACGCCGCCAGCAAAGCAGCATTGGAGCACCTGACCCGCTGTTGGGCGCTGGAGCTCGCTCCACTTGGCGTTCGCGTCAATGCCGTCGCGGCGGGACCTACCGAATCGGGAGCGTTGACCGGAATGATGGGTCTCTCCCCGGAGGCGGCTGCAACGATCGAGAGCCAAGAACGCGAGGAGATACCGCTGAAGCGGCGCGGCAAACCCGATGACGTGGCGCGCTGGATCGTATCCCTGGCGGAGCCCGGTTCCGCATGGGTGACCGGGCAAGTGATCGCCGTCGATGGCGGCCTGGGACTGACATAACCACCCGACTTGACTACCCGACTTGGGCCTAACGAACGCCATCGCGTCTGCAATGTCTACGACGGTCGGCATCTCCTCGGCTGTGGGAGCCGGCACGGAGTGCCGCCCCGGCGAAAGGAGCAATCCCGTGACCACTGTCACCGTCACAATCGTGCGGCGACTGCTGAAAGTTTCGGTCCTCGGATCGTTGGCCGTGCTGCTGGCTGCAATTGCCTGGTTCTGGGGTTGGCAATGGCTGACCATTGGCCGCTTCGAGGAGACGACAGACAATGCCTATGTCCGCGCGGACATTACGTCTGTGGCACCAAAAGTTGCTGGCTATGTTGTCGAAGTGCTCGTCGACGACAATGCGACGGTCGAGGCCGGTGACATTCTCTTCCGCATCGATGACAGGGACTACAAGGCTCGGCTGACCCAGGCCGAAGCCAATATTGCTTCAGCGCGCGCTGCTCTCGTCAACCTTGATGCCGAGAAGCGCCTTCAGGAAGCGGTGATCGCCCAAGCCGAGGCGCAACTCGAAATTCAACTCGCGGCTCAGAGATTGGCGACGCAGCAGTTCACGCGGTATCAGTCGCTGGTCAGGACGCAAGCCGTCAGCCAGGCACAATTGGATCAGCGCACGGCAGAAATGGCGCAAGCCGGCGCTTCAGTCGCCTCCGCGCAGGCCACCATCGAGGCGCAGCGCAGAAGACTGGATGTCCTCGCTGCACAACGCGATGCTGCAGAGGCGGCGCTTTCGCAAGCCGAGGCCGCCCGCACCCTGGCTCAGATCGATCTCGACAACACCACGGTACACGCCGCGGTTAGCGGGATCATAGGTAATAGACAGGTCCGTGTGGGCCGGTTCGTCAGCACAGGAACGTCCCTGCTCGACATCGTACCCGTCAGGGACGTCTGGATCGTAGCCAACCTCAAGGAAACGCAACTTGAAAACATCCGTGTCGGCCAGCCGGTACGTGTGTCCGTCGACGGCTATCCCGATTGGGATGTGCGTGGCGTCGTTGACAGCCTGGCGCCGGGAAGCGGCGCTGCCTTCAGCCTGATCCCGCCAGACAACGCCACAGGCAATTTCGTCCGTGTCGTGCAGCGCGTGCCTGTCAAGATCCGGCTGACAGACGTCCCTGCCGATGTGCGCCTTGTCCCCGGCCTGTCCGCACGCGTATCGATTCGCACGACCGGAGGGGAGGCATCCTCATGACCTCCTTCGCGACCGATCCGGGCGACGTCGGCGCAATCTGTGTCCGCCGCGGTTCCACGCAGGCGTTTTGCCTTGTTGCAGGCGTCGTGCTTGCCACGTTCGCCGAGGCGATTGCCAGCACGGTCCTGTCCATGGCGCGGCTCGATATGATCGGTGACACATATGCGACTCCCGACGAGTTGGCGATACTGGATGTGGGATACACGGCAGCCAAGCTGACCGCCTTTGTATCGACCCCCTGGCTCATGGGCAGGCTCTCGCCGCAGGTATGTCTTCGCGCCGCCACGGGAATCCTGACACTTGTCTGCGGAGCGGCCGCGCTGACGTCCGATTTTGAAACCCTTGTCGCACTGCGATTGTTTCAGGGGTTGGCGGGAGGCGCGCTCCTTGTCAGCGCGCAGACCCTGCTGTTCCAGTCGTTTCCGCGATCGACCCAGCCCGTCGTGCAATGTCTCTTTGCAATCGGGGCCGTTGTCGCGCCCGCAACGCTGACGCCCTACATGCAAGGCTGGCTGCTCGATACCCTGTCGTGGACTTGGATCTTTTTGACCATCGTGCCAATCGGCCTCACCGCCCTGACGCTGCTCGCCTCAACAAGCCTCGGAGCCGATGCGAGACTACGCGCGGTCAGGCTCGACTGGCTGGGACTTGCGCTGTATGCCGTTGCCGCAGTCTGCCTCACCTACATACTCACCCAGGGCAGCCGCTGGAACTGGTTCCAGGAGCCGTTCATTGTGCGGTTGGCCGTTGCCGGTGTCGCCTCGCTTATCCTGCTCATTGTCTACCAGCTTTACACGACGAGCGCCTGCACACTCCTGGACCTTTCCGTTTTCCGGAATGACGGATTTGCATTTGGCTTCATCGCCAGTTTCGCCGCCGGCTTTGCGCTATTCGGCAGCGCCTATCTCGTACCGTCGTTCGCCATTTCCGTCCTCCGCATGACGCCGACAGAGGCGGGCATGCTGCTCCTTCCGAGCTCCCTCATGTTCGTCGGAGCGCTTCTGCTGACAACCTTCCTGGTCCGGCGGCTCCGGCTTCCGCCGATAACAACGGTGCCTTTAGGCGTGCTCGGCTTCGTCGTCGCCATGTGGATGCTGTCCGGATCCAACGGCGAAAGCGGCATACCCGATTTGATGCCCGCGGTCTTGATGCGTGGTCTTGCACTTGGCTTCCTATTTCTGTCGATCACGCTGATTACCTTGCTCGATCTCAAAGGATCGGCGATCGCTTACGGGGTGGGACTTTTCAACATCGGTCGGCAGTCCGGTGGGCTCCTCGGCGTAGCCTTCCTGGAGACGCTGATCGATCATCACACAGCGTTGAATAGCTCGGTTCTTGCCGCGCACATCGTCCCTGGCCGTGTCACCGTCACAGAGCAACTCGAGATGGTCAGCAGGCAACTTGCCGCTCATGGGATGGAAGCGAGTGCCGCCACCAAAGCCGCGGTGCAGATGCTGGCCGCGAAAGTCACCACTCAGGCGAGCATCATTGCCTATGACACGGCGTTTCTTGCCGTCGCTCTGTTCTTCTTCGCTGCCGCTCCGATTCTGATAGTTGCAAGGATCATTATCAGCCGAAATGTCGGTGCGCAGCCCGCGAAGAGCTCATGATGCCAAGCAATTGCCGCATCCGGATCGGGCTTCGATGGCGAAGCACATTGTTATTCGCTTGACACGCGCAGTGTTCCTCGCCTGCCGGAAGCTGCCAACCGGATCAAAACCAATCGTCGCGAGCAGCCATTCAAGCGAGCCGAACGACTGTTGATGCCGCCTCGCACTCCGGCGACCCTTCATCAGTACCGTCCGTGAAGACCGCCACCGTGATCGGAGGGGCGGCATCGGGAAAGTGGTAGATGGCGTTGACGCAGCCTGGGCCGCCGCCGGAATGACCGATCGCCCGGCCTGCATCCCCCATCCGGCCCGACATCAGCCCGAGGCCATAGCCGCAGGCGGTCCAGGGCCGACCCGGCAGGGCGACACCCAAGTTATGGGCTTCCACCATGGTGCGCAAGGTAGCGGACTTCAGGATCTGGCCATGAAAGAGGGCGTGCAGCAACCTGGCTGCATCCGTCGACGTGCCGATCAGACAACCGTGGTAGACCCACCGCGGATCGTAGGTCCGGACAGCGGGCCAGTACACGTCCTGAAAGTCCAAAGGCGTCGTCGCGAGCCGGGCTGAAAGTGCCTGCAAGGGCTCAAGCACCAGCTCACGAAGAGCGACTGCCAAAGACTGATCCGTGGCCTCTTCGATGGCCTCCCGGACGAACATATAGCCAGTGTTGCTGTAGGCCCAACCGGTCCCGGGTGGAAAATCCAGTCGATCGGCGTCGACCATCTTCAGGAGATGCTCACGGGACCAGGGTGCATCGTTCAGAGCCACGGCCTCGTGATAGGCTTTCAGCGACCCATAGTTGGGAACGCCCGCCCGGTGTTGCAGCAGATGCCGGAGCGTATAGGTCTTGCCGGGCCGAAACGCGTCCAGATCCAGCCGGCCCTCCTCGACCAAGCGCAGGGCACAGATTGCCAGCACGGTTTTTGTAAAGCTCCACCAGGGAAACAGGCCAGAAGCTGACCCGGCGCAGCCTGTCGCTCCGTCGTCCCTGATCCAAGCTGAATGAAAGGCCTTCTCCTGCATCGCGCTAGGATCACGGACTATGCGACGAGATCAAGCTCCGCATCGGGCGTTTTGGCGCCTGCGGGTGCTAAGTCTCGGCCGCGCCGGCGACAAGACCGCCGAGCACGGGGCGGCGTCAAACGCCTCGGGACTTCTCCTGGCCGCCTGTCATGACTTCACCTCCCACTTGGCGGGGTCTAATCGGCGGACGCTTTGGCGGCGACAGGATCGAGCCGCGGCCCGTGCTTCACCCGCTCCTCGGCTTTGTGAACCATGGTATAGGCGTAGTCGACGCCCATGCCGTAGGCACCGGAATGCTCGCGCACGATTGCCATCACCGCGTCATAGGTGTCGCGACGGGCCCAGTCGCGCTGCCATTCCAGCAGAACCTGCTGCCAGGTGACCGGCACCACGCCGGCCTGGATCATGCGCTGCATGGCGTAGTCGTGTGCCTCCTCAGAGGTCCCGCCGGAAGCGTCGGCCACCATGTAGATCTCGTAGCCGCCCTCGAGCATCGCCGAGAGGGCGAAGGAGGTGTTGCAGACCTCGGTCCACAGTCCGGATACGACAATCTTCTTCTGGCCGTTCTTGGCCAGCGCATCGCGCACCTTCTGGTCGTCCCAGGAGTTCATCGAGGTGCGCTCCAGCAAAGGATGCTCAGGGAAGACGGCAAGCAGTTCCGGGTACGTGTGGCCGGAGAAGCTCTTGGTTTCCACCGTGGTGATGATGGTGGGGATGCCGAACACCTTGGCGGATTTCGCGAGCGCCACGGTATTGTTCTTCAGCTCCTGGTGGTCAATCGACTGTGGTCCTCTCGCGCGTCCTTCCTCGACTTCAATTGCTTGTCCCCCAGTATATGGTTTGGCGAGCATTGTACTCGCAAGCTGGACCCTTCCAGCAAGAAAGTCAGTCGCGGGCGCCACCAGCGTGCGACGCCAACACCCGTGCTGATGCGGGGATCGCGTATCATGGAGGATCAAAGTGTTCCTCCCGCACTCGGGTATGCTTGCTAGCGCTCAAGGGGATTCGCTTCAGTTCAACAACCTATGGAAATGGCTTAGCTCTGGATTTGCGAGGCTGCAGGCGAGTGAAGCCGCCAACTCCAGGGCTCGCGTTGGCCGGTGCGATATCTGGAAAGGCATCGATCGCGGTTGAACGCCTTTCAGCTCATATGGTTGCGGCCGCTGGACCTACGCCGAAGCACGGACGAGCAAGTCTAAACCGCCCTCGGTTCACCAGTATTGTTTGCGATCAAAAACGATGAGGATGATCCGAGATGCATGCTGGCGAAGGCTGTGAGGGCATCTGAGGGCGAACCAGTTTCGCTCCGGCAACTCGAACCAAGGGGCGCGGCGCCCACCTAGAGCCCTGCATTCACGATGGGTGTGGTCAGGCCGAATGCACGCGTGATGGGTGTCGAAAACATGATTTCATCTCTCCATTTATCCATTTCCGGCGGAATAACCGGCAGGCGCCCGGCGCCTGCCGGTTCGGTTCAGGCTGCCAACGGCATCGCTCCGATCTCGGAGAGGAGCTTCATCTCGTTGATGTGAAGCCACGTCTCCGCGATCAACCCGTTCTCCATGCGATAGAGAACCATCCCGTCGAAGCTGATGCGCCGGTTGTCGGCGGTCACGCCGGCGAAGTCGCCGCTGAATGTCGCCTGGATCTCCCAGCGGGCAGAGACGTAGTCCTCGTCAGCGACCAGGGCATGGATCGTCCAATCCATATCCGTGAACGACTGGCGGAAGATGCGGAAGAACTGCTTGTAGCTTTCGTGGTCGGCGATCTCGGAGCCGGGGAAGCCGTGACACGCAATGTTGGGCGCCACGGTCTCCTCAATGATTTCCACGTCCTCGATGTTGGGAGAGTGCGTTCCATTGAGGAAACGCTCAACTGTCGTCCGGTTGATGTGCACGACATTGCTCATGGCTTTGTCCCTTCTCGCTGGATGTTGGATATTTAAGTGAACACATGTGATCACTGAATGTGCGGACTAGGGCAGGCCTCCGGGCTTGTCAAGAATTGAATGATCACATATGTTCACCGAATGGAGAAAAAGCGGCCCTACCGCATGTCCGAGCGCGCGAAGTCTCAGGAGGAGACGCGTCTGCGCATTGTCGAAGCGACAATGAAGCTGCATGAGGAGATCGGTCCGCGCGCGACGACCATCAGCGCCATCGCGGAGGAGGCCGGTGTACAGCGCCTGACGGTTTATCGGCATTTCCCCGATGAGACCGCGGTGTTCCAGGCGTGCACCTCGCACTGGCTGAGCCTTAATCCCCCGCCCAACCCCGAAAGCTGGATG
Source organism: Hyphomicrobiaceae bacterium (assembly GCA_041687075.1). Taxonomy (GTDB): domain Bacteria; phylum Pseudomonadota; class Alphaproteobacteria; order Rhizobiales; family Hyphomicrobiaceae; genus ZC4RG25. The sequence continues at coordinate 7,039 of JAWLCO010000084.1, read as the reverse complement.
GGCCACGGCGATCCGTGGAGGCGCCTGCGCGTTGCCGTCCGGGAGTTCTACGCCTACTACGGGCGGACGCGGCGGATGTGGACGGTGTCATTTCGCGATGTCAGTCTCGTCCCGGCCTTACAGGGGCCGATGGGAGAGTTCGAGCAGTTCGTGGCGTCAGTCGCGGCGGGATTGGCAGAGCCTTTCGGGGCACGAGGCGCTCGCCATCAGCGGCTGGAGACGACACTCGCGCACGTCCTGACGTTTCCAACCTGGGCAGATCTCGACAAGCGCGGCTTGGACCAGGCGGCCATGCTCGCCACCATCGAGCATTGGGTGCGCGGCGTGGTCGACTGCAAATAGCTCCCACTTATCGTGGAGGGCTGCTCCAACAGGATCTTCAGTCGCCTCGAGAGCGAGCAAAATCAGGCACCTGGGATCGGCGTCGATAGGCATCGGGTGTCATGCCCGTGACGTGCTTGAACGGCCGGCGAAAGAAGGCGGCATCCTCGTAACCAACCTTTCCAACTAATTTCATCTGCTGATGCCTCGGTGCGTTCCAGCCTTCGCTTTGCGTCCTTCGACGCGGCAAGTGCTGCACATAGTCGACAGGTGCGGACCCTGTGCCCTCCGTAAAGCGCCGCTTGAATGTGCGCCGTGTCGATGATGTCGCCCCCGAGCATCGACTTCCGCTTGTGGGATGCGACGAATGCTCGGGGACAACCGAACGCAGCAAAAGCGCTTTCACTGACCGCGGCGGATGTCCTGCACGGCCTGCTCGAGCGCCTGCAGGAAACGCGAGCGATCGCCTCTGGTGAAGGCCGGCGGACCGCCCCGGAGGTCGCCGGTTTCGCGAAGATGGGCTTTCAAGTCACGCACAGCCCGTGCCATGCCGATATTGTCGGGAGTGAACGGTCGCCCTGTAGGTGCCAGCGCCCGGGCCCCCGAGGCATCGAGAGGCTCCGGATGCGCGGGCCCGTTGCAGGCCCACTCAGCACCTGCCTGCCGGCCACCGCATACGCAGCCTAGGTCTCTGCTCTCGACACCATGGGCGCTCGTTTCATCCAATCCTGCAAGATCTGCTCGCTCCAGTGGGAGCCTGTCTTACCTTCCCCTCGGGTGGTAATCTCAGGAGAGCGCGACATTCGATTGTCAGCGCAAAGGAGGACAAGCTTTGCCCCCGTTCTGCGCGCTGACGCGCCGACAGCTTCTCACAGCCGCTCCTGCTGCAGCGGCTGCCAGCATTGCTGGGCCCATCCAGGCCGCAACCAGAGGAATCAAATTTGGCCTCACCCCTGTTTTCCTGAGCAACGATCTCGAGCTGTTGGATCAGCTGAGGACCTTTCTCGCCCGGCGAACCGGCGTGGAGGTCGTGCTCGTTCAGCGGCGTACGTATGAAGAGATCACATCGCTGCTCGTTTCCGGCCAGCTCACGGCGGCCTGGATTTGTGGTTATCCCTTCGTGAGCTATCGCGAAGAGCTTGCCCTCGTGGCAGTTCCGGTCTGGCGTGGCCGCCCGCTTTACCAATCGTATCTCATCGTCGATGCCGCCCGTCGGGCCTCCAGCCTCGATGATCTCGAGGGCGATGTTCACGCGTTCTCGGACCCCAACAGCAATTCCGGTTACCTCGTCACCCGCGCCGCGCTCGCGAACCGGCAACGGCGGCCAGAGGAATTCTTCCGGCACTCGTTCTTCACCTACGGTCACCGAAATGTGGTCAGGGCCGTGGCTTCGGGGCTGGCGCAGAGCGGAAGCGTTGATGGCTATGTCTGGGAGGTGATCTCGGAGCTCGAGCCGGAGCTGGCCGGCCGTACCCGGGTGCTCGAGAAATCGGAGCTGCTTGGCTTTCCGCCTGTGGCCTGTCACCGCCATCTCCAGGACTCGCCGGAGACACTGGCGCTCAAGCGCGCGCTTTTGGACATGAACAGCGATCCGTTGGGCGCGGAGGTTCTGAAGGAGCTGCGGCTCGACGGGTTCACCGATGCCAAGCCATCGGTGTTCGATGGCATCGCGGCGAAGCTCGCGTTGGTGCGGAGCCTCGGGTGATGGGCGTTCGACGGCCAACGTTCATTAGGCTCAATCCTCTCCACTGGCCCTTGGCGCTGCGTGTGCCGGCGCTCGCCGTGTTGATGATGGTGACGGTGAGTGCTGTCGTCACCGACCGCGTGCTGACCAGACTGATCGACACGCAGAACAGGCACTTGACCGAGCTCTCCGACGCCTACCTCGACGGCGTCTCATCCGCCGTCATTCCGCACGTGCTGCGTGAGGATGTCTGGGAGGTCTACGACGCGCTCGACCGCGCAGCGCAGCGCTACGAGGGGCTGGATATCGTCTGGACGACTGTCGTCGATCCTGGCGGGCGCGTCATCGCATCGAGCCGGCCGCGCGACTTCCCGCTGCAAACTGAGCTCCCGGTTCCGGTTCGCTCCAGGCTCAATGGAGCTTCAGATAGCGCCACCAATGAGGACCACGGTGTCTTCCACGTCAAACGCGAGCTCAAACATCAGAACAGGACGATTGGCGCCATCTACGCCGAGGTGCGCATCGGAACGTTGATCGAAGAGCGGAAGGAGGTTCTGGCGACACTGATCGCTTCGAACACGGCGCTCACGCTGCTGTTCGCCATTATCGGCTACATCGTGGTTCGCCGGATGATGCGCCCTATCCGCATACTTTCGGAGCACATGCGCTCTGGGGCGGAAGGCAGCGTCGCGCCCGTTCCGGCCGGGCTCATCGGCCGGCCGCAAAGCGAGTTCGGGCAACTCTTCCGCCGTTACAATTCTCTGGTCGAAGCGGTGGCGGAGCGCGAACGGCTCCTGAAGGACCTCGCCGAGGAGGAACGGCTTGCCGCCCTCGGCCGGCTGGCATCCGGGATGGCGCACGAGATCAACAATCCCATCGGCGGGATGCTGAATGCCGTCGATGCCCTCAAACGGCATGGCGATCGCACAACAGTTCGGGCAACGTCCATTCGACTTATTGAGCGAGGACTGCTCGGCATCCGGGACATCGTGCGCTCGAGTCTCGCGACGTATCGGCACCGGCAGGCCGAGCGCCCGCTGACGGCAGCCGACCTGGACGATCTGGCCCTTCTGCTGCAGCCGGAGATCAAGCGCAAGAACCTGCACCTTGCGTGGCAAAATCGCGTAGCCCGGGAAGTGTCCGTGCCCGTGGGCGGCGTACGCGATGCGGCTCTCAATCTCCTCCTCAACGCCTGCGCGGCAACCGAGCCGAACGGGACAGTCTCGTTCCAAGCCGCGGCGACCGAAAACGGAATAGAGCTCGAGGTGTACGACCAGGGTCCCGGGATGCAGCCCGCCATCCTGGACTACATCAACGCGCCGGTCGCGCAACCCGTGCCGGTTTCGGCGCGCAGCGGATTGGGGCTCTGGATGGTAAAGCGCTTTGCGCATGAGGTTGGCGGCGTGCTTGAAGCAACGACCAGCCCTTGCGGCGGCACGTCCGTTCGGATGAAGATCCCCGAGCGGAAACAGCCTTCCACGAACACACCGGAGCTCAGCCATGTCGCTTGAGGGCCGCGTCATAGGCCTCGTCGAGGACGACCCCATCATGGGCGAAAGTCTCGTGCAGAGCCTCACGCTCGAGGGTGCCTACGTCGACTGGTGGCAATCCGGCTGCGAGGCGATCAAGGCTCTCAAGGCAACGAGCCCTGATCTCGTTGTGTGCGATATTCGCCTGCCCGACACTTCAGGTGATCGCCTGTTCAGCGAAATCGCACAGACGCGCAGCGCGCCGCCCTTCCTGTTCATGACGGCCTTCGGTGATATCGACGAGGCGGTCCGGCTGATGCGCGCCGGTGCTGGCGACTACGTCACCAAGCCCTTCGACGTGGTGACGTTCATGGACCGGGCGCGAAGCCTGATCCGGGCACGGCCGCAGGTGCGGACTGAGGGGACGCTCGGCGTTTCCGAAGCCATGAGGCGCGTTGAGCAGATGCTGCGGCGCGTAGCACCGCTGACGAGCCCCGTCTTGTTCACCGGCGAGACGGGCGTCGGCAAAGAGGTGTGTGCGCGATTTCTTCATAGCATCTCGCCGCGCGCCGAGAAGCCGATGATTGCCGTGAACTGCGCTGCGCTGCCCGCCGACCTCATGGAAAGCGAGCTGTTCGGGCACGAGCGAGGTGCCTTCACCGGGGCACATGCGCAGCACAAGGGCTACGCCGAGCGCGCTGGCGAAGGTGTGCTGTTCCTCGACGAGATCTCGGAGCTGCCGATTGCTCTGCAGGCCAAGCTCCTCCGGCTCATCGAGGACCGGGTGTTCACGCGCGTTGGTGGTGAGCGGCAGATTTCATTCAAAGCGCGTTTCGTGTGTGCGGCGAACTGCGATCTGCAGGCAGCGGTGCGCGAGGGTCGCTTCCGGCTCGATCTTCTGCACCGCATCAATACTGTTTCCATCGACGTGCCGGCGCTGCGCCAGAGGCAGGAAGACATTCCGACTCTGATGGAGCTGTTTTTCGATCGGTTCAGCGCCGATCTGAAATCCAAACTGCGCGGCTTTGCATCGCTGACCATCGACGCTGCCCTTGAGCACCCGTGGCCGGGCAACGTCCGCGAGCTGCGCAACAGAGTCGAGCGCGCTGTGGCTCTGGCGACCGGGGAATGGATCATGCCGACGGACCTGTTCCCGGAGCACGCAGAAGGCGGCGACGCCGAAACTGTCGCGCGGCTGGCAACTCTCAGCGAGGCGCGCGAAGCCGCTGAACGGCGCCAGATCCAGCGCGCGCTACGTGAGGCCGACAATCAACCGACCAAGGCCGCAGAGCTGCTCGGGATTTCGCGCACCACCCTTTGGGAGAAAATGCGCCGCCTCGGAATCAGCGGCTGCGAAGAATAGCGTGACGTTCGGATTTCCGAACAGCTTCATAAGCTGCGTTCGGGTTTCCGAACGGCACACCGGATCGCAGAAACAGCAAGCTGCTGAAAATCGGGGCATTCTGCCCGCCATCAACGCTGGCACGTCGCTTGCGATGCTTTCCCTGTCTCAGGATTGAAGCCTAGGGAGAGCGATCCAATGAAAGGCTGCAACAAGCTGGTCGACGTCGGCCGGCGCCAGTTTCTGCGCGGCGGTGCGGTGGCGACCGTGGGGGCCGTCGCATCGACCGTCGTTCCAGCCACGAGCAGGGCCAAGCCGCTGCCGGCCCGCGTCGAGTATCCTGCGAACCGGCTGGCCAACATCAGCGAGCTTCAGGTCAACGAGCCGCTACACATCTCCTATCCCGACGAGGACAGCCCGGGCGTTCTCCTGAAGCTCGGCACGCCGGTCGATGGCGGGGTCGGGCCGGATGGCGACATCGTCGCCTTCTCGACGCTGTGCCCACACAAGGGCTTTCCGCTGATGTACGTGGCAGAGGACAAGACGCTGAGCTGCCCAGGCCACTACTCGCTGTTCGACTGCGAGAAGGGCGGCCTGCAGATCATGGGGCAGGCGACGCAGAACCTGCCGCAGTTCGCACTCCGGGTCGATGCCAAGGGCGACATCTACGCCGAGGGCGTGGACGAGCTCATCTACGGCCGTTTGTCGAACGTGCTCTGAGGGAGGATTTGACCCATGGCATTCAAGCGCCACATCGACCGTCTGCCGATCATCCCCGCAGACGCCAAGAAGCAGACCGTCGTCTGCCATTACTGCATCGTCGGCTGCGGCTATCACGCCTACACATGGCCCGTGAACAAGCAGGGCGGCACGGAGCCCAGCCAGAATGCGTTCGGCGTGGACCTATCAAAGCAGCAGCAGGCCGAGACCGAGGCGTGGTATGCGCCCTCGATGTACAATATCGTGCAGCAGGACGGAAAAGACGTTCACCTCGTCATCAAACCGGACAAGGGCTGCCTCGTGAACTCAGGGCTCGCTTCGGCGCGCGGCGCCCGCATGGCCGAGATGAGCTATTCGCGCGCCCGCGCCACCCAGCAGCAGCGCCTCACGCATCCGATGGTCTGGCGCTACGGCCAGATGCAGCCGACCTCATGGGAGGATGCACTCGATCTCGTCGCTCGCGTGACGGTGGCCGTCATCAAGGAGCAGGGCGAGGACGGGCTGTTCGTCTCGGCGTTCGACCACGGCGGCGCCGGCGGCGGCTACGAGAACACCTGGGGCACCGGCAAGCTCTACTTCGGTGCCATGAAGGTGAAGAATATCCGCATTCACAATCGCCCGGCCTACAATTCCGAGGTGCACGCGACCCGCGACATGGGCGTGGGCGAGCTCAACAACTGCTACGAGGACGCGGAGCTCTGCGACACGATCGTGGCGGTGGGCTGCAATCCGCTGGAGACGCAGACCAACTACTTCCTCAACCACTGGATTCCGAACCTGCGCGGCACCAGCCTCGACAAGAAGCGCGAGCAGTTGCCCGACGAGGAGCATGCCTCAGGCAAGATCGTCATCGTCGACCCTCGGCGGACCGCGACGATCGCCGCCTGCGTGGCCGAGGCGGGCAAGGACAACGTCCTGCATCTCGCCATCGAGCCCGGCACGGACATGGTGCTGTTCAACGCCTGGCTGACCTACATTGCCGAGAAGGGCTGGCAGGACAAAGAGTTCATTTCAGCCTCGACCAAGGACTTCGACAAGGCGCTCGCCGGAAACAAAACGACGCTGGCGGAAGCAGCTCAAATCTGCGGCGTTTCGGAAGCCGAGATCGAGAAGGCAGCGCAGTGGATCGCCAGCCCAAAGAACGGCAAGCGCCGTCGCGCGATGTTCGCCTACGAGAAAGGGCTGATCTGGGGCAATGACAACTATCGCACCAACGCGGCGCTGGTGAACGTGGCGCTCGCCACCGGCAACATCGGCCGGCCCGGCGGCGGTTGCGTTCGCATGGGCGGCCACCAGGAAGGCTATGCGCGTCCTTCCGATGCCCACGTCGGACGTCCGGCGGCCTACGTCGACAAGCTGCTGATCGAGGGCAAGGGCGGCGTGCACCACATCTGGGGCTGCGACCACTACAAGACCACGCTCAACGCCCACCAGTTCAAGCAGGTCTACAAGAAGCGCACCGACATGGTGAAGGACGCCATGAACGCGGTGCCGGCGGGCGAT
>JAWLCO010000083.1:0-17570 GCA_041687075.1 Hyphomicrobiaceae bacterium | reverse complement strand
TCGCTGGCTGATGAACCCCCCGGCGCTGCAGCCCGAAACGGCAATGCCCAGCCTGGGCCTTTCGGCAGAGCAAGCCGGTCACATTGCGACCTACCTTTATACTCTGGGTGCCGAAGACACGGACACATACGAGGTGCGGCCCACCGCGTCGCATTACCCATGGCTCGACGAGGCGGAGGCTTACCGGGAGGCCGAAAGGCGCAGGCTTTCCGAAACTGAGCGTGTCGGGCCGCAGCGGGCCCGCATTCCCATAGAGCGGGCGATGGAGTTGCTCGCCACGATGCCGGAAACTAGCCGCTAGTCAGACGCGAAACCCTGAGCGCGGCAGCGAACCAGATGGCCCACAGCAGGCCGAGCCCGAGCCAGACCGGCAGATCGACCCACGTCAGAACCGGCACGGCAGCGGAGGCGGGCCGCACGATCCAGAGCATGTGCACGAGATATTGGAGAAGCAGAAATGCTCCGGCGGCCGCCAGCCGCCAGCGGCCGGGCTCCGAGGGAAGCAGCAGGGTGATGGCAATCAGCAGGGCCGGAAGCGCGACCGCCACCTTGGGCCAGAGCCATCCCCTGTCCGTCCGGGTGAGGTACCATGCGACCTCGGCGGGCAGATTGCCCATCCAGATGACCAGAAGCTGGGCGAACCAGACCCAGAACGTCAGCAGGGCCAGCGTCATCGTCGCCCGCTGCAGGCTGTGATGTCGGCTCGGGTGAGGATAATTCGGCTGCAGCATGGCAACGAGGAGCGCCAGCGCCATCGCACCTGCAAGCTGTGTCACTGCGTAGGCGAACGCGAAGAGGCTCGACCACCAGGCCGGTTCGCGCGAGCTCACCCAATCGACAGCGGAAATGGCGGCCGTAGGCGCCAGCAGCGCGAGACCGATGGCGCTCGCCAGCTGATGCCGGCCTCTACGCAGCACAAGCACCGCGATGACGATCCAGAGAAGAAGGATCACAGCACCGCGCAGAAGAACGAAAGTTTCGCTGAAGTAGAGCTGCCGTTCGGGCGAGATGTCGGGCACCGGTCCGGCTGCCCACGGGTACAGCAGGTCGAGGCTTGCCGCGACCGGAATTGCCAGCACGGCCATCAGCGGCATTGTCGAAGCCGCCGCCTCGAGCGGTCCGCGCACCGGGTGGAGCCAGGTCTCGCCGAGAAGATGGCCGATCATGAGCAGGCCGAGACTGGCGGATGCGAGGCCGGCCAGCACCAGGAACGCGTTCAGCCAGGCTTCGAGCACGTCCTCTGCCCGCCACCAGATGCCGAGTGCGAGTACCGCCGTCACCAGCACGGCATAGGCCAGCAGCGGCACGGCTCCGAAATGGCCTCGCCCCCCTGCGGCAGCGTCTGATCCGTTCATTGTTCCACCTGGCGGCGCAGGTCTTCCGGCAGCATGTCGATCGGAGCGGACTGACTGAGCTGTAACGCTTTCACGTAGCTCGCGATTGACCAGCGGTCCTGAGGTGGCACGCGCTCGGCAAACGGGAACATCGAGCCGATGCCATTCGTGATTACCTTGACGATGCTGGACCGCGTCAGCGCCCGCTGCTGTGAAGTGTGGAACGACGGCGGCGCTGGGAAGCCGCGTTGAACCACCACGCCATCCCCATAGCCGGCCCGTCCGTGGCAGGGCGAGCAGAACGCGTCGTAGCGGTCCCTGCCCGCGATGAGGAGCTGACGGGTAATCGGCGGTCCCGGGCCGGCAAGCTGCCGCAGGGCCTCGCTGGTGCCGCGCGGAACGGTGCCCGGCGGCACGGCAACATAGGGTTCCATGCGAGCGCGGGTGGCCGTGATTGTCGTGTCCTCGGGAGGTGCAGCGTCGCACCCGGCCAGAAGCAGGAGTGCAGAAACGAGCGCAGCAGCAGCCCGGTTCATCCGCCGAGCTCCATGCGCGTGATCGCCACGGCTCCGTGCCGCTTCATCAATGCCGTAATATCGCGCGCCTCGTAGGCCGGATCGTCAGCCAGCACGCAAAGAAAAAACCGGTCTTCCGAGGCCCGCTCGAATCCCGGAACGGCGAAGACGGGGTGATTGAGTCTGGGCAACCGGCATTGAAACAGCATGGTGAGAAACGCCGCGGCCGCGAGCCAAAGTGCGGATACGCTGATCGTCGCCGGAATGAAGGCGGGCCAGCTGTTCAGCGGCCGGCCGCCGACGTTGAGCGGATAGTCGATCGCATTCATCCAGTACTCGGCCAGATACGTGAGCCCGCCGCCGACAACCGCCGCGGTTGCGGCGATGACGGGCACAATCTCCGTTCGACAGCCGAGAACATGCGAGACCCTCCGGAGCGGAAAGGGTGCGAAGGCATCGAGACGGCGGTAGCCTGCATTGCGAGCGGCGCGGGTGGCTTCGGCCAGCTGATCGGCAGTTGCGAACTCACCCATGACACCGTAGTCGGCCCGGCTCACGATGACCCCTCCAGATGTTCGTCGTGACGCGTTTCCGACATCGAGATGACGGGCAAATAGCGCACGAACAGCAGGAAAAGCGCCGCAAACAGGCCAACGGTTCCGAGGAAGAGATACCATTCGGGGGGAGTCGGAGCGTAGGTCCGCCACATGGACGGCAGGTAATCGCGCTGGACTCCGGCAACGACGATGGACAGCCGGTCAAGCCAGATGCCGGCTGTCACGGCGAGACCGATCAGCACGCAGAGGCCGTTATTCAACCTGATGCGCCGGAACCACAACGCCTGCGGCACGACCACGGCCAGCGCAATCGCCCCCCAGTAGAGCCCCGCATAGTCTCCGGTGATGCGGTTGATCGTACTGGCCTCGGTATAGCGATCAGCGAAGACCATGACGCCGACCTCGCCGGCATAGACATAACCGGCAACGAGCGCATTCGCGAGCAGCAGCTTGCCTATGAGGTTCATATCCTCGTCGTCGATATACCGCTCGAGTCGCAAGGAGCCGCGCAGGGCGGCGGCAGCGAGCAGGATGAGCGCCAGCCCGCTTTCGAGGCCGGTGACAACGAAGTGGAGCGGCAGCCGGGTCTCATGCCAGTCCGGGACCAACGTAACGGCAAATTCGAAGGCAACCGTGCTCTGAATGACGAGCACCAGCGGGATCACGGCGATGGCGACGAGGCGATAGGCCCGCTGGTGAAAGTCCCAGTGCCGGAGAGAGCTGCGCCAGCCCAGCGCGAAGACCGCGAAGACGCGTTTGGCCATCGGCAATCGGGCACGATCTCGCAGCGTGGCGAGATCCGGGATGAGGCCGACGTACCACAGCATCGTCGTGACGATCAGGTGCGTGATGATCGCCCAGAAATCCCAGGTGAGCGGACTGCGGAACTGCGGCCAGACCTGAAACGTCGCCGGATAGGGAAACATCCAGTAGAACAGCCACGGCCGGCCGAGGTGAAAGATCGGGAAGATCCCGGCACAGATGACTGAGAACAGCGCCAGTCCTTCGGCAAATCGATTGATGGCCGTACGCAGGCTGTGCCTTCGCAGGACGAGGATGGCGGCGAACAGGCTGCAACCATTCGCCAGGCCAATCCACCAGACGTAGTTCGTGAGATCGAAGCCCCAAACGAAGGGCACGTTCGTGCCCCACACGCCCACGCCGACGAACACGAGCGCGCCGATCGCGTACGCGAGCACCAGGACCATGAGGACCGATGCAATCAGGCTGATCGTCCAACCCCACCCGAAATCCGGCGAGAGCGGGATGCGTGAAACTTCCCTTGTCGGCGCTTCAACCGGTGTCGTCATCGGCCCCTCCTGCCGCGCGGGCGGGCAGAGCATTCGAGATGCGGGCGAGGTAGGTTGTGCGCGGCTGCGTGTTCAGCTCGCCTAGAAGCGCGTAATGGCGCGGGTCCTCCCTTCGCTGATGCACAACGCTGCCGGGATCATTGATGTTGCCGAAGACGATCGCCCGCGTGGGGCAAGCCTGCTGGCAGGCGGTCGTCACCTCGCCATCGCGGACAGGCCGGTTTTCCATGCGAGCGGCGATGCGCGCCGCACTGATGCGCTGGACGCAATAGGTGCACTTCTCCATGACACCGCGCCACCGCACCGTGACCGCGGGGTTGTGAACGTCATCCGGCGCTGCAAAAGCGCGCTGGCTGTAATTGAACCAGTTGAACCGGCGCACCTTGTAGGGGCAGTTGTTGGAGCAGGTGCGCGTGCCGACGCATCGGCTATAGACCATCTCGTTGAGGCCTTCGCTCGAATGCACCGTCGCATTCACGGGGCAAACGATTTCACAAGGCGCCTTCTCGCAGTGCATGCAGGGAAGCGGCTGGAAATAGGTCTCAGGATTCGCGGTGCCACCGGCGTAATAGCGGTCGATGCGCAGCCAGTGCATCTCGCGCCCGCGCGCCACTTCCTCCGGACCGACGATCGGCACGTTGTTCTCGGCCTGACAGGCAATGACACATGAGTTGCAGCCGAGGCAGAGATCGAGATCGATCGCCATACCCCATGCGTTGCCGTCGTAGATGAAGTCCGGGTAGAGCGAGGGACGAGGCTTCGGGGAGGATTTTGGTGTCTCGCCCGGTGCGACGACGCGGACGATGTCGCGCCCCTCCATCCAGTAATGGTGCTGTGTGGTGATCAGCTCGTCGCGGCGGCCGGTGGGAATCACTGTAACGTTTTCGAGCACCCAGGGCTGTCGCGAGGTACGCAGGCGATAGGCATCGAACCCGCGCAGGCTTCCGACGCTGCCGGCGGCGGTTCGGCCGTAGCCCAGCGTCATCGTGACGGCATCCGGTGCGTGGCCCGGCAGCGACCAGACCGGCGCTTCGAGGCTGCGCCCGTCGTGCGTGAAAAGAGCAACATCCCCCGTGCGGAGGCCAAATGCAGCGGCCGTGGCCGGGGCCATCAGGGCCGCGTTTCCCCAGACCTGTTTCGTCAGCGGCTTCGGGAGCTCCTGCAGCCAGCCGTTATTGGCGAACCGGCCATCCCAGACCGACGGATCGGGCGCAAACACGATTGTCTGCCGGGGGACAGGTGGCGCAGGTTCGGCCGGCGACGGAGACCATCGAGCAGACTGAACGGGGATCGCTGGGGCGGCACTGCCCTCGACGACACCGTCCTCGAGCGACTTGAGCCAGCGTGCCTCGAAGTCTGCGTCCCACGCGGCGCGCCAGGTGCCCTGGACCAGCCCGTGCCCGTCAGTCGCTTCCCCGGCAATTCCGGCAAGCAGCTCCTCCGGCGTCGTCGCCTCGACCATTGGTACCGTTGCGGGCTGGCGCAGTCCGACGGTCCCATCGAAAGCGCGCAGGTCGCCCCAGCTTTCGAGCGCATGGCGCGCCGGCACATGCCAGCGGCATGTAATCCCCGTTTCGTCGCGGTAGGTGCCAAGATGCACCGACAGCGGCACGCGGCCGAGCAGGTCCGCGAAATCGATATCGGCAGGCGCTTCGTAAGCAGGGTTGCCGCCGAGAATCAGCAGAGCCTCGACGCGCCCCGAGGCCATAGCTTCTGCCAGTGCCAGCAGTGACTGTGTATGGCCGTTGCCATCCAAACTAAGGGGCTCGATGTAGCGCACCGCCGTTCCGATCGCGCCCAACTCGCTATTCAGGACGTGCGCGATGGCCTGCACCACAGCGGGCTGCTCGCGCCCCGCAACGACCAGCGCGCGCGGACCGGCCCGGGCGAGATCCGACGCAATGGCCATGGCGAAGGATTGCGGTCCGGACGGCTGAACGGTGCCTTGTCGAATGTGGCTTAGAACCTGCCGGGCCACCGACTCGACCTCTCGCGGGGCCACGTTGAGGCGCCGGTCGGCACGCGCGCCGGTCAGGCTCGGAGTGGTCTCCACCGCGTAGAGATTCGGCAGCGGCCGGTTGGTGGCGCGGCGGCGCGCGGCATAATCGGCTGCATAGCGGACGTGGCCCGCGCCTGCGCCGAAGAGATCACCCCCGAAGGTGACGATCACATCCGCCTGGGTCAGATCGAAAACCTGATCGACTGGCCGACCGAACACCGCCTGTGACGCAGCGCGGCCCAGATCATTCGACAGCGGCGAATAATGATGCCAGCTCACCTCTGGAAAGCTTTGCCCGGCAAGCCGGATCAGGCGATCCCGCGTCGGCGATGCGCACGGCTGCAGCAGAATGTGGAGCCCCCGCCCGCCATTCGCCAGGAACTGCTGCCTGAGCCGCGCGATCAGCTGCCGGACGTCCGCCCAGCTCCGCTGCGTGCCTCCGGCCATCGGTACTTTCGATCGGTCGGGATCATAAAGCGACAGCACCTCGGACTGTGCGAAGGCGTCGGTGGCTCCGCGGCTTGCCGGATGCAGCGGATTGCCCTCGATCTTCACCGGCCGGCCGTCGTGGCTCCTGACCAGCACTCCGCGGCCAAGCCCATCGAGTTCCAGGGACGTTGCGAACATCAGCGGCACGCCGGGGATGTGCTGGGGTGAGCGGTGCGGCTGCGAGAGAAGCGGCGCGCCAAAAGGCTGCCGGTTGACGGCACAGCCCGACAATCCACCCAGCGCCAGCGATGCCGTCATCAGGTTCAGCAGCGTGCGCCGATCGATCGATTCAGGGCTAGCCGGCTCGGAGAACTCCGCCTCCGAAAATCGGCGGACATCGCCGCTCCCCTCCAACTCCTCCACACTGCGCCAGAGCTGATGCTCATCGCCCTCAGGCCCGCCAGGATCGGGCTTTCTTGCCCCCCGGATGTAGGCCTCCATTGGCGGTGTGCGTTGCTTGACCATGACTAGCGGTGGCACACGGAGCAGTTGGTGAGGGGCTTTGCGAAGTGCTCGCTGACCTTCAGCGAATCGGCCTTGCGCGGCGGGTCCGAGACTGCATCGACGCGCGCCGGCTTTTCTGGATCGACGGAACCGATGTGCGGCTCGGGATTACGGTGGCAGTCGAGGCACCAGCCCATGGACAGCGTGTGCACCTTCTGTGTCCGGCGCATTCCATCGACGCGTCCATGGCATGTCTCGCAGGTGATGCCCGCGGTCACATGTACGCCGTGATGGAAATGAACGAAGCTCGGGAGGCGGTGCACCGAGGACCAGCGGATCGGCTGGTTCAGCGCGGCGCTCGTGCGCAGCGGCTCGAGTACGCTCGCGCCCTGTAGAATCTGCGAATGACAAGTGAGGCAGGTCTGGGCCGTTGGCATTCCGGCATGCGCCACACGTTCGACCGTGCTGTGACAGAAGACGCATGCAATACCGACACCGGAGACATGGAGATCGTGCCGGAAAGGAATGGGCTGGTCTGCGCTGTCGCCGACGTGCCAGAACCAGTCCGATCGCACATAAATAAAGCCACCTGCGAGAATGGCCAGCAATCCCACGCTGGCAGCAACGATTCCCAATCGGAAGGCAGTGTTGGCTTCAGGCCGGAAGAGCTGCGCCATCGAACAATCACCGACTTGGCCGAAGCACTCGGATGGCGCGTAGCAAACAGCTCCCGCAACGCGCCGGCACACCGCAGTCCGTTCGAAGCTGAAACGAACAGGGGCTTGTCTCGTTCCGGGGGCAGACGGGAAGGGATAGTCCCGACCGAAATAATTCTGTGCCGGCTGAAACGGATCAGCGCCGGCCACAGCTATCAGGTAGCAAAACAAATTGAGGCCGTTGATGGCGCATGACGCGCCACCGGCTGGCAATCATGGCTATTCAGCTCATCAACGCTGTTCCGAAGGTGCGGTCGCCTCGATCCAGCAGTTCACCATGCGGTCGTTGGTGACCTGGTAGTCATGCAGCATCTCCTGGAAGAACTTGGCCTGCTCCTCCAGAATCTGTTGCGGCGTGCGGCACTGTGCGAGATGGGCCGGCAGGTCGAGATAAGCCCGGCTGCGACGGCCAATAAGCCCCACCATCTCGACGTTGGCCTGCGCCAGCGCCCGCATGTAGGGGTTCGAACCATCAGTCCCGCCGAGGTTCCAGAACTGCTTCACCATATTTTCCACCTGCTGCGCGGGGCCTGTTCCCGACCAGCCGAGGACCTGGGGTCTGACGCCGCTCCATCCGCTTTGGCCAGTTGCCCGCTTGATCTGTTCGCGTGTCGCGCGCGCAAACTCAGAGGCCGCCATGAATGGCTGCTCCATGGGCTCGGACAGGTCCGGCTCCTCGTGCCCGTTCGTCTCAGGAGCGGCCCGCGCCTCTTCCTGTTCCGGCTTTGCCCGTCGTCTGCCCGGGCCCCTGCTCTGTTTCATGGTCTGTTGCCGGCCTCTTTTGGACTGAACGCGCTTCGGTTTTGCTGCCACGATCAACCTCCCGGTAATGGGTTGAGGATTGCTCGGACCGCCGAGCGTATTAGCGAGTGTCTGATAATTCCCTCTTCTCGCCCCCAGCTTGGCTCACCGGAGCCGGAAGTCTCGAGGCTTCGGCGAGCGCGGGTGCAGCATCCGATAGTCAAGGTGTGCCCACCGTATGGAGAGCCAAACCGCTCCCTGGCTGCCGGTCCGATAGTAAACGAGCATGACGGCCTTTGGTTTCCGTTCGGCCCTTTCGGCAGCTCAGCCGAAGATCGGCATGAATCTTATCCGGCCGCCTCGGACGGGCAGAGCCCGTTTCACGGTGCCGCAGCGACAATTGCAGCCTTCCGCATGATTGCTGCTCTCATCTTTTGGTCACGATTACACGTTCGTGGTGCTGGCCGGAAAGGCCAACGGCCGATTTTCGAATTAACCAAAAGCGCTGAAAGCGACGCGCAAGCCGCTCTCACCGGATCTGTCACTGCTGGAACAGCGTGGCCGATCCATTCCAGCCAACATCATCCCACGCTGCCGCTCCGAGCAGCGCTCTGGCATCGACCCGGTCCTCCCGGAGAACAGGGTCACGGTGCCAAGACAGCGAGACGCCCATGATCGAGGACAATGGCATGCTGCTGACCCCCGAAACGACGCAGCCCCAGGAAGAGGCAGACTACGACGGAAACATCCGGCTGCTCGGTCGGGATCAGCGCAGGGTCTCCGCCAAACGTGCGCCGAAGCCGATCCTGAGCGCCAAAGGCATCGTCAAGGTGCTGGGAACCGGCGCCGGGGAGGTCAATGTCCTAAAGGGGATCGACCTCGATCTCCGGCCGGGAGAATTGACCCTCCTGATGGGTCCCTCGGGCAGCGGAAAGACGACCTTGCTGTCGATCCTCGGCTGCATCCTGACGCCCACCAGCGGTGCGCTGGACATCGCAGGCCAGTCGACCGGCGGCCTCGGTCCCGAGGGGCTTGCCGATTTACGCCGGAAGCACGTCGGCTTCGTGTTCCAGTCGTACAACCTGTTTCCGACGCTGACGGCCACACAGAACCTGCTGCTCGCGCTTGATCTGCGCGGCATCCGGGGCAACGAAGCGGTCGAGTACGCGGCGCGTGCGCTGGCGGAGGTCGGTCTCACGCACCGGGCCAGCGCTTATCCCGGTCAGATGAGCGGCGGCGAGAAGCAACGCGTGGCAATCGCTCGCGCGCTCGCCGGCTCCTCTTCCGTGATCCTCGCCGACGAGCCCACTGCGGCGCTCGACAGCGAGAACGGCAAAGGAGTGATGGCGCTGCTCTCGGAAGTAGCACAGGATGAGTCACGGGCCGTCCTGGCGGTTACCCACGACCATCGCACGCTTGCCTATGCCGATCGCATCATCAGGATCGAGGATGGCAGGATCGTCGCCGATGAGAGGCCCGAAAAGGGCGAAGGGTCCGAGACAGAAGAAACCGTGATCGGGATCAACGGCCATGCACGCGAAGGAGGCGAAGGCCATGGGCGCCGGTTCAGGCGGCGGAGCCGCATCTAAGCTGCTGATAACACTGGCCGTCGCAGGGGCCATGGGCATCGCCGGTCTCGGCGGTTATGCGCTCAGCGATTTCATCGGCCGGGACAGTCCACCACCACCGGCAGCGAATGCGCCAGCGGAGGTGCCATGGGTCGCCTCCGCGCCGGGGCGGGTGGAAGCCAAGTCCGGCGACATCCGGATCGGCTCTGCCATCCTCGGGCGCATCGCGGAGGTGTACGTCAGCGCCAATGACCGCGTCGAAGCGGGTGAGGTTCTGGTCCGCCTCGAGGACGACGAGGCCCGCGCCCGGCTGTCCGCCGCGGAAGCCGAGGCTGGTGCACGTGAGCGCGAACGGAACGCCCAGCCCGCAAATGAGGGCCGCGAGGACGTCCGCAAGGCCGAGGATGCCGTTTATCTCGCTGAGCGCGCGGTGACGGGAGCCCGTTACGAGCTCGATGCCGCCCTGCTTGCCAAGCGCAGGAACGGCGGTAACGACCGGCAGGTCGCAAATGCCCGCCAACGCCTCACCGACGCACAGGAGCGGCTGCAGCGGGAGCGCATTGAGTTCGCCAATGTCCAGTCGCGCTCGGATGTGCCGGCGCCGAGCCGTCTGGAGGCAGCGCTGATCCAGGCACGGGCGGACGTCTCGCTGGCGCAGCTTCTGTTCGATCGCACCCGCATCCGCGCTCCGATCGACGGCACCGTTCTCGAAGTGCTGGGCAAGCTGGGGGAGACCGTCTCCCCGTCACCCGAACAGCCCATCCTCATCATGAGCGACCCGAGCGTCGTGATCGTCAAGGCCGAGGTCGATGAGCGGGATGTGCCGAAAGTGCGCATCGGGCAGCGGGCCTTCGTACGCAGCGCGGCTTTTCCAGGCCGGGAGATCGAAGGTAAAGTGACCGCGCTCGCGCCGGTCTTGGCTGCTCCGCGCATGACATCACGCGGCCCCCGCCGGCCTACTGACGTCGAAGTGCTGGAGGCGACGATCGAGTTCGAAAACTCCGGCCCGCTGATGCCAGGGCTGCGCGTCGATACCTTCTTCCGTCGCGACTCGTGAGGGGGCGACCTTGCCGGCCGGAATTGAAGCCAGCTCCGATCGGTTCCGGCCTACTGATCTGAGCAGCAGGAGGCGAAGCCTTATTCCGCCGCCTCCTTCGCCAGGAAGCCGCCGGACTGGCGGGCCCATAGCTCGGCGTAAAGGCCGCCCCTGGCCAGCAGCTCGCCATGGCTGCCCTGCTCGACGATGCGGCCCTCGTCCATGATCACCAGCCGGTCCATCGCGGCGATCGTCGACAGGCGGTGCGCGATGGCAATCACCGTCTTGCCTTCCATCAGGTTGTAGAGCTGTTCCTGTATGGCGGACTCGACCTCCGAGTCGAGCGCGCTGGTCGCCTCGTCGAGGATGAGAATCGGCGCATTCTTCAGCAACACACGAGCAATGGCCACGCGCTGGCGCTGACCGCCGGAGAGCTTCACACCCCGTTCGCCGACTTGCGCGTCATAACCGGCCCGGCCACGCGCATCGCGTAAGCCGGCGATGAAGTCGTGCGCGTGCGCCTTGCGCGCGGCAGCGATTGCCGCAGCCTCGCCGGCATCGGGGCGGCCGTAAAGGATGTTCTCCATCACGGAACGGTGCAGAAGGGAGGTGTCCTGCGTGACCATGCCGATCTGCGCACGCAGGCTGTCCTGCGTGACGTGGGCGATGTCCTGGCCGTCAATCAGGATCCGGCCACCCTCCACGTCGTAGAAGCGCAGAAGCAGGTTGACCAGCGTCGACTTCCCGGCACCCGACCGCCCTACCAGCCCGACCTTCTCGCCGGGCGCGATCCGCAGCGAGAGCCGGTCGATGACCCCGCCATCCTTGCCATAGTGGAAGCTGACGTCATCGAACCGGATCTCGCCCTTGCTCACGACGAGCGGCTTCGCGCCCGGCCTGTCCACAACATCGACGGGTCGGCTGATGGTTTCCATTCCCTCCTCGACCGTGCCGATCGACTCGAAGACGGAGGCCACCGTGGTCAGAATCCAGCCCGACATCCCGATCAGCCGGATGACGAGCGCGGTGGTGAGCGCGACGGCTCCGATCGTCACGGCACCATTGGTCCAGAGCCAGATTGCAAGGCCCGTGGCGGAGACCATCAAGGCTCCGTTGATCGAGTAGAGCACGAATTCCATGCAGGTGAGATTGCGCTGGCTCTCCTGGTGCCTGTCCAGGTGGTTCTGCAGCGCCAGGCGCGCGCTCTCGTCCTCGCGCTCTGCATGCGCGAAAAGCTTCACCGTGAGGATATTCGTATAGCTGTCGACCACGCGCCCGGTGAGCACGGAGCGCGCCTCCGAGGCATTGTACGACAGCCGCTGAATACGCGGGACGAAGTACCAGATCGTCACCGCGTAGGCTGCGAGCCAGACCAGGAGCGGGATCACGAGCCGTGCGTCGGCATCGGCGAACAGCACGAGCGCCGCCCCCCAGTGCACCACGGCGAACCACAGGCCATCGATCACCTGAACGACCGATTCCCGCAGGGCATGTCCCGTCTGCAGGACCTTCGCCGCGACGCGGCCGGCGAAGTCGTTCTGGAAAAAACCGAGACTCTGCCGCAGGACGTAGCGATGCGACTGCCAGCGCACCCGCGTGTTCACCGGCCCCGCGATCATCTGATTCTTCGTCAGGTCGTGCGCCGTCGAGACCAGCGGCCGCAGGACGAGCGCGACGAATGCCATGACGAGCAGCATGGCACCATTGTCGGTGATGAACGTCTCCGGGCTCGGCGCCTCCCTCATCCTGTCGACGACATCGCCGATGAATGCATAAAGGGCGACCTCGATGAGTGAGCCGGCAAGTCCGACCACGAGGAGCAGCGAAAAAGCAGGCCAGACGGGACGGATGAAATGCCAGTAGAACGCCGGCAACCTGTTCGGCGGCTGCTGGGGCACGTCTTCAGGGAAGGCGTTGATACGCGTTTCGAACCAGCGGAACATCAGTCACTTTCGCGAATTGAGCCGGTGCGGACTTGCGGAGCGCCGCATACTGAATGCCGCAGTGAGCAAAGGGCCGCTTGCCAGGCGCGGCCGAGAGGCGGACCGGCTTCGATTGCTTGAATCCGGGTTCCGCAGTACTCCCAAGCCGCGTCAGAAGCATGACTTGGGGATAGGACATGCTGCCTCAGCCGGACCTGCTCGATCAATGGCGTAATCGCGCCTCCACCTGGTTCGAGGCGCTGCGAGATGAAATCCGTAGCGCCTTCGAACGCCTGGAGGAGGAGCTTCCGCCAGGTGCCCAGCTTTCCGATCAGCCCGCCGGCCGGTTCGTGGAGAAACGGTGGAATCGAACCGATCACACGGGCGCCCCCGGCGGCGGGGGTCTGATGTCGATGATGAAGGGCCGCGTCTTCGAGAAGGTCGGGGTCCACACTTCGACAGTCTTCGGGGAGTTCGCGCCGGAGTTCCGGGGACAGATCCCCGGCGCCAGCGAGGACCCGCGCTTCTGGGCCTCCGGGATCTCGCTGATCGCCCACATGCAGAACCCGCACGTGCCCGCTGTGCACATGAACACCCGCATGGTCGTCACGACCAAATGGTGGTTCGGCGGCGGTGCAGATCTGACGCCCGTGCTCGAGGCCCGGCGTACCCAGTCCGACCCGGACGCCGTTGCATTTCATGAAGCGATGCGCATGGCCTGCGCCCCGCACCGGGTCGCCGACCACGCGCGCTTCAAGCAGTGGTGCGACGAGTACTTCTACCTGCCGCACCGGCAAGAAATGCGCGGGATCGGCGGCATTTTCTACGATTATCTGACGCCGTCAGATGAGGATGGAGGGTGGGAAGCCGCCTTCGCGTTCACTCAGGACGTCGGGCGGGCGTTTCGTGACATCTACCCCCTGCTCGTGAGGCGAAACTGGCAGAAGCCCTGGACCGATGCCGAGCGCGAGGAGCAGCTGGTGAGGCGGGGCCGCTACGTGGAGTTCAACCTGCTCTACGATCGCGGCACGGTGTTCGGGCTGAAGACCGGCGGGAATGTCGACAGCATTCTGTCGTCGATGCCGCCGGTCGCGAAATGGCCATGACCAGCATTCGCCCGAGTTGCTGCGTCAGGCCGCCGGGAGATCGAGCCTCGCAAGCAGGCCGCCATAGCGGGAGGCGCCGAGGTTCAGGCTGCCACGGTACGAAGCCGCCAAATCGCTGACGATCGACAGCCCCAATCCTGAACCGGGCTTCGTCTCATCGAGCCGCAGCCCGCGTTTCCCGATACGGCGACGCTGCTCTTCTGTCAGGCCCGGACCATCATCCTCGATCGTGACAATCAACCGGGGCGCTGCTCCGCGCCGCTCCGGGTGCTTGATGCTGATCGAGAAGCGAATGTTCCTCCGCCCCCACTTGCAGGCATTGTCGAGAAGATTGCCCAGCATCTCCTCGAGATCGTGCCGCTCGCCCTGGAAGCGTGCGCTCTCGTGGCAATCGAGGAGAATAGCAATCTCCTTTTCCTGGTAGATGCGCTCCAGAGCGCGCTGCAAGGCCTCCGCGACCGGCAGCACCTCCGTCACGCGCACCAGGGAACCGGCGCTGGCGGCCATGCGAGCCCGGTCGAGATAATGATTCACCTGGTCGCGCATCACCTTCGCCTGCTCGGCGACCTTCTGTGCGAGCGGGCTTTTTTCGTCTCGCGCTTCGTTGGTAATGACGGCAAGCGGGGTTTTCAGGGCATGGGCGAGGTTGCCGACCTGAGTACGGGCTCGGTCGATGACCTCTTCGTTCGACTGGATCAGCGCATTGAGTTCCTGTTGGAGCGGCTCGATTTCCGCTGGCAGCTCGCCGTCGAGGCGAGTCGCCTTTCCGGACCGAATGGCGGCCAGCCCGTTCTCGATCGCTCGCAGCGGAAGAAGGCCGAACCTCACCTGAATGAGCGTCACGGCAACCAGGGCGATACCGGCCAGCGTCAGTGCAATGGCGAGCTGGGTGCCGAAACCGGCAACCCGCGCCTCCAGCCAATCCAGTGGAGCAGCCACGGAAATGGAGTACTGCGGCCCGGCAGTATCCTCTCCGAAGGCATAGATCGTCTCGGCGATACGGATTGGCTGATCGTTCGGGCCAAGCGCATCGAACCACCGTGTGCCTTGCAGATCCGGCTCTATACCCGCCTCGAAAGGAGAGGGCAGTTCGAACGTTGCCAGCGAGGGAGAAACCTTGGGCTGCCCCGGCGCACCATCCAGCGGCTTGATCTGCCAGTACCAGCCCGAATGCGTGATGTAGAAGAGCGGTTCGCCCACCTGCCCGGGCGCCTCCGGCTCGGTGGAAGACCCGTCGATGCTGTCGGCATGGACAATGGTCAGAAGCTGGCGCAGGCGTTCGTCGAAGCCTTCTTCGGCTTCTTGCCGGTACACGGAGTAGATCAGCAGTCCCGCAATCGGCAGGATCAGCATCGTCGAGGCGATGGCCGTGGCGAACAGCCGGAAGGCGAGTGAGTTAAGCCTCATCGGGCTCCTGGGTGAGCCGGTAGCCAAGTCCGCGCACGGTCTTGATCAGATCGGCCGGGATCTTCTTGCGCAGCCGGCCGATGAAGACCTCGATCGTATTGCTGTCGCGGTCGAAATCCTGGTCGTAGAGATGCTCGACGAGCTCGGTGCGCGAGACCACGCGCTCATTGTGATGCATGAGGTAGGCGAGCAGCCGGTACTCGTGCGACGTCAGCTTGATCGGCTGCCCATCGCAGGTGACGCGGGCCGTTCGCGTATCCAGACGCAACGGTCCGCATTCGATTTCGCTCTTGGCGTGGCCTGCGGAGCGGCGCACCTGCGCGCGCACGCGGGCCAGCAATTCTTCCATATGAAAGGGCTTCGCGAGGTAATCGTCGGCACCGGCATCGATGCCCGTCACCTTGTCGCTCCACCGGTCACGCGCCGTGAGAATGATGACCGGCATATTGCGGCCCGCACGACGCCACTGCTCGAGGATGCTGATTCCGTCCATCTTCGGCAGGCCGATGTCGAGAATGATGACATCGTAGGGCTCCGTCTCACCGAGGAAATAGCCCTCCTCGCCGTCACTCGCCGAATCAACGGCAAAGCCGGCATCCGCCAGCGCCTGCTTGAGCTGGCGATTCAGATCAGGATCGTCTTCTACGACAAGGGCGCGCAAGTCCCGGTGTCCCCCACCCACTGACTGGAAAAGTTCGGAGTTCGGTATATATCCCAAACTGGCCAATCCTCCTAGACTAGCGCTCAAAGGGCTTGCGGGCGTCGAGGGACATGAATCGCATGAGCCCACCGGGCAGGCGCACCACGAGACGGTAGACATACCCTGGCCCAACGGAGCACAGCGTCGCTTTCACGATGGAGCCGCCGAGCTCGGCCTTTGCGTAGCGGTTGAGCTGCTCGACGGCAATCAGCTGTTCGCGCCTGACAACCGCAGCAGCGTCAGACCAGGTCTCGAAGCAGTGCCTGTCCTCTGCGACGGCCGGCACCGCGGTGGTGCCAGCCGCTACGCCCAGGAAGAAGGCGCTCATAATCGGTATGCGCATCGGCCATTCAGCCCTTTGGAGCCAATGCCCATTAAGGCTAGCGGCCTGAACGCTGGGTGAACGGTCAGAGCTGGAAGGTGATCTGCCTGCGCTCGAGTGTCGTGCTTGCCCGGGTTCGCCCGTAGATCGTCAAGATGATGCCGATCAAGCCGCCCAGGGCCTGCAGCACCCCTGTCACCTGATCGCCGAACTCGTTGACGAGATCCGGCGTGATATCCAGTCCGAACAGCGGGCCGATGACCGGAAGAACAGTGGAGGCCGCCGTAATGATGGCCCCCCAGATCGTCATCGAGTGGCCCCACCATTTGCCACTGCCCGATGGGTCTCCTGTTTGCGACATCTGCCGTGCTCCTGTGTGAGGTTGCGTGGAACGTGCAGGCCGCGCGCTGCTGAGCTGCTGCGCGGCAGCAAGGGTGCGATCGACGCGGCGCAACCATCCGCGGCCGAACCGCCAGAAATGGCTGAGGCTGCGGTAGCGCGCCCGCCGGATGTCCGCGTATCGCTCGACGGTCTCCTCGACAGGCAGCGCACGTGCTGCGCCGAGCGTCTGAGGACCGATTTCACCATCGACCGTCACACCCAGCGCCTGCTGGAGCATGCGCGCGGCATTGCCGACGCCGTGGTTCACCGCGGCATCGAAGTGCATCAAAGCGAGCGCTGGCGGCAGTTCGCCTGCCCGTGACGGCTTCCAGTAGCGGTGAAGGTAGATAGGGCGGGCGGAGGCGGCGTCGAGGCGCTGCAACTCCGCGATGAGACCGTCACGATTGGCATTCGTGAGCGCCACGTTCTTCCAAGCCGCGTAGACGGCAAGCGTAATCCCAAGGTTGGTCGGACCACCCGGGTCGTAAGGATCATTGGTCCAGCCCCCTTCCATTTCGAGGACGTGGGCGAGCGCTGTATCGAACAGCTCCTCTGCGGAACGATTCGGTTGGGGGCTCTCGCCGGGCCAGCGCAATCCGAGCAGCCGCGAAGCCTCGAAGGACTGTACCGTTACGGCGTCCTGCTGGTTGCCGCCCAGCAGGAAAAGCTTGGCCGCGGTTGCGCCGATCACGAACCCGACGTGCCCCTGTCCGGGATCGCTGCCTCGGCTGAGAACCGCGATGGCTCCGATGTGGGGCTTGTCGAGCGGCTCACCCCAGTCCAAATAGGAGCGCGCGAGCAGCGAGCGCGTGCTCTTTATTCCGGCCCGCTCGAGGCAGGCGCCGACGAATGCCGCACACCAGGCAACCTCATCACTCGCGACGGTCTGATGCCCAACATCGCGGAATAACTGCAGTATGCGGTCATTGCTCGCAGTTCCTGGCTTCTCGCGCACGCCAGCTTCCCGCCAGGCATGCTCGAGCCATACAGGCTGCTCCATGGAACAGACCTCCTCGGGCTACG
>JAWLCO010000082.1:0-18238 GCA_041687075.1 Hyphomicrobiaceae bacterium | reverse complement strand
GATTTCTGGCTTGGACTGCTGGTCGCGCCGATTTTGGTGGGGTTGCTCGGCGTGTTTGTCGAGCGCTATCTGCTGCGTCGGGTTCATATCTACGGCCACGCGCACGAATTGCTGCTGACTTTCGGTCTGGCCTTTATTTTCGAGGAGCTGATAAAACTCTTCTACGGCGACTTTCCCGTGAACTATGCCATGCCGGATTACCTGCGGTTTCCTGCGTTTACGATTTTCGGCACCGATTATCCGTTTTACCGGGTTTTCATTGGGCTCGTCGCGGTGGCGATGTTCGTCACCCTTTATCTTCTGCTTTCCCGCACGCGAGCAGGGCTGGTGGTGCGCGCGGCCGAGCGGCTGCCGACGATGGCGGAGTCGCTCGGGCACAACGTGCCGTTTGTTTTCATGGGTGTCTTCGCGGCCGGGGCCGCGTTCGCCGGACTCGCCGGAGCGGTGGCTGGCGCGTTCTTCCCGACCAATCCCAACATGGCGCTCGAGCTCGGAGTGATCGTGTTCGTAGTGGTCGTCGTTGGAGGTCTAGGCTCTCTCGAGGGATCGCTCATTGCATCGCTCCTGATCGGCCTTTTCAGCTCGTTCGCGGTCGGTCTCGACTGGTCGCTTGCAGGTCTGCTGTCGTGGGTGGGCCTCGGCGACTGGGCACGCTCCGTCGGCGGGTTGTTCACGCTGACCCTGTCGTCGATCTCGGGAACTGTTCCATACCTGCTGATGCTCATCGTTCTGCTGGTTCGACCGGCGGGACTCATGGGCGAGCGAAACTGAGGGGTGGACGCGGTGCTCGCCCGGATCGCAGCGATAGCCCTCCTTCTGGCCTTGCTGGTCGCGGTGCCGCCTTTCCTCGGCATCGGCTGGCAGAACGCCATGACCAACATGCTCATCGCCTCGCTCTTTGCGATGGCGTTCAACCTGCTGATAGGGCAGGCGGGCCTTCTCTCCTTCGGTCACGCCGCGTTCTTCGGCGTTGGTGCTTTCGCGGCGCTTCATCTGATGGGGGCCATAGAAGACCGGGTAATCTCTTTTCCGACACCGCTTTTGCCGCTTGCCGGTGCGGTAGCAGGTTTTGTCATCGGCGCCTTTGCCGGATACTTCGCGACCATGCGATCGGGCGTCTATTTCGCCCTGGTCACGCTCGCCATTGCCGAGCTTCTTCACTCGCTCGCCCCGCACTGGGATGGCATGTTCGGCGGCGAGGCAGGGCTCTCCTCGATGCGCATGCCCTGGGGCGGGATGACCTTCGGCTCGCCGCTCGAGGTTTACTATCTGGCGTTATGTTGGACGGCGGTATCGATCCTGCTGCTGTGGGCGTACACGCGCACACCCTTCGGCCGGCTCACGCTGGCGCTGCGCGACAACGAGCAGCGCGTCCGGTTCATGGGCTACAATGCGCACACTACGAAGGTCATCATCTTCGCTATTTCGGCGATGTTTTCGGGCATCGCCGGTGCGTTGTTGGCCGTTTCCAACGAGACGGCCAATTATACGCTCTTTTCCACCCACGTTTCGGCGCAGGTCGTGCTGCATACCTTCGTCGGCGGATCGACCGTGTTCCTGGGGCCTGCGGTCGGAGCGAGCATTTTCACGCTCTTCGCCTTCTACGTTTCGGAAGTGACCCGAACGTGGCTGCTTTACCAGGGGCTTATTTTCGTGCTCGTCATGCTCTACGTGCCACAAGGGATCGGCGGGCTGGTCCAGGCGCACATCCAGCATTGGTCCAGGCTGAGCTGGCCGGAGCTTACCCGTGCGTACGCAGTGGCGGCAGCGGTAGGGGCGTGCCTTGCCGGGGCAGTCGTGTTCCTCGTGGAAGCCTTCGAGGTCATCTTTTCGACGGAGTACGCCGCCGCGCGCCGGCGGCTCGACGGAGCATGGCCGCCCTTCGAGCTGTTTGGCCTCGAGTGGCAGGTTTTCTCTCCATCAACTTGGATCGTGCCGATACTCCTGGCTGCTGCCGGCCTTCTGCTTCTGCCCGGCGCGAGACGCATGCTGCGCGAGGCCTGGGACGGGGTGCTCGAGCGGGCGGAGGCGGAGCGCGCCGCCGAGCCTGAACCGCAACTCGCGGGAGCGGTGGAACGATGAACCGGGAACCCGTGCTCGAGCTCGCGAGTGTCGGCAAGGCCTTCGGGTCGCTCAAGGTGATGGAGGATGTGAGCCTGACCATCACGGCCGGCGAGCGCCATGCGCTCATCGGTCCGAACGGCGCCGGCAAGTCCACCCTGTTCAACATCATCTCGGGAATGTTTCCGCCGACTGCAGGTGAGATCAGGTTGCGGGGCGCGCGCATCTCGGGTCTCGCCCCTCACGAAATCAACCGGCTCGGCCTGTCGCGTTCCTTTCAGATCACGAACATCTTCCATCGCCTCTCGGTATTCGAAAACCTGCGCATCGGCGTCATGGCGCGCCATGGTATGCGCTATGGGCTGTTCCGTCCCATCAACCGGATGAGGGCCGTCAATGACGAAGCGGAGGCCATACTGGAGCGCGTGCGCCTGACGCGGCGACGCGACCATTCGGCGGGCGATCTCACATACTCGGAGCAGCGCGCCCTGGAAATCGGCATGACACTTGCCACCGGGGCCGACGTCATCCTGCTCGACGAGCCGACGGCCGGCATGTCGCGAGAGGAGTCCGACAGAGCCGTCGAGCTCATTCGCGAAATCACCGAAGGCAAGACGCTCCTGGTGGTGGAGCACGACATGAGTGTCGTGTTCAGCCTGTGCGACCGCGTTTCCGTGCTCGTTTACGGCAAAATTCTCGCCACCGGCACTCCCGACGAAATCCGCAATAATGCGGAGGTGCAGGAAGCCTACCTCGGCGAGGAGGTGGCGTGATGCTGCTCAAGGTGGACCGCCTGCACGCCCATTACGGCAAAAGCCACATCCTGCACGGGGTCAATCTCGCCGTCGAGGACGGGAGCATCGTCAGCCTCCTTGGCCGCAATGGCTCGGGACGCTCCACCACGCTCAAGACGATGATGGGCATCGTGCCGGCAAGCGAGGGGAGCGTCGTCCTCGAGGGACGCGAGCTTACCGGATTGCGGCCTTTCCAGGTCGCTCGCGCAGGTCTTGCCTACGTGCCCGAGGAGCGGCTCGCTTTTCCCAATCTCACGGTGGAAGAAAACCTTCAGATGGGCATCCAGCCGCCCCAGAATGGAAGGGCGGCCTGGACCATGGAGGACATGTATCGTTATTTCCCGCGCCTCAGAGAGCGGCGCCACAACAAGGCGGGCACCCTCTCCGGCGGCGAGCAGCAGATGCTGACGATCTGCCGCTCTCTCCTCGGCAATCCGCGTGTGCTGCTGATCGACGAGCCGACGGAAGGGCTCGCGCCGAAAATCGTCGAGGTGGTGATGGAGGTGATCCTCGATATCCGCAACCGCGGCGTTGCCGTGGTGCTGGTGGAGCAGAAGCTCACCATTGCGCTCAAGGTGGCGCAGAAGCTTTTCGTCATGGGACATGGCGAGATCGTTTTCGAGGGTACACCTGACGAATTGCGCGCGCGGCCGGATATTCGCCGCGACTGGCTGGAGGTGTCATGACGGCAGCAGCTGTGCCTACAGGCGCGGATGTGATCTACCCGGACCTTTCAGGACGACGCGTGCTGATTACCGGCGGCGCAGCCGGTCTGGGCTTCTCCATGGCCGAGGCGTTTGCGCGGCAATCCTGCCGCATAGCGCTTCTCGACATTGACCAGACCACACTCGACCGTGCCTTGCATGCCTTACCCGCTGGCGCCGTCGGCCATTGCGGCTCGGTGGCGGAAGCCGGTGCCGTGACTGCTGCGTTCGCGCGCATGGACGACGCTTTCGGTGGGGTCGACATCGTGATCAACAACGCCGGCGTCTCCATGAACGTGCCGACCCTGGAGCTCAGCCTTCAGGACTGGCAGAAGGCGCTCGACATAAACCTCACCGGTGTCTTCCTGTGCTGCCAAGCGGCCGCCCGACGAATGGTGCCGCAATGCTCCGGTGTCATCATCAACATCTCGTCCATCTACGGTCTCGTCGCCGCGCCGGATCGCCTCGCTTACTGTGCCACGAAAAGCGCGGTGGCGATGATGACCAAGGGGCTCGCGATTGAATGGGCCGACCACGGAGTGCGCGTTAACGCGCTGGCGCCGGGATACGTGAGGACGGCGCTCGTCGAGCAACTTGTCGAAGCTCATCGCCTGGATGATCGCGCGCTCGCCAATCGCACTCCGCTCGGCCGCCTCGGCACCGCCGAGGAGATTGCCGACCTTGCCGTTTTTCTCGCCTCTGACAAGGCCCGCTACATCACCGGCCAGGTCGTCGGCATCGACGGCGGCTGGACGGCTTACGGCTATATCTGAGGGGCGACTTATCATGCCGAAAACGGAACGCCTGCAGTCGCAAGCGCCCTGGGTGGAGCTTCGTAGCACCAAGGCCGACTGGAAAGCGGCGGACCCAAAGCTGCTGGGCGCGATGCTCACACAGCTCCACCTCATCCGCGCATTCGAGGAAAAGGTGCTCGAGCTCACCGCCGAGGGTCTCGTACACGGGCCTGCTCATTCGAGCATCGGCCAGGAGGGCGGCGCGGTCGGTTCGGTGATGGCGCTCAGGCCGAGCGACCAGGTCAACGGCTCGCACCGCGGCCATCACCAGTTCCTCGCCAAGGCCATCGCTTATCTCGCGGGAGTCGGCCTGGATCCGGCAACGGACGTTCCGGACGAGGTCAACGCGCTGCTCAAGCGCACCCTGGCCGAGATCTTGGGGCTTGCCCAAGGCTTCTGCAAAGGCCGCGGCGGCTCCATGCATCTGCGCTGGGCGGAAGCGGGCGTGCTCGGCACCAACGCCATCGTTGGCGGCGGCGTGCCCATGGCGGCCGGTTCCGCGTGGGCGCACAAGCGCGCCGGAACGGGTGACGTGACGGTCACCTACTTCGGTGATGGTGCGGTCAACATCGGCTCGGTGCTCGAGACCATGAACCTGGCTGCGGTCTGGCGTCTGCCGTTGTGCTTTTTCATCGAGAACAACCTTTATGCCGTGGCCACCACCGTCGAGGAGTCGACGGCCGAGCCGCGCCTGTCCTCCCGCGGGCAGGCTTTCAACATTCCTGCCTGGCGGGTCGATGGCATGGATCCACTCGCGGTCCAGCTGGCTATGGCCGAGGCAGCGGCCCATATGCGCGCGGGCCACGGTCCGACGATCATAGAAGCGGAGGTGTACCGCTTCTTCCACCAGAGCGGCCCTTTGCCAGGAAGCGCCTTCGGCTACCGATCGAAGGAGGAGGAGGCCGCGTGGCGCTCTCGTGATCCGCTGGACCGCGTCGCCGCCGAGATGATCGAACGCAACCTCGTCGATCAGGCGCAGGTCGAGGCGCTTCGGCTGCGCGCGCAAGACGCGATGGCGCGGATCGCAGACGCGCTCACGGAGCCCGCCGGGAATCGCCGCCGCATCCGCGATGAGCTATGGCCCTCTCCCGCCTTCCGTGACCAGGGCGTGCGAGGCGATCTTTCCGAGCTTGCCGCAAATCACGTCGTCGAGTTGGAAACCTTCAGCGGCCGAATAGAACAACGCAAGTTCATCGACGTCGTCGCCGATGTGATGCACAGGCGCATGGAAGCGGACGAGCGGGTGGTCATCATGGGTGAGGACATCCACCGTCTCAAAGGTGGAACCAACGGCGCCACCCGGGGTCTTGCCGCCCGTTTCCCGGACCGTGTGTTCGGTACTCCGATCAGCGAGAATGCCTTTACCGGACTCGCCGGCGGCATCGCGATGGACGGGCGCTACCGGCCCGTCGTGGAGTACATGTATCCGGATTTCATGTGGGTCGCAGCCGATCAGGTCTTCAACCAGATCGGCAAGGCGCGCCATATGTTCGGCGGCGACGCGCCCGTGCCGCTTGTCCTGCGGACCAAGGTCGCGATGGGCACCGGCTACGGATCGCAGCATTCCATGGACCCGGCCGGCATATTCGCTACGAGCCCCGGCTGGCGCATCCTCGCGCCCTCGACGCCCTTCGATTACGTGGGCCTGATGAACAGCGCGATTGCGTGCAACGACCCCGTTCTCGTCCTTGAGCACGTGGATCTTTACAGCAGCAACGGTCCGGCGCCGGTCGATGATCTCGACTATTACATCCCGATCGGGCGCGCCCGTGTGGCGCGCGTGGGGAGCGAGCTGACGATCCTCACATATCTCTCCATGACCATGGTCGCGTTGGACGTGGTCGAGGAGCTTGGCCTCGACGCAGAGGTGGTCGATTTGCGCTCTCTCGATCGGGCGAGCCTCGATTGGGAAACCATCACAGCAAGCGTTCAGAAGACCAACAACGTGCTGATCGTAGAGCAGGGCGCGCTCGGCACCTCTTACGGGACGCTGCTCGGTGACGAGGTGCAGCGCCGTCTGTTCGACTGGCTCGATCAGCCGGTCAAGCGCGTGACTGGCGGCGAGGCGTCACCCAGCGTGTCGAAGGTGCTCGAGCGGGCGGCCATTGCCGGGCGTGAGGAGGTGCGTGATGCTCTACGTGCGGTCATGGCGGATAAGGGGCGGCCGCTCGCCGCTTGAATCCGGGGCAGTCGGAGGAGATCGAGGACATGAAAATGACGGCACCGATGGAGATCGGCATCTGCTGCGATGATCTCGACAGTCTGCAGTCGTTCTATGTGAACGTTGTCGGTTGCGAGCCGATCAACCAGCACCAGGTGCCGGCGGAGAAATCCGCCCCGGCCGGTATGGCCGAGAACGGCTATCGCGTGGCACGCATTCAGACGCCGTGGGGCGAGCGCCTGAAGCTCATTCAACCCGCAACCCGGGCGGAAGGTGCAGAGCCGGCCGAGTGGATCCTCGGGCGCCGGGGCATTGCTTACATCACCTTTATTATCGACGACCTGAATGCCATGATCGCGCGGCTGAAAGCCGCGGGCGTGACGTTCCTGAGCGGAGAGGAGCGCGTCGAGGTGCGCCCGGGCACGTTTCTCTCCTTCATTCGCGACCCGGAAGGTAACGTGCTCGAATTCGTCGAATATAGCAATGTCCGCGAATACCGGGCAGACCTTGCCTGACTCGACTTCGCGAATGCCTCAGGCAGGCCTCGTAGCTTTCCCGTTATGACGGAGCTTCCGCGCAGCAGTTGCGCGCCTCAATTGCATGTGTTCCCGTTGTACTGCACATAGCTGGAGAGCCGCGGCTTCAGATAAAGCGTATCGCTGAGGGTGAATGCCGATTTGATGAAATGGCTGAAGATGAGCGGCTGATAGTCGTAGACCACCTCGGCGACGATGACGCTGTCTCCGGCTTCGACGATGTCCTCCGGCAGAGAATAGTCTGCACCCGCGGGATATGTGCCGGCCCCGCCGTTGTGCTCGTAGGACCAGCACACGGTGGTGTCGGAGGCGTCTGAGATATTGGCGATCACGTTCAGCACCGTGACGCGCAGCCGGCTCGGGTCGTAGGGGCGCACCAGATGCTCGATGATCTGCATGATCCCTGCCACTTCGCTGGTCGAAATCGTCTTCTTCTGCGCGATGAGGTCGGCCGTCGAGTTGGCGACCTGGCTCACCCGCCGGTCGACGGTGAGTGCCAGGCTGAACTCGACCGTCCCGACCAGCAGCATGAACATGATCGGCAGGATCAAGCCGAATTCGACTGCGGCCACGCCTTTCGTGTCGCCCAGCATCCTGGCAAACGCGGACGTGGCGCAAGTCCCAGATCTCGAGTTTCGCAAGCCCATCGTCACTCCTCGTAGGGCTCCGTCAGGAACGTCGCGGAGGCCTGGATCAGGGCTGCGCCATTGGGCATATCGCCGAGCTTCAAAAAGGGTATGGCGCCCGCCAGATTCCATTCATAACAGACGGTAACGAGCACGACCTCGCTCGATGCGCCTGTATTGTAGCTGGTGCCTCCCGGCGGAATCAGGTTGCCTTCGGAATCGGTGCACGCCGGCGCGACGATGCCGCCGAAGTCTGAGTAATTCTGCACATTCACCCGCATCTTGTCGCCGCAATCCACGAACGGCGGCAGATGCTTGCAGACCTCCTGCTTGAACTCGGCAGCCGTCATCCCGCTCTGCTGCACCAGGCCCACGCGGATCAACCGCGAGGCCCGCTCGACGGCATTCTCCAGCGAAAAGGTCGTGAAGAAATAGAGCCCGATGCCGAAAATGCCGAACAGCAACATGAAAAACGGCAATCCCACCATCGCGAACTCGATGGCCGTTGTCCCGCTGCTGTCCTGCTGAAATCTCCTGGTGAGCTGGACGACTCGGCAGCGGCCAAACGGCCGAACGGAACCGTCACGTTCGGACATATTCGCTCTCTTGAACTCGCACCGCGTTTTCTAAAGAGCCAACAGATTGGAGAAATCTGAACAGATGGTTGAAACCATTCGTTAAGACGGCAATTCGGTTAAGAAGAGATTGCCGTAATGCGACCTGCAACGCTAGAGGCGCCGTCGCAGCATTGGTGATAGTCGCGTCAGTTCGGAGTATCGCCGCCACCGCCACCTGCATTCCCGGATGACATCTTGATCTTCTGCTCCGACAACTTGACGACGGTGTCGAAATATTGCGGGTCATCGCCGATGGTGATGGTGGGGTTGCACTGCGGCGAGCAGTTATAGGTCTCGCGCTTGCCGCCCTTGTGCAGGTTGACGACCTTGAGCTGATCCCGCTCGACCAGCACGCGACGCTCCTCGACCACATTGCGATCCGCGTCGAGGGCGATGATGTTCGTGATGCCGAACGATTTGCCCGTCACCACCAGCAGGTCGCTGCTCTGGATCGTTACGTCCGCGATCGTTGGATTGCCGATGATGATATCGGCTACGGGCTGGTCGAGCCGCCAGAGCTGCGACTGATCGTATTTGACGATGAGGTCGTCGGCGCCGGCCGCGCCGGGGAGCGTGACCATCGCGATCAGGGCAGAGGCAAGAACCGCGGCGAGCGGCTGCCACAGGATGCGCGCGCGGTATGTGTGTCGATGAGCACGCATGGTCTAATTCCCCCTCTTCCATGCTCCGCGCGCAATCTGGACAGCAATTCGTGAACGAACCGGAAATGCCGGTCGCGGACTGGGGCAGCGCTGTGGTTGGCGCTGGCGTGCGGCTGTAAAGCGGGTTGCGGTCACACGCGGAGCACCGCAGATCGGAAGGTTAGAACTAGAGGAGTTGTGCTCGTTCACCAGGTTTTAATCTAGATAAACCCAAGAGATAACCGCTCATTTTGGAGGCGATCGAAGCAATCCTGCGGACTCGCGCAATAAGTGCATGGAGTTTTCTGCTTCATCTAGATATTCCCCGTCTAGTTGCAAGATGTCCATGTTTCTCGGCCATTTCTTTTACTTCTCGGCAACTCCTCAAATCTAATTTTCTTCGTGTTCGGCTCAAATGCAGCGGAACGCGGCGCGGAGGCGCCAAATCACGTGTGGGAGAAGAGTCAAATGAACATGTTCACGCGCTTTCTGAAGGACGAGTCTGGTGCTACGGCCATTGAGTACGGGCTAATTGCGGCGCTGATTGCGGTGGCGATTATTGGAACGCTTGGGCTCATGAGTGATCAGCTTGATGCGACATTTGGTAAAGTGAAATCTGAGCTCGAGACCGCAAACGGTGGTTAACCTCTAAACACCGTTTGGGCGATAATTGACAAAAGCAGCTCGGTCCGGTTGGATCCGAGCTGCTATTTTCAGGTGCTGCATGGAGTAAACTACTGCGTGATAGAGTATCCAATTCTACTTGTCTTCCCCCTAGCCATGGCCGTAGCGGGTTTCATGGACATTTTGACATGGACGATCCCTAACAGAGTTTCGCTTGTGCTTGTCTTCGGGTTTGGGGTCGCGGTGACGCTTTTGAATATCCCTTGGCCGGTCCTCTTCAGCCAATTGGCGGCCGGTCTCACTATACTCCTCATCAGCTTCGCGATGTTTGCCCGCGGATGGGTCGGAGGTGGCGACGCAAAGCTAATGGCAGCCGCTGCGCTTTGGCTTGGCTTCGGCCATCTGCTCCCATTTCTATTCTGGACTGCCATGCTGGGTGGTGTGCTGGCTTTGGCTCTCCTTACCTATCGACGCGTTTTCCCTCCGCTTTGGCTAGTCAGCCAGCCGTGGGCCATGCGGCTGCACGATCCAAAAGAGGGCATCCCGTACGGCATCGCTATTGCCGGAGCGGGGCTCATTGTCTATCCCTCCACCGGCTGGATGACCGGCTTCGCTGGCTGACACCCGACTCACCCAGCCGTCCCCCGAAAGTTAACCGCACATTGAGAAATATCGCTCAAGGTTTCAGGTGAGCGGAGGGAGACCCGCTCTAGTGGGGGCAGTGTGCGATGAGACGTTCGCAGGTACTCGGGGTGTCCGTAGCGCTGGGGGCAGGCTTGCTGGCCTTCCTCGGCATGCGGGGTCTTCTGAGCAAGCCCGCAGCCGTGGTGCAGAACGATAGGGTCGAACTCACCCAGGTCCTCGTCGCGCGCACCGACATCCCGCTCGGCCAGCTCGTCAACGAAGGCAGCTTCCGCTGGCAGGACTGGCCCAAGGATGCTGTCGGCAATAGCTTCGTCACCAAGGCGAGCCGGCCGGAAGCGATCAAGCATTACATGGGGGCCATCTCGCGCGCCCCGCTGCTCGCCGGCGAGCCCGTCACCGAGAACAAGCTGATCAAGCCCGGCAGCGGTGGCGTTCTGGCAGCCATTCTGCCGGCTGGCATGCGGGCCGTCTCGACCAAGATTTCCGAGCACACCGCGGTCGGCAAGCTGATCCTGCCCAATGACCATGTCGACGTCATCCTGATCCGCCGTACGCGCGGCGGCGAGGGGCATGTCAGCGAAATTCTGTTCCGTAATGTGCGGGTGCTGGCGATCGGGCAGCAGATCGAGCCGCGCGAAGGCAAGAAAGGCGCCGAGGGGAGCGTCGCGACACTGGAGCTCACGCCCCGCCAGGCCGAGCAGCTCGCGCTCGCCAACGCCATGGGCGAGATCACCCTGGCGCTGCGCAGTATTGCGGATATCGCCGAAGTGTCGAGCGGATCCGAAACGCTGGGCAAGCCAAAGGAGCGCGATGCCATCAGCGTTCTTCGCTATGGCGTGAGATCCCGCGCCTACGTCAATTGAGGTTCCGGCAGTTTTTGCCGTTGGTTGAGTTCAGTTCGCGTGCGTCACATGCGTCTCCGAGTCGGTGTTCCGGTCAGAGGTCTTGATCCATGCGGACGATGTTCAGTCTTCTTTCGAGTGCGGTGATCTCAGTTGCCGTATCGTTGAGTATCCTTCAAGCCGCTCCAACGCCGGCGCTGGCGAACGGCTATCAGGCGATCGATGAGGCCGCTCCTGCGAGCCGGCGGGGTCACAACTCGGTGCTTCGTGTCGAGCCCCATGAGCTGGGCCAGAGCCGGGCCGTGCAGCTTGGACGCAACAAGTCGATGCTCATCGAGTTGCCGCGGGAGTTGCGCGATGTCATCGTCTCCAACCCCGAGATCATGGACGCGGTGGTCCAGAACTCGAACCGCGTTTATCTGATCGGCAAGGCGAATGGGCAGGCGAACGCCTTCTTCTTCGACAGCAACGGCAGCCAGATCCTGACGCTCGAAGTTCTGATCGAGCACGACACGGCCGCCCTGGATGCCATGCTCAACCGCCTGCTGCCGGGCGCAGATATCAAATCGGAAATCCTGAACGAGACAGTCATCCTGACAGGCACCGTCCGCAGCCCCGTCGACGCCTCCCGCGCCGCAGACATCGCCTCACGATTCATCGTCGGCCCTACCTCCGACGCAAATACCCGGCACCCAGCGAAGGTGATCAACATGCTCTCCGTCCAGGGCGAAGAGCAGGTGATGCTTCGCGTGACTGTAGCGGAGGTACAGCGGTCGGCGCTGAAGCAGATGGGAATAAACGTCGGTGCGGTGATCAATTCAGGAAACTTTGTCACTTCGCTACTAACTGAAAATTCACTACCCCTGACGGCAGCACGGGGACTCGGACTGCTGCCTCTACCAGGAGCGAAAATAGGGGAAACTCCACCGCTAGACATTTGGAACCCGGGTCCTGGAGACATGTTCGGAAATTCGGGGTTGGCCGGCGGGTGGAGCAGAGGCAATGACGCCCTAGTCGGCGCTATCAGAGCACTTGAGCGTGATGGTCTTCTAAAGACCTTGGCCGAACCAAACCTCACGGCAGTTTCTGGAGAAAGTGCAAAGTTCCTTGCTGGCGGCAAGTTCCCGATTCCGGTTCCGGATGGAGATGGCGGGTACGGCATTCAGTTTGAGGAGTTCGGCGTCCGCCTCACGTTTACGCCACAAGTCCTGTCCGAGGAGCGGATCAGCCTCAAAATAGAAACGTCCGTAAGTGAGCTGACGAATGAGGGCGCCATTGTCATGGACAGCATGGCGGTGCCGGCATTGAAATCTCGAGAGGCGCAGTCAACCGTCGAACTTCCATCGGGTGGATCTCTTGCCATTGCGGGTCTGATCCGTGACGAGATCCGCCAGAACATCGATGGTTTTCCTGGCCTAAAGAACCTGCCCGTTTTGGGAACCCTGTTCCGCAGCCGCGACTTTGTCCGAGATGAAACCGAGCTCGTCGTAATCGTGACGCCTTACACCGTGAGGTCTGTTTCGCGCCAGCAGCTCGTCCGCCCTGATGACGGGCTCGCGCCGGCGACGGACATGAAGGCCAATTTTCTCGGTCACCTGAACCGGGTCTACGGCAGAAACGTGCCAATGCCTGAAGGTAGCCTGAAGGACGATTACGGCTTCATCGTGGAATAGCGGCGACGCGGCGGGGACAAAGATATGTGCTCTCAACCAACAGATATGAAGCCGGGCCGCAGCAGGCATCGGCTACTGGCTCTCAATGCAGTCATTGTTTCATTCACTGCGCTGGCGGCCGCGGCATGCATTCATAATGACCAGGGCCCGATGGTGGCCGGATGGGCGATTACGGATCCGGCGCAGCGCCATCCGATCATGGTCTCAAAGCAGCCCGCAACCATCGCGCTGAGGGTGCCCCGCGGGGCCTATGGGCTTTCGCCGCAGCAGCGGTCGCAGGTGATCGCATTCATGGATCGTCAGGCGCGGGATGCGGGCAACAGCAGGCTCGTCATTCATGCGCCGAGTGGTGCGTCCAACGAAGCCGACTCGATGCAGGCGGTTTCCGAAATCCGCGAGCTGCTGCGTGATGCAGGTTTCGATGATGCCTCGATCATGGTCGAAGCCTATCACGACGATCGCAGCTATCAGCCGCCGATCCGCATTTCATATTCGGTGTACACCGCCGAGGCGCCGGAATGCGGGCACTGGGGAAGCAATCTGGCGGAGGACCCGCTGAACGTCGGAACACCCAATCTTGGCTGTGCCACCCAGGCCAATTTCGCGGCCATGGTGGCAAACCCGGCGGATCTTCTCGGCCCGCGGAACGAGGCGCCGCGCGCATCCGAGCGCCGGGACGTGACCTGGCAGAAGTACACCAAGGGCGACTCGACGGTCGCGAAGAAATCTGCGGACGAGAGAGCCAAAGTCGATATCGGTCAGTGAGGGCGGCATGAGTATCGAAGCGCAATCGCAGCTCCTGGATGAGCCAATAATTCCAGAGGCTGAGGCGGCCGCGAGCGAGGGTGGCCTCGACGCTCTGCGGATGCGTGCCCGGCCCGTTCCGCGCATTTCGATCCAGGCTTTCTGCGAATTGCCCGAGACGGCCGAAGCGGTGCAGAGCGCGGCGGAAGATCGCCGCCTGGTCAAAACACACGTCAGCATCCGCATGGGAGGTGTGCAGTCAGCCGTTCAGCATTTTTCCGAGAGCCCGACGCCCAATCTCATTCTGGTCGAGTCCACGTTCGATCGCGGCGAGATGCTCGCTGAGCTCGATCGGCTTGCTGAAACGTGCGATTCGGGAACGAAGGTGATCGTTGTCGGTCACGTGAATGACGTGGTGCTTTACCGGGAGCTGCTGAAACGCGGCGTCAGCGAATATCTGGTTGCGCCTGTCATGCCTCTGCAGCTGATGGAGAGCATTTCCAATCTCTACAGCGATCCGGAATCGGACCCCATCGGGCACGTGCTGGCCTTCGTCGGCGCCAAAGGTGGTGTCGGCTCGTCGACAATCTGCCACAACGTGGCCTGGACCATGTCGGAGGTGCTGAAAACCGATGTGGTCATTGCCGACCTGGATCTTGCCTTCGGCACCACCGGCCTCGATTTCAATCAGGACCCGGTACAAGGAATTGCCGAGGCGCTGGCAAGCCCGGAGCGGTTGGATGAAGTGCTCCTCGACCGGCTGCTCACGAAATGCTCGGATCATTTGAGCATTTTCGCAGCGCCTGTTGTTCTGGACCGCGATTACGATATTTCTCCCGATGCCTGCGATATCGTCCTCGACGTGGTGCGCCAGAACGTGCCTTACGTGACGGTGGACCTGCCGCACACATGGACAGCCTGGACCAAGCGCATCCTGCTCAGCGCCGATGAGGTGGTGATCACGGCGGCGCCGGATCTCGCCAACTTGCGGAATGCCAAGAACCTGCTCGATCTCTTGCGGCAGTCGCGGCATCACGACGGGCCGCCGCATCTGGTGCTCAACATGGTCAATATGCCGAAGCGGCCGGAGATTTCGGTCAAGGAGTTCTGCCAGAATCTCGATCTGAAGCCTGCAGCCGCCATCGAGTTCGATGCCGAAAGTTTCGGGCAGGCGGCAAATAACGGGCAAATGATCGAGGAGCTGAGCAAAAAGGCGAAAGCCGTTCAGCCATTCCGCGAGCTGGCCATGTCGCTTGCCCACCGCAAAGAGCTGGGTCAGCAGTCCTCGAGGTCGCCGCTTGCGCCGCTGCTCCAGAAGTTGAAGATCAAGCTCTGAGGGGCTCGTCAGAATGTTTGGTAAGCGTTCGAGTGATTCTGCAGCACGAAAAGTGGCAACGCCGCCGCCTGCCGCTGCGGCCGCAGCCGTTGTCGCCGTCGCGGAGGCGCCGGCTCCGGCGCCAGCACCACGGCGGCCGGAGCCAACTCCTGAGCCGCAACGGCGGCACTCGGATGAGTACTACGACGTCAAGACAACGGTCTTCAACGCGCTGATCGATACGATCGACCTGACTCAGCTTGCGAAACTTGAAGCAGCTTCGGCGCGTGAAGAGATCCGCGACATTGTCAGCGAAATCATTCAGCTCAAGAACGTCGTGATGTCGATAGCCGAGCAGGAGGAGCTGCTCGAGGACATCTGCAACGACGTGCTGGGATACGGCCCGCTGGAGCCGCTGCTCGCCCGCGACGACATCGCCGATATCATGGTGAATGGCGCTGAGACGACGTACATCGAGGTCGGCGGCAAGGTGGTGCGGACGGGGGTTCGCTTCGCGGATAACGCGCAGCTGATGAATATCTGCCAGCGGATCGTGAGCCAGGTCGGCCGGCGGGTGGATGAGTCGAGCCCTATCTGCGACGCGCGCCTGCCGGATGGATCGCGCGTGAACGTAATCGCGCCGCCGCTGGCCATCGATGGGCCTGCGCTTACAATTCGCAAATTCAAGAAAGACCGGCTTACCCTCGATCAGCTTTGCAAATTCGGCTCCATTTCGCCGGAGGGCAAGACGCTGCTCGAAATCATCGGCCGCGTCCGCTGCAACGTCATCGTGTCGGGTGGCACCGGCTCGGGTAAGACGACGCTGCTGAACTGTCTTTCGAGCTGTATCGATCACGACGAGCGCATCATCACGTGCGAGGATTCCGCGGAGCTTCAGCTGCAGCAGCCACATGTGGTTCGCCTCGAGACCCGGCCGCCTAACCTGGAAGGCGAAGGGCAGATCACGATGCGAGATCTCGTCAAGAACTGCCTCCGCATGCGGCCGGAGCGGATCATCGTCGGCGAGGTGCGTGGCGCCGAGGCCTTCGACCTGTTGCAGGCCATGAACACCGGACACGACGGATCGATGGGCACGCTGCACGCAAACAGCCCGCGCGAAGCCATCAGCCGCATGGAATCGATGATCATGATGGGCGGCTTCGCGCTGCCAACGAAAACCATTCGGGAAATGATCACCGGCGCAGTCGATATCATCGTGCAGGCCGCGCGCCTGCGCGACGGCTCCCGAAGGATCACGCACATTACGGAGGTGATCGGCATGGAAGGCGATGTCGTCACCATGCAGGACGTCATGGTTTTCGAGATTACCGGAGAGGACCCGAAAACCGGTAAAATCATTGGCCGGCACCGCTCGACCGGAATTGCGCGGCCACGGTTCTGGGAGCGCGCTGAGTACTACGGCGAGGAGAACCGTCTGGCTGCGGCCCTTGCGGCCGCCGAGGTCGGCGACGAAAACGGCAATCCGCTCGGAGCGTGAAGATGCTCAGCGACGAGCTCATGCAGTTCGGCATTCTGGCTTTGGGGGCGATCGCCGTTGGTGCGGTGGCTTACAGCCTGCTGGCTCCGTATATTTCAGGAGAAAGGCAGGTTGAAAAACGCAGGCTTAAAGTCGTCGAGAGCAGGGCAGAGCAGGTGGCGCGTGCCGCGCAGGCCGAACAGGCCTCGAACCGCCGCAAGGCTGTCGCAGACAGCCTGAAGGAGCTCGAAGCGCGCGAAAAGTCAAAGCAGAAGTTGACGCTCCGCTTGCGACTTCAGCGGGCGGGGCTTGACATCACGCCGAAGGCTTTCTGGATGACCAGCGCCATATCTGGTGCGATTTGCGCGGTTCTCGTGCTGATGCTGCTTCCGGACATGCCCGTCATCACGGCTGCAGCAGGTGCGTTCGTCGGCACTTTCGGATTGCCGCGCTGGGTCCTGAACCGTTTGACGAAACGGCGCCAGAACAAGTTCACCGACGAGTTTGCGAACGCGATCGACGTCATCGTGCGCGGTGTCAAGTCAGGGCTGCCGCTCAACGATTGTCTCGGCATTATTGCGCGTGAAAGCCCACAGCCGATCTGCGGGGAGTTTCGCGAGCTCGTCGAGCAGCAGCGCGTCGGGGTGCCGCTGAGTGAATGCTTCGATCGCATGATGAAGCGCATGCCGCTCCCGGAGGTGAAGTTCTTCGCAATCGTCGTGGCCATTCAGCAGCAGGCGGGCGGCAGCCTTTCCGAGGCGCTCGGTAATCTGTCGGGCGTGCTGCGTGATCGCAAACGGCTGCA
This sequence comes from Hyphomicrobiaceae bacterium, assembly GCA_041687075.1. GTDB lineage: Bacteria > Pseudomonadota > Alphaproteobacteria > Rhizobiales > Hyphomicrobiaceae > ZC4RG25. The sequence goes on along the minus strand of JAWLCO010000082.1, from coordinate 1,179 downwards.
GGCAAAGGTGAAGGCGCTTTCGGCAGAAGCGAAAGCATCGGCCGCAGTTCTCGGCGCGTTGCCGTTCATCGTGATGCTGATGGTCTATATTTCGACGCCGGATTACATCGCGTTTCTTTGGAAAACGAAATCGGGCCAGTTCATGCTGGCCTTTGCTGCGGGCTGGATGACCATCGGCCTGCTCGTCATGCGCAAGATGATCAATTTCAAGTACTAGCGCAGCCTTGACCAGAACGCTCCAAGGCTGGTCCCGCGTGGAGGGGTGAGTTTGCTGCCATGATGGACGTTATCGAAGCGGTGATGCAGCCGCAGTTCATGGTCATGACGGCCGCCGCCGTTGCAGCATTCGCAACGGCGCTCACCATCATCATGCCGATCCTCAATCGGGACCGGATGAGCCAGCGCATGAAGGTGATGGCGCTGGAGCGGGACAAGATGCGTGCCGCCCGGATCGCCGATCTCAACATGGGCCGCGACGGCCCTAGCCGGCTGCGGCAGGCGCCGAAAGGCTTCATGCAGGAGCTTGTCGACCGGCTGAATCTGCGATCCGTCTTCGAAACCGATGAGCTCAAGGCGAAGCTCAAAATGGCGGGCCTCAGAGGCCAGGCGCCGCTCGTGACCTACATGTTCTTCCGTGTGGTCATGCCGATCATCCTGACGATCGTCGCGCTGTTTTACATGTTCGTGGTGCTGACGAATCTCAGCTATCCGCCCGTCGTGAAAATAGCCATCGCGCTCGGCGTGGGCATCGGCGGGTTCTATCTGCCGAACATGATGCTCGAGAATATGATTCAGCGGCGGCAGCAATCGATCAAGGAAGCTTTCCCTGATGCGCTCGACATGCTGCTGATCTGCGTACAGGCGGGCATGTCGATCGAAGCGGCTTTCGGCAAGATTGCCAAGGAGATTTCAAGCCAGTCGATCGAACTTGCGGAAGAATTCAGCCTGACGACGGCAGAGCTTTCCTATTTGCATGAGCGGCGGCAGGCTTATGAAAATCTGGGCAAGCGTACGGGCATTGCCGGAATCAAGGCGGTGGCTACAGCCCTCATTCAGGCGGAGCGTTATGGCACGCCGGTTGGGCAGGCGCTACGCGTAATGGCGAAAGAGAACCGCGACATGCGCATGTCGGCGGGCGAGGAAAATGCGGCCGCGCGGCCGCCGAAGCTGGCCGTTGCC
>JAWLCO010000081.1:0-18485 GCA_041687075.1 Hyphomicrobiaceae bacterium | reverse complement strand
GCATGGGCCGCCTTGGGCAGAAGCTCCGCGAGCCGGCGCGCGATATGCCCCATCAGCGGCGTGCTCGGCTTGGCCGGCGTGGCATCGCCGCCGTCTTCCAGCCATTCATGCGGACCCCCGCCGTAGGCGAGATTGCCGCGCAAGGTCTGCCGTCCGTAGAGGCCGTTGCCATCGACGCCGGTAATCGGCATGAGCGGCAGCGGCTCCGTCACGATCATCTCGGCGCGTGCAGACGCCATCGGCACGTCCTGACCGAGCATGGCCGAAAGTTGGCCGGTCTGCGGGCCTGCTGCAATGACCAGCTGATCGCATTCGACGAGGCCGAGCGCGGTTTCCACGCCTCTCACCCTGCCGCCAGCACACCGAAAGCCGGTCACGGCGCACCGTTGCAAGACGCGACCGCCATGGTCCTCGATCGCCCAGGCGTAGGCCTGCACGGTGCGGTGGGGGTTCGCGTGGCCGCCGAAGTGGTAGAAGTAGCCCCCAACCACCGTGTCGCCGGCGAGCGGCACGAGCTCTTTGATCTGCTTGAGGTCGAGTACGTCCGACTTGAACCCCTGGCGTTCGGCATTGCTGAGAGCCCGCCTGTAGAGGGTCATCTGTTCCGGAGTCGCGGCGAGTCGAATGCGGCCCGGCGAAAACTCGGTCGGGTAGCCGAGCAGTTCATCCATCATCGGCCACAGCCGCTGCTCCTCGACGAAAAGCGGCGAGTGGTGATGCGAGCAGCCACCGCCGTTGCGCCCGGATGCCTCGCCACCGATGACGCCCTTTTCCAGCACGAGCACGTCGACCCCGTCGCGCGCCAGCCACCAGGCGGCGGAAAGTCCCGTTACCCCGCCGCCGACGACAACGATCGAAGCTCCCTTCATGGCGTGCATCAGCGGCCTCACTCGCTTGCGGCAGGGCCTGCGGTGTCATTGCCGGCAACCGTATAGAGGTCCGGCACCTCCCAGAACGGCCGCCACTGCGCGTGCATCCCGAACCATGAATCCCAGTGCTCGGCCTGCTCGGGCGGCTCGGGAATGAGACCCGCGGCCGAGAGCGGCAGCGGGCGTACGGGCGCGCGGTATCCGGCAAGCGGTATCGACGGCAATGGAGCTGCCGCGCCGAGCGCCAGCAGTGCCGCGATCTGCTCGCGGCAGCGCCGTCCCTGACACGGCCCCATTCCGGCGCGCGTGAGGCGCTTGACCTGATCCGGATTCGGCGGGCCGTCGCCGAGCAGGGCCGTGAGAGTACGGTCATTGCGGCGCTCGTTCCGCCATCCGAGATAGCGCGGCGGCCGGACTTCCAGGATCTCGCGCGCGGTCACTTCCTCGCACTGGCAGATGTGAAACTCGGTCTTAGCCTCGATGACGCTCGCACGCACCCAGGCAAGTCTGTATTCGGACAGGTCATAGTCGTCCCTGTCCGGCGGATCTGCGGATGGAGGCTCGGTATCTCCGGCTTTCCCGAGGGCCTTCGCGATGGCGGCAGCGGCGCGTTTTCCCTCCACCTCCGCCACGGTGGGATTGCACGTCTTCTTCGGCCAGATGCCGGCGCAATCGCCGACAGCGTAGACGCCGCTGAAGCTTGTGCATTGGTGTGCATCCACGACCGGCGCATACCCGCCGCGTTCGGCCTGAAACGAGATCGCGCAGCCCAGCGCATCGAGCAGGTCGACCACCGGCGTGGTGCCCACGGCCAGCACGATCCCATCGCAGACGATGGAACGGTCCCGACCCACGGGCCGGCCGCGCGCGTCTATCGCGTCGACCACCGCCGCCGTGACCGCGGCTCCGCCCGTGGCCTCGCGCACGACGTGGCGCGTGAGGATCTGAGTGCCGCCGGCACGAAGCTCCGTCACCAGATCGGCATTACCGACCAATTTCTCCGCCTGCTCGACGATGGCCACGACCTCTGTCCCGGCGCGGCGCAGAGTCAAAGCGGCTGATAGCGCGTCGGTCGATGAGCCGAGGAGCACGAGACGGCGGGGCGCGAGTGCTGAATAGCGCGTGGCAAGTGCTACGGCCGCCGTTGCGCCCATCACTCCGGCCTTATCCCAGCCGGGAAAACCGAGGCCCATATCGCGCCGCCCGGTGGCCACGATGACCTGGTCGGCGCGGACGAGCCAGCAGCGCTCGCCGTCAACGACGCCGGCGACAAGCCCAGGAAGCCAGCTCACGGCCGGGCCATTGGCGTACAAGCCCCAGCACGCGGTGCCCAGGCGGACATCGACACCTGCCTCGAAAGCTGCCTCGATCTGCGGCTCGGAGGCGATGAACGCTTCCATCATCGCATTTCGATTCTGCGCCACTGCCGACATCGCCTGGCCGTAGTGCAAAGGGACTTCCTCGCCCATCACCGCGTAGGGCACGGGGTTCTCGTCGACCAGCACGACGGCCAGTCCGTACCGAGCGGCCTCAATTGCAGCCGCAAGCCCCGCGGCGCCCCCACCGATCACCAGCACCTGGCAGTGCTCGTCGACATGAAGGGGCTTACCAGCGACGGATTTCGGATCAGGCGTGAATTTGGAGGTCATGGCGCGTGGGCTCGGCAGCGAAGACGCGCATTGTTTTCGCTCGCCCGATTTCGCAGCGGCTCGATTGCGACGGCTGCGCACTCGAAAACGACACGTGTGCCGGCCGATGGCCGCCGACTGGCGAACAGATTGGAATCGTGCAGGGGCGACCGCGTCGCTCGACGATGGCGCTCAGCTCGCGCGCGACTGCGACGTGCCAACCACCAGAGCCTGGCCGCGCGCGAGTGAAGTCATCAACTGCCGCAAGCGCCCCGAATGCGCAGGCCGCCGACCAGCGCGTCCGACACCGCGATTGCGGGAGAGTTCATGGCGGCCGCTCCGCTATCTCGTTTGTGCGGTATACCAGTCGAGGATTTCCGAGCCGGTCATCATGGCAACGCCCTCATGGCCAAGGATGTAGTCGTACAGCATCTCGAGATACTTGATGCGGTGCGGCACGCCCGTCAGGTAGGGGTGGATGGAAATTGCCATCACCCGAGGCGATTTGGCGCCGTCCAGATAAAGGCGGTCGAATTGATCGACGCCGCGCTTGTAGATCTCGTCGGAGCGATGGCCCTGAACGGCGGTGATCACGACGTCGTTGATCTCGACAGTGTACGGAATTGAGACGATCGGACCGGCCGTGGTCTTCATCGTAATCGGCTGATCGTCCAGGCACCAGTCGCAGACATACTCGATGCCGGCCTCGGCCAGCAGATCGAGCGTTTCCATGGTTTCCGTCAAGCCCGGGCTTTCCCAGCCGCGCGGCGCCTTGCCGGTCAATGTACGGATGGCCTCGATGGTATCGGCAATGGCCGCCCGCTGATCAGGCACCCGGTGCATTGGGCGCTGGATAAAGCCATGGCCGATGAAGTCCCAGCCGGCCTCGAATGCTGCTCGGCAGGCCGCCTCGTATACACGACAAGCCGATCCGTTGACGGCGAAGCTGGCCTTGAGGTTGCGTGCCCCCAACACCTCCAGAAACCGCCAGAAGCCGACGCGCATGCCGTATTCGTGCCATGCCCAATTGGGGATGTCGGGTAGCAGCGGCTGGCCCATCGGCGGCGGCAGCACGGCCCGGGGCATCGCGTTGTCAGGTGACCAGTTCTCGACGTTGACAATGGTCCAGACGGCGATCCGCTCGCCATTAGGAAGCCGCAGTGGCGGCCGTTGGGTGATCGGCGAGTAAGGCAGCCGATTGCGGATCAGGTCCGGGTCGATAGCTTGCTCGGTCATGCGGACGGGACTCCTGGAAGAAAATCTCGGGAGGCGGTGAGTCCACCCCGGGGCACTCACCAGTACGGCGGGCGCTTGCATCAGCGATGCCAATATAGCTCATCCCTTACGATAGCGCAGCACCCGGGCACCGATTTCGGGCTGGTCTGATCATTCGAAATGCTTTGCCAATGTCGCCGCTTCGATTCACGCGTTTCGGCAACGGCTCACTAGCCGCGCGGCGGGGCAGATGGCTATAGTCTGCAATTGACCAGCGCTGATCGATAAAGGTTGAAATGAAGTCCTCCCAAGGCCTGTCGCGCATCGACATTCACGCCCACTACTACTCCGAGCGCTACCTGCAACTGATAGAGGATGCGGGCTGCGCCTGTGGCGCTTGCGTCAAGCGGGATGCGCGTGGCCCGATCATCTCGGCAGGCCCCCTTCATGCGGGGCCGCTGGCTCCCAGCTTCATGGATCTGGATCTGCGCGTTTCGGTCATGGACGCCCAGGGCGTGACGGTGCAGGCGCTCTCCTTGACGCAGCCGATGGTCTACTGGGCAGAGCCGTCATTGGCGCGTCGCCTTTCGGCGGCTTTCAATGACGATCTGGTGCGTGCCTACGAGCTGTATCCGAAGCGTCTGTTCGGCCTGGCAATGCTGCCGGTGCACCACGCCGGCGAAGCCTTGGCTGAGCTGGAGCGTATCCGCAAGGCACCGGGAATTCGCGGCGTTTATATGGGCAGCTGCATCGGCGACATGGATCTGTCGGACCCGTCACTGTTTCCGATCTATGAATCCATCGAAGCTGCCGGACTGCCGATATTTCTGCATCCCCTGAAAGTGCTCGGCATGGAGGATCGTCTCAAACCGTTCTTCCTGTCCAATCTGCTCGGCAATCCGTTCGATACGGCGGTGGCAGCAGCACATCTGATTTTCGGCGGTGTTCTCGACCGGTTTCCACTGCTGGATTTCGTGCTGCCACACGCCGGCGGTGCGCTGCCGTTTCTGATCGGCCGGCTGCAGCATGGGTGGACAGTCCGGCCCGAGCTTTCCCACATGCAACAGGGGCCGGAAACCTACTTGCGGCGGTTCTATTATGACACGATTGCGCATTCCGACGACGCGCTGGCCTATCTGATCCGCAAAGTCGGCCCGGATCGGGTGATGCTTGGAAGCGACTATTGCTTCGACATGGGCTACGAACGGCCCGTGGAAGTCGTCGAACAGCAGGGGCAGTTGGCGCCTGCCGAGCAAGATTTGATCTTTTCGGGAAATGCTGCTCGGCTTCTGAAACTGGATAGCTGAATGCGGATCACTTTCGTCGGACCGGGGCAGGTGGCGATCACGGGAGAAAGTCCGCGCTTATCCGCCGAATGTCTCTACGGTAACGCTGGGACGGTCCACCATCGGCATTAGTCTCAGGTGGCAACAAAGGGCGGATGCCACACCCTTCACCTCTCCCATAGGGAGAGGTCGGCCCGAAGGGCCGGGTGAGGGGTTGCAACAATCGCCACCGGCGGAACCCCCTCATCCCGACCCTCTCCCCGCCGGGGAGAGGGAGAATGAGCGGAGCTTGATCTAGCCTGGTTTTATCTAACTCAGCTCCATCGTGAAGATGGCATCGACATTCATGCTGCCGAGCTGCCCGATGTAGGGGCTGAAATCAGCGGTGTTCAGCGGATTCCAGAGCTGTCCGACGATCGTGCCGCCGCCTTCCGTGAACACCTGGGCGAAGCCGGCACACTGCTCGTGGCCGAAGGTGTAATCCTGCGAGATCGTGGCGATTCGCTTATAACCCTGCTTCAGCGCCCAGTCGGCGAGCGGCCTCGGCATCTGGCTCGCGGTATAGCCGGCGACGCGGATGACGTTCTTTACGCGCTCGCGCTGCGTCAGGTCGTCAGCGGCGATGACCGGAATGAAATAGGGAACACCGTTGCCCCGGACGTAATTGGCGACGGCCAATCCGGTATTGGCGAGCAGGTTGCCGAAAAGGAAGTCGACCTTTTCCTGCTCGACGAGCCGTCGAGCCTTCTGCAATGCCGTATCCGGGTTGCCGGCATCGTCCTCGACGACGACCTCGACCGGGCGGCCGGCAATGGCGTTGCCCTTTTCCTCCCAGAACATGTTGAAGCCTTCGACGATTTCCTTTCCGCCTGCAGCCACGACGCCGCTCAGCGGCGCCATCAAACCGATGCGGAGCGGTCCCCCGGCCTGTGCCCGAGCGATGTGAGGCGCCGGAAATACGCCGGTGGCCGTGGCGGCCAATGCCAGGCCCGTGCTTTGCAGGAACGTTCTGCGATCCATGATATCCTCCCTATCCTTGATTGGCGGATCGTAGCGATCTCTCGTGCTCCAAGTAGACTACTCCTTCCATCGGAATAATCTGCGCAATGCTCCCAGGAACCCTTCTGGCGCAAAGATCATCGCGCCAATGAACATGAAGCCCAGGATCATCTGCCAGCGCTCGGTGTACTGGCTCACGAAGTTCTCCAGCAGGATGACGGCGGCCGCTCCGATAAAGGAGCCGAACAGTGTGCCGACACCTCCGACGATGGCCATGAGGAGAGCTTCGACCGACTGCGCCAACTGAACGGTCGAGGGGCTGACGAAATCGTTGAACAGAGCATAGAGGGCGCCGGCAACCCCGGCGAAGAATCCGGTGACGGTGAAAGCCAGGAACATGTGCGTTGACGTTCCGTAACCGAGGCTGCGCATGCGGCTTTCGCTGTCGCGAATTCCGCGAAGCGTCAGGCCGAATGGCGAATGAACGAAACGCCAGATCACCATCGTGAAAGCCAAAACCGTGACCAGGGTTACATAGTAGAAGACGGTCGGATCGGCGATGATCTCCGGCCGTCCCATTCCGCGGATGCCGTTCTCGCCTCCCGTAACGCTGGTCCAGCGCAGGCACACGCCCCATACGATCATGCCCAATGCAAGGGTCAGCAGGACGAAATAAACCCCGCCCACGCGTGCGGCGAACAATGCGAAAATGCCAGCCATGAATGTCGCCGCAGCGATGCCGAGAATGCAGCCGATCCACGGCGATCCGCCCATCACGGTGGTCCAGTAGATCACGACATAGGTCGACGCGCCGAAAATGGCGCCATGGCCCAGCGACGTCCGGCCGGCATAGCCGGCGAGGATGTCGATCGACATGGCAAGCAGGGCGAAGATCAGTACCTCGGTGGCGAGGCCGGTCTGATAGCTCGATGTAAACAGAGGCAGCACGCCGAAAATGACCGCAACGACGGTAAGGGAGGCCAGCGGTGAGTTCCGCACCAATCCGGTTGCCGACACGCTCATGCCGCCCTCCCGAACAGCCCAAGGGGACGGAAGGCAAGGATCGCAGCCATCGGCCCGAATATGACGAAATAGGCGAGCTCAGGGAAAAGGACCTGCCCGATCGTATTGAGCATGCCGACGAGCAACGCACCCACCGCCGCGCCGGCAAGGCTGCCGCTGCCGCCGATGATGACGATCGCGAGCGAGAACACGAGGATCTCGGAGTCGGCCGTGGGATAAAGCGTCAGGAACGCACCACCAACCGTACCGCCGAGGCCGGCGAGAGATGCGCCGAGCATCGACGTTGCCAGAAACACCCGGTGGATGTTGATCCCCATGGCCTCGACCATTTCAGCATCATCGACGCCGGCGCGAATGAGCGCCCCGAGCCGGGTGTGGTTGATCAAAAGCCACAGCGCAGCGAACGTCAGAATGCCCAGGGCCAGAACGAACAGGCGATACTTCGGATAGAACACGCCGCCAATGCGCACAGCTCCGCGCAATAGTTCCGGAATCTGTACCGAGAAGGTATCGCCACCCCAGATCACCAGAGCCAGGTCGTTGAGAACGAAGGCGACGCCGAGGGTGAGCAGCACCTCCCGCAGCTCGAAGCCGCGGACAAAGCGCAACAGGCTCTGATCGATCAACAGGCCGAGGCAGGCAATGGCGAGCATCGACGCCAATACGCCAAGCACGAAGCTCCCGGTAGCACCGACGACGGAATACCCGACATAGCCGCCGAACAGGTAAAGTGCGCCATGCGCCAGGTTGACGATGCGCAGAAGGCCAAAGATCAGCGTAAATCCAGACGCTACGATGAACAGCAACGCCGCGAACGTCAGCCCGTTGAGCACCTGGACCAGATTGATGCTGGCCACGGATCAACTCACGTCTTTCAGGGCATCCGGCCGCTCGCCGAGATACCAGTCGCAGATCTCCTCACCGGTCCAGAACGCGATATCCGGCCGCTTTTTCATTTCCTCGAGCACCCGACGGAAATATTTGGCCCTGTGCGGGGCGCCCATGATGTAGGGGTGCACCACGAGTGCCATGACGCGCGCAGAGTTGGCACTGTCATGATAAATCTGCTCGAACTGGTCTATGGCTCGGTCGTAATACTCGCTCGCCTTGTGATGCTGAATCAGCATCATGGCCACGTCGTTGCATTCCTGCGTGTAGGGGACGTTCAGTATCGGCTTGGTGCGGGTTTTCAGTACGACCGGCTGATCGTCGAGGACCCAATCGCAGACGTAGTCGAATCCTTCCTCGACCAGGAGATCCGGCGTGTCCCAGGTTTCCGTCAGTCCGGGCCCGAGCCAGCCGCGTGGCGCCTTGCCGGTGAACGCTTTGACGGCGTCCACGGTCATGCGGATGTCCTCGCGCTCGTCGGGCACCTTCTGCATGTTCTTCTGGCCGAAGCCGTGGCCCATGAACTCCCAGCCGCGTTCCAGTGCAGCCCTTGAAATGGCCTCGTAGGTCTTGATCGCCTTGCCGTTGATGGCCAGGACCGCCTTGATTTTTTGATCGTCCAGAGCCTCCAGCAGACGCCAGAAGCCGACACGGTTGCCGTACTCGTGCCACGCCCAGTTGGGGATGTCCGGCATCGGCGACCCGCCCGCAGGCGGACTCAAGACCGTGCGCGGCATGGTTTCACGCGGATCCCATTCCTCGATATTCACGATCACCCATACGACCATGCGGGCATTGCCAGGAAGCTTCAATGCCGGTCGTTCGGTGATTGCGGAGTAAGAAATGCGCTCGGTCGGTAGCATCGGTCAGGTTACCTTCGCACCAATAGAGAACGTGAAGGGCGAAAGCCCTTCAATGGAAGCGACCAGTTTGTCGCCCGGCAGGAGAGGCCCGACACCGGCAGGCGTCCCGGTCATGATGAGATCGCCCGGCTCGAGCCGGTAAGAAGCTGACAGGTTCGAGATGATCTCGGGCGTGGACCAGATCATCTGCTGAAGATCGCCACGCTGGCGCTCCACGCCGTTGACCTCGATCGAAATAGCACCGGACAGGCGATGGCCGATGGCCGCCACCGGGTGGATGGGGCCGCAGGGTGCCGATTTATCGAAGGATTTGCCGATTTCCCAGGGTAATCCCTTGGCGAAGGATTCGCGCTGGCGATCACGCCGCGTCAGGTCCACCCCGACCGCGTAGCCGAACACGGCATCGAGGGCCTGCTCAACCGGAATATTCACCGCGGCAGTCCCAATCGCCACGACCAGCTCGACCTCGAACTGGAGATCGTCGGTCTGCGGTGGGTAAGGAATTTCCGCACCCTCTGAAACCACTGCATCAGTGGGCTTCTGAAAGAAGAACGGCGGATCGCGCTCGTCGCCTTCCTTCATTTCGCGGATGTGTTCGAGATAATTGCGGCCGACGCAATAGACACGCCGCACTGGAAACCGCTCTTCGCAGCCGACAATGGGCAGCGTGATGATGTTCGGGGTGAACAGCAGTTCCATCAGCCCACCATCTCGAGGGAGCGCAATCCAATCAGGACGAGAGTGCTCCCCTCGAACGAACTCATGCTCAGTCCTCTGCGCTCCTGGTAAAGAGCGAATTGAAAAGCTATATGCATCTCGCCTTCTGTCAAGCATAAATGTATACAAAACGAGCTGCATCGAGTCGGTTGAGTTGTGCCGGGTGGGAACGGCTATTTGGAGTGCAAAAGGCTTAAACGACGCGCATTCCGCATTTGCGAGCAATGTCGTTGATACGGAACGAAACGGGATCGTGAGATCAAGGATCGTGTGCAAGTGGTGAATTCGAGGATGAAGCCGGATTCCGCCCCCAAAAGCAGCGAGCTTGCGACTCGAAGTGCATCGACGACCGCAGCCTTGCGGGGCGCGATCCTCGCCGGCGAGTTCGCCCCGGGGGAACGCATTTACGAGCAGGGCCTGTCGGAACGGCTGAAAGTGTCACGTACGCCGATCCGCGAGGCGCTCAAGTCGCTCGCTGGCGAAGGCCTTTTGGATCACGTTCCCAATCGCGGCTACTATGTGCGTGAGTACTCTGTAGACGACATCGTGCAGGCCTACGAAATTCGTGCGGCGCTCGAGGGGCTGGCGGCTCGCCGGGCGGCGCAGATCGGCCTTGCCGCGGAGCAGCGCGCGACCATCGAAAAGGCACTCCACGATGGCGAAGCTTTTCTGGAAAGGATTGAGTTTTCCTCGGCCGACCGCGTGCTCTATGGGGAGATCAACTCTGCCTTCCATAGCGCAATCCTTGCGGGGAGCCAGTCGCGCATGTTGCGCGACCAGCTACGCCTCTCGCAGCAGATCGCGCCGTCTTCGCATCGCAACATCGTCGCCTTCGAGCGCCGTGACGTGCGCCGTCGTCACGATGATCATTACCGGATTTACGAGGCCATCCTGTGCCGTGATGCGGCCAGGGCGGAGCTGCTGATGCGCGATCATGTGGAAAGCGTGAAAATTGCGCTCATCCGCTCCATTTCTCACCGTCCCGTATTCCGGGACGAAGCCGGCGGACATCCGATCCTCGAATCCGAATAGCGACGTTGGGTTAGCACCCGTTGGCCATGCAGGGTGACTTAAAATTCGCGTCCTCAATCCGGTTCACCAGCCGCTCGAGCCGTTCCGTATACCAGGCCGGAACCGCCATATCTGGCGGGATTTCGTTCTGTGCGATGAGAATCCGCAAACATTCCAATGACTCGGGATTTCGCGGCTGACCCGGACCTGCGGCGGGCGCTACCGCTGACGGAAAATCAAGCAACTGCATCAGGCGATCTGAGGCCGCACCGAGGACCAGGCCCATTTCCCAGCCTTGCCGAGTTCGCGCAGCCAGAGCACGGAACTCGCCACCGCAGTGCAGATCAGCCAGTCGCCAAGGCTCAGGTCCGTCGTGGAGAATGCCTGTTGGAGAGGCGGGACATAAACCACGAGCAACTGCAGGCCGATCGACAGCAGAATGGCTGCCCAAAGCCAGCGGTTGGAGAACAACTCGTGAAACGCGCTCCGCTCATCAGAGCGCGCATTGAACACGTTGAAGAGCTGGTAGAGCACGAGCGTCGTGAAGGCCATCGTCTGGGCGTAGACCAGCGTTCCGCTGCCCTCGATGAAGCCGCCGGGCAGCGCCCAGTCGAGCACGAGGAGCGTGCCGGCCGCCATGACAACGCCGACGAAGACGATCCCGCGCCACATCTCACCCGTGAGCACGCCCTCGTGCGGCGGGCGCGGCGGGCGGCTCATGCAATCCGGGTCGGACGGGTCGAGGCCGAGGGCGAGCGCCGGAGCGCCGTCCGTCACGAGGTTGATCCACAGTATCTGTGTGGCGACAAGCGGCAGCACCAGGCCATCCGTGCCCCCCGCCGTCAGCCCGATCAGATCGGCGAGCAGCACGCCGAAGAACATCGTCAGCACCTCGCCGATGTTCGACGAGAGCAGATACCGCAGGAACTTGCGTATATTGGCGAAGATCGTGCGGCCTTCCTCGATGGCCGCGACGATGGTGGCGAAGTTGTCATCTGCAAGAACGATATCGGCAGCTTCCCGGGACACGTCGGTGCCGGTGATGCCCATGGCAACGCCGATGTCGGCGGCCTTGAGGGCTGGCGCATCGTTGACGCCGTCCCCCGTCACCGCGACAGTCAGGCCCTGACGCTGCAAGGCATTGACGATCCTGAGCTTGTGCTCTGGATTGACGCGTGCGTAGACGGAAATGTTCTGTACCGTCCGGTCGAGCTCCTCATCCGACATGCTGGCCAGCTCGGCGCCCGAGACTGCGCGGGCATCCGCTGCGATGTCGAGCTCTGCTGCGATCACCGCGGCCGTCTTGGGATGATCGCCCGTGATCATGATGGGGCGGATCCCAGCGCCCTTGGCGCGCCGTACGGCCTCCCTCGCTTCCCCGCGTGGCGGATCGATCAGCCCCAACAGCGCGAGGAAGGTGAGGTCGTGCTCAATATCCTCTCCGAAGTGCTCCTCGCTCACCTGCCCTTTTGGCAGGTAGCGGAATGCGACAGCAAGCGTGCGCAGCGCCTCGCCGGCCAGTCGTTCATTGGCCGCCAGAATCTCGGTGCGGCGCTCATCTGTCAGCGGCCGGGCGGTCTCTCCGGCGAGCTCGTGTGTGCAGCGTCCCAGGAGCACATCCGGCGCGCCTTTGATCATGACGATGCGGCGGTCCGGGTGTTCCGTGTCGTCATGGATCGTGCTCATCAGCTTGCGTTCGGACGAGAACGGGACTTCCGCAATGCGCGGGTAGCGCTGATCCAACTCAGTGGGTTCCAGTCCGGCTTTCCGGGCCGCGACGAGGAGGGCAGCTTCCGTCGGGTCGCCCTGGATCGTCCAGCGGCCGTCGGTCTGGCGAAGCGCAGCATTGTTTGCCCGATCAGCGACCGTCAGCGCTTTCTCCAGTTCCTGCTTCAGCGGGCACTCCATGGTCTCGCCGTTCTCCGGGCAAATGTCCCCCATCGGCGTATAGCCGGTGCCGCCGAAGGTGAAGCGGCCGCTGGCGGTCACCACCGCGCGCACGGTCATCTCGTTGCGGGTCAGCGTTCCGGTCTTGTCCGAAGCGATGACGTTGGCCGAGCCCAGCGTCTCGACGGCAGCGAGGTGGCGCACGATCGCGTAGCGCCTGGCCATGCGCTGGACGCCGAGTGAGAGCACGGCGGTCACGATGGCCGGCAGCCCCTCGGGAACCGCAGCCACGGCGAGCGCAACGCCGAGAATGAGCACGTCGAAAATCGCGGCGCCCTGCACGTCTCCGACCAGGAGAACGGTCGCGATGATCACGATGGCGATGGCGACGACCACCGCGCCGAGCACCTTGCCGACGCGGTCGAGCTCGCGCTGCAGTGGCGTCACTTCCGCGGGCGTTTCACCGAGCATGCCCGCGATCTGGCCCATCTGGGTGAGCATGCCCGTTGCCGTGACGACCGCGCGGCCTCGCCCGAGGGTCACGACAGTGCCGCTGAAGACCATGTCGCGCCGATCCCCAAGGCTGCTCGCTTCGCCTACGGGTGCTGTATCCTTGGGGACCGACTGGCTTTCGCCGGTCAGCGCGGCTTCCATGGTGTGCAGCGAGACCGATTCGATCAGCCGGGCATCCGCGGGGATGCGATCGCCTTCCTCGAGCAGAATAATATCCCCCGGGACGATGTCGCTGGCCGGTATGATCTGCCTCTCGCCGTCCCGCAGCACAGTGGCCTCGGCGGCCGACATGCGGCGGAGCGCGGCCAGGGCTTCCTCCGCACGCGCCTGCTGGAAATGGCCCATCGCGGCGTTCAGCAGGACGATGGCGAAGATGGCGAGGGCCTCATAGGGCAGCGGCGAGTTGTTCTGGTAGACCCAGAGCGCCGCCGAAATGCCTCCGGCAATGAGCAGGAGGATGATAAGGATGTTGGCGAACTGCGCGAGGAACTTTCGCCAGCCGGGGACTGGCTTCTCCTTGTCCAGCTCGTTGCGGCCGTATCGCTCGAGCCGTGCGTGCGCCTCACGCGAGCTCAAACCGGCACGCGGATTGGCGCCGAGAGCGGAAAGCACGTCGTCGGCCGTCATCTGGTAAGGCTCGATTTCGCGTCCCTCGGGCGTCTTGATGGTCATGCTCCGTGCCTTGTCGCTGGCTTGCCTTGGCTCAGACGTAGGGTGGTGGCGCGATCCCTGGTCAGACCCCCAATGGAGCAGGTCTCTTGCAGGCACATTGATCTGAGTGGGTGCAAGCTTCGATTCGGATCGATCTCCGGAACTCGTAGCGTTCCGGCAGAGTTCGTTCGCCAGGCGGCGGGACCCTCGGGCTATGCATCTGACTACGGGAGGTGAGGATCATGAAACTTCCGTTTCTGCCAGGCGTGACGACTGTGGCCTTCCTGACCGCTTGCTCCGTGATTGTCGGCAATGCCCAAGCGCAAGTCACCCCCGAGGCTCCGGCGACTATGGCGCAGGCGACGCAAATGCCCGGAACCGGCGGGATGACCGGACAGGGGATGCAGCCCGGGCAGCCCGGTCAGCCGGGCATGATGGGGCCGGGGATGGGACAGGGCCAAGGCATGGGCCGAGGCATGATGGGCCAGGGAATGAGCCAAGGCATGGCCGGCCAAAGGAGGATGGGTCACGGCCGACCGGGCCACGGGAGGCATGCCAGGAGACGGCACATCGTGAAGGTCATGTTTGCCATCGCGGATCAGAACGGCGACGGAGCTCTCTCGTTCGAAGAGGTGGCAGCCATCCATCAGCGCATTTTCAATGCCGTGGACGTGAACAACGACGGCCAAGTGACGATCGAGGAGGTGCAGGCCTTCATGCCTAACTGATCCGCTTCGATGGGGATGCGCAGCGCTGGCCCGAAATGTCGTGCGTTGGAGAGTTGATAAGAAAAATCCAGGTCAGTGGAACCGCCAGCCCCTCTGTACGTTTTCACAGCAGGTCCGAAATTCGAGAGATCGAAGACTAGGACTTAGGGAGCCTTCGGCGTCAAAAACCGGAGGCTCTTGCTTTTGTGCTGATCCCCCCACCTTCGGTCCTTCCCGGCAGCTCTTCGGGCGGCTGCGGCTCGCGTCTTCCGCACCGCCTTCGTGACGCGCGCGCCTGCTTGCGCTAATCAGCCTTTCATGGAGAGAACAAGCCGGAGGAGTGACCCATGAGCCTGCCCCAGACCATGGCCTATATCCGTCTCGACGGGTTCGGCGGACCGGAGGTGTTGAAGCCGGACACGATGCCGGTGCCCCAACCGGGTGAGGGCGAGGTGTTGGTCAAGGTGGCTGCGGCTGGCGTCAACCGGCCGGATGTGCAGCAGCGCCTCGGCGGATACAACCCGCCGCCGGGTGCGAGCCCGATACCGGGTCTCGAGATCGCCGGCGAGATCGTCGCCATCGGGCCGGGGTGCCGCCGCTACAAGGTTGGCGACAATGTCTGCGCGCTGGTCGCCGGCGGCGGCTATGCCGAGTACTGCGTCGCGCCCGAGCCGCAGGTGCTTCCTGTTCCGAAAGGCCTCACCATGGTCGAGGCCGGGGCCGTGCCGGAGACATTCTTCACCGTCTGGACCAATGTTTTCGACCGCGGCCGCCTGCAACCGGGCGAGTCGCTGCTGATCCACGGCGGATCCAGCGGCATCGGCACGACGGCGATCCAGCTCGCCCGCCAGTTCGGCTCGCGCGTGTTCTGCACCGTGGGAAGTGACGAAAAGGCCAAGGCCTGCGAGGAGCTCGGCGCCGAGCGGGCCATCAACTACAAGACCGAAGACTTTGTCGCGGTCGCGAAGGAGCTGACCGGTGGCAAGGGCGTGGACGTCATCCTCGATATGGTGGGCGGCAGCTACGTTCCGCGCAACATCCGCGCGCTCACCGTTGAGGGCCGCATGGTTCAGATCGCCTGGCTCGGCGGGTCGAAGGTCGAGGCCGACTTCATGATGCTGATGATCAAGCGGCTGACCTGGACCGGCTCGACCCTTCGGCCACGCTCGGTCGAGCAGAAGGGCGAAATCGCGCGCGCCCTCGAGGCCAAGGTCTGGCCACTGATCGAGGCGGGCAAGGTGAAGCCGGTGATGTTCAAGAGTTTTCCGCTGGCCGAGGCCGCCGAGGCGCATCGGCTCATGGAGAGCAGCACGCACATCGGCAAGATCGTGCTGGTGACCGGAGAGGCGGCCTAAGGCCTTGATCCGGCTTTATGACTGCACCGCCGAGGGGGCTTCCTCCTCGGCGCGGATGGGCTGGCGGAAATCCTCCGGTCGCAGCGCGATGCTGGCCAGCGTGTAGCGATTGAGTGTGGCGATGAAGTCGTCCAGCGCCTCCCGCATGATGCGCGGCAGCCGGCAGCATCCGCTGATGACGCACTGATTGCCTGTCGCGAAGCACTCGACGAGCGCGAAATCGGGCTCGGTCGTCTGCACGACCTCTCCAAGCCGAATTTCGTCTGCTGGCTTTGCCAGCCGCAGCCCGCCAGACCGGCCGCGGACCGCCTTGAGATATCCCGCGCGGGTGAGCGCGTTCACCACCTTCATCAGGTGCGCGCGCGACACCCGATACGAACCTGCCATCTCCTCAATGGTGACAATCCGGTCACCCGCCGCGTGCGTATACATCAGCACCCGGAGCGAGAAATCGGAAAACTTGGTCAGCTGCATGAGACGCTTTTCCGGTCGACGAGAATAGATTCACTCTTGACACATCTTAATTGCGGAGACAACCTCCTATTAGATGCAGGTCAAATGTATCTTATAGGGGCGCGAAATGCAGCAGAAAGTCGAACTCACGCGAGAATTCCGGGCCGCATCGAAAATTGTCCCGGAGGCCCCAGCGGAAGCGGCCGAGCCTGACGACCATGATGACGGACTGCTTGCGACCGGCGGACCGATCATGTTTGCGGCAATGGGTGCTGCGCTTGCCATTGCGGCGGTGACGTTCCTGACCAGTGGCGAGGCTCTGTTCGCTGTCGTCATTTCAGGCGTCTACACGGTCATTTTCTTTGGCATTCCCGTCCTTATGAGTCGCATCAGGACGGGCCATGATACCCGCTGGCGGCAGGAGACACCGCACCGGAAACACCATCTGGTGGCGACTTTCACCGGAATTATGGGTCGGCGCGAGGCCGTTCTGCAGATGGTGATCGTGCCCATCGGCGTGGCGTTCGCTTTCGCAGCCTTCTCAATGATCTGGTATTTGGCCCGGCCGTGGTGACGCCGGCTCACAGCGTGCGCGTCACCTTGGAGAGGTGTTCCGGCCGATCGGGATCGAGGCCGCGGCTTCGAGCAGCTGCCTCGATCGCCTTGTAGGCAGGCAGCAGCATTGCGATCGGATCGCAGATCGGGTGGCCGTCGCCGATCCAGGGCAGCGTGCCGTCCGGGCCCCCGGCCAGGAAGACCGTCTCGTTGGCCGCGCGCAGATCACGAACCAGGTCATCGACCGCTACCGCGGATTCGTCATTCTGGCGGAGAGCGAGCACCGGGGTCTCTGGCGTGATCGCGGCCCGCGGACCGTGCCGCAGCTCGGCGGCGCTGTAGCCGAGGGCCGGCAGCCTCAGCGCTTCGGTGATCTTGAGAGCGATCTCCCGGCCCGTGCCGAGGCCATATCCGCGCGCCGCAACGAACGCCGCAGGTGCCGAGACCAAGCTGTTGCCCCATTCCGACCAGTCGCAGCCGAGCGCGTCCTGCAGCCGATCCGGAAGCCGCTGCAGGGCATCGAGAAAATCGCCGTCCTCGGTAAGCTTTGCGACGATCAGCGCGCCGGCAAGCATCGAGAGCGCCACCGTCTTGGTCGCGGCAACGGCGTGCTCGGGTCCGGCGCCGATCGGCAGGACAAGGTCTGATTCCGAAGCCGCCGGTGAATGCTCGTCGTTGACAATGGCAAGGGTCAGGGCGCCAGCCGACCGGGCAACCTCCGTCGCTGTGACCAGGTCAGGGCTGCGGCCGGACTGCGAGATGAGCACGAACAGCGCCTCGCGCATGTCGGGCGGCCGCTGGTAGGCGGTGACAATCGACGGCGCCGCTGCCGAGACGAGCAATCCGGCCCGCGTCTCGAAGAGGTAGCGCAGGTAAGCGCCGACGTGGCCGGAGCTGCCGCGCCCGCACACGACGACCACCCGCGGCCGGGTGATGCGAATGCGGTCGACGAGCGCATCGATCCGGCCTGCGCGGGCGACGAGCCGTCGCGCAGCTTCGGGAACTTCGGCGATCTCGCGCGCCATTGCGGTCGCGGCGATATGTTCGGCAACGGTCACGGGACAAGCTCACCTATGGCGGACCGCAGGTTGCCTTCATGGCTGGCCAGGATCCGTGCGGCCTCGGCGGGGGCGAGGCCGAAGCCCAGCAGGACGGCGGTCTTCACGTCTCCATCAGCCTGCTCGACGAACCGCGTTGCATCTTCCGCCGAGCAGCCGACGATCTCCCGCACCATCCGCTCGGCGCGGCGCTTCAACTTGGCGTTGGTGGCACGCATGTGAACCATGAGACCGCGGTAGACGCGGCCGAGCCGCACCATCACGGCCGTCGAGAACAGGTTCAGCACGATCTTCTGCGCCGTCCCGGCTTTCATGCGGGTGGAGCCGGCGATCACTTCCGAGCCGGTATCCACCAGGATCGGGTGGCGGGCGACCTTCAGCAGTGGCGCGCCGGGGTTGTTGGCGATGGCGATCGTGATGGCGCCCACTTCGCCAGCGGCCTTGAGTGCGCCGATGGTGTAGGGCGTCGTTCCGCTCGCCGCGAGGCCGATGACCGCGTCATCTGCGCTGATGCCTGCATCCGCCATGGCACGCGCACCGGCCGCTTCATTGTCCTCGGCACCTTCGACGCTCTGCACCAGAGCGCCCAATCCGCCCGCCATGGCGAAGATCAGCCGGTCGGCGGGCCAGCCGTAGGTCGGGGACAGCTCGGTTCCGTCCTGCACGCCGATGCGTCCCGAGGTGCCGGCGCCCACATAGACGATGCGCCCGCCGCGGCGCAGGCAAGGGACGGCATCATCGACTGCGGCCGCAATTGCGCCGAGCGCGCCCTGCACCGCTGCCGCAGCCACGAGCTGTCCCTCGTAC
>JAWLCO010000080.1:0-18557 GCA_041687075.1 Hyphomicrobiaceae bacterium | reverse complement strand
GTTGCCGGCGTGCTGGTGATAGATTGGCGAGAGGCGGCAGTGTCCGCCTTCGAGGACCGCCGCCTCTCGCCGGGTCGCCCCCGCCCATACGAATCTCCTGCTGCCGTCGTCCTTGTCAGCCCTGCGGCCAGGGCAATGAATACGTCTTGATGTTGGTGTAGCTCTTCATCGCCTCCCACACGCCTTCCTTGTAGCCGAGCCCTGAATCCTTGATTCCGCCGAATGGGGACATCTCGATTCGGTATCCCGGCACCTCCCAGATGTTCACGGTGCCGACGTCCAGCTCGTTGATGAAGCGCGTGATGTAATCGAGGCGGTTCGTGCAGACGCCCGATGACAGGCCGAAAGCCGTCGAGTTCGAGATTCGAATGACCTCCGCGATGTCGTTCGGACAACGGATGATGGGGATGACGGGCCCGAACGTCTCCTCCTTCACCAGCTCGCAGTCGTAGGGCACGCCATCGACAACCGTAGCCGGGTAGAGCGCGCCCTTGCGATCGTTGCCGAGCAGCAGTTTGGCGCCGGCGTCCACGGCCGCGTTGACGCGCGCCTCGAACAACTTGGCCGCGCCGTCATGGATCACCGTTCCGATGTCGGTCTCGGGATCCATCGGATCGCCGGACTTGAGCTTCTTCGCCTTGGCCAGGACCCGTTCGGCAAATTCATCGGCAACGGATTCGACTACGAGGATTCGCTTGACCGCCGTGCAGCGCTGGCCGGAGTTCTTGGTTGCGCCCTGAACAGCCAGCTCCGCCGCCTTGTCGAGATCGGCGTCCTCCATGACGATCAGCGGATCATTCCCGCCGAGCTCGAGAATCAGCCGCTTGTAGCCGGCCTTCTCGGCGATGTACTTGCCGACCTTCACGCTGCCGGTGAACGTGACGATGTCCGCGCGCGGGTCAGTGATCATGGCGTCGCCCATCGTCCGCGGATTGCCGGTGACGATCGACAGCATCTCCGGCGGCAGGCCTGCCTCGTAGAGGATGTCGGCGAGCAGCAATGCGGTAAGCGGCGTCAGTTCCGTCGGCTTCGCGACCACCCGGTTGTTGGTGGCAATGGCCGGCGCGATCTTGTGGCTGATCATGTTCAGCGGGTGGTTGAACGGCGTGATCGCCGAGATGCACCCGAGCACCGGCGTGCGCGAGGTATAGATGCGGCGCGCTTTTCCGTGCGGAGTGATATCGCAGGAGTAGACCTCGCTGTCGTCACGGATCGCCATCTGCCCGGCGAGAAGATAGACATCGTACGCGCGGCCGACCTCGTAAAGCGAATCCTTGAGGCAAAGCCCCGACTCCGCCGTGATGAGGTGCGCTATCTCCTCCTTGCGCGACGCGAGGATTTCGGCCGTCCGGGTCAGGATTTTCTGGCGATCGTAGCGCGTCAGCTTCGAACGATACGCATTGCCGATCCGGAAGGCTTCTGCCACCTGCTCCGGCCGCGCCGCCGGAACCGTGCCGACCACTTCTCCGGAATACGGGTTGAAAACCTCGAGCCTCTCATCCGCATCGACCAGCTTGCCCGCAATGCGCATCTTTTCGTGCGCGGCCGTGGGCAGCTTGGGCTTTTTCACTTGGTCTTGCATCTGCTGGTCCTCAAATGTCGTCAGCTTTCTTTCGGAACACGCATTCGACCCCTGCCCGTCATCCCCGCGCAGGCGGGGATCCACGATGCGCTCTCACGATTCGCAACCTCTCGTCATCCGCAGGCCCATTGCAAAGGGTGCCCCAGAATTCATCGAACAGGTCGTTCCACTCTGGGTTCATGCGATTGATCTGCCTGAGCTTCCAAGCCCTGCTCCATCTCTTCGAGCGCTTCTCCCGCCGGATGGCATCTTCCATGGTCTCCAGGAACTCGTAGTAGACAAGTCGATGGATTCCATATCGGCGCGTGAACCCGTCAACGAGAGCCTGCTTGTGAATAGAGACGCGCGCTTCCAGGTCGCTCGTCACGCCCACGTAGAGCGTGCCGTAGGGCCTGTTTGCCAGAATATACACGCATGGTCGCTTCACTATTTGAATCCGGCAGCAAGCACTTACGCATCGCGGATTCCCGCCTTCGCGGGAATGACGGATTCAAATGTTTTCTGATCATGCCACATGGTTCAAGGCAACATCAAAGACATCGAAATTCCGCAGCCGGCGATCCGGTGGGAGCTCGACTTTTCGGTTCGAAATCATCGGCACGCGCTGCTCCGTCAGGCCGCCATGCGAGCGCAGAGGCTCGTCGAGACCGGAGAGGTCGTGCTTTTCCGGCGCGGTGCCCAGCACCTTGCGTTTCGTCGAAAGCACCACAATGTCGCCGATGCGATCGGGTGGCAACTCGAACCGCTCGCACGCATCCGCCTTGGTCACGGCCAGCTCGACACCTTCGATCCCGCGCAGGCGGTTCAGAAGATCGGAAAGATTCGCGCTGCCCGGGACATGCACGGTTGCGAACGATCCAAGTGCACCGTGATGTGCGACGTAAGGATCGGTGATCGGCAGGATGACCCGAGCCGCATCCTTCCCGATCCACTCGTCGAACAGCGTCTGGAGGTAAATCACATCCGGCGAGCCGTCGGGGAGGTGCTTATCGTTCATCCCGTGATCGGCAGTCGCCACGACGATGGCACCCGCCTTGTCGAGTTGATCGAGGTAGCCGTCGATCATCGCATAGAAATCATTGGCGACCTGCGTGCCCGGCCCGACCTTGTGCTGGATATAGTCCGTCGTCGAGAGATACATGACGTCCGGGCGGAACGACTGCATCAGCTTCACGCCGGCAGCAAAAACGAATTCCGAAAGCCCCGCGGAGTAAACGTCTGGCAATGGCAGGCCGACGAACTCGAGCACATTGTCGATACCATTGGCGTCTTTCGTCGCCTTATCCGCGCGCTCGGAGGAAAACGCGATGGCGCGCCCGGTCGAATAATCGAGGCCGTTGGACAGCAATAGACGCAGCTTGTCCTTTGCGGTCACCATGGCGACCTTGGCGCCAGCATCGTGGAAGGACTTCAGAATCGTTGGCGCGCGAAGGAATTTCGGGTCGTTCATCATCACCTCGGTCTGGGCGGCGCTATCCCAGAAGAAATTGCCCGCGATGCCATGAACGGCAGGCGGGCGTCCGGTGATGATCGACAGGTTGTTGGGATTGGTGAAGCTCGGTATGACGCTGTCGGCGAGCAGATTGGCGCCATTCCGCATGAAGCGCTCGAACGTCGGTGCCCGGCCCGCTTTGATCGTCTCCTCGATGTAGCCCGGCTCCGAGCCATCGAGACAGATAACCACTGTCGGCGCCTTTGGAAAACTGTAAGTCCGGCCGTTGCAAGTGACCTGATTGGCAGCACGGTTGTTTGCATTCATGCGTTCGAACTCCTCAGGCTGCCGTTTTCAGATTCGAAATACCCATCTCACGCAGCACGTCCTGAACGGCAGCCAGTGCACCGCGCATGTGATCGGCATTGAGCCGCCCGATGCAGCCGATGCGGAAGCTGTCCGCCACCGTGAGCTTGCCGGGATAGATGACGTAGCCGCGATCCTTCAGCGAATCATAAAAGGTCTGGAAAACGAACTCCGGATCTTTCGGCATGTGGAACGTAACGATGATCGGCGCCTGCAGAGGCTCGGCCAGCAGCGGCGTAAAGCCAAGCTCCCGCATGCCGTCGATCAGAACCTTGCAGTTTTCCGCATAGCGTCGCCCGCGACCGGGCTGGCCGCCTTCCTCCTGGAATTCCTTCAGCGCCTGGTGAAAGGAGACGATCACATGAATGGGTGGCGTGAAGCGGTACTGGCCGGTTTTCTTGAAGTTCTGCCACTGGTCGTAAAGATCGAGCACCAGCGTCGTCGCGTTACCCTTGCATTCGGCAAGCGCACTTTCGCGGGCAATGACGAACCCGAGCCCCGGCACCCCTTCGATGCACTTGTTCGATGACGCGGCCACCGCGTCGAATTGGATTTGGGCTGCATCGAGCGGCAATGCTCCGAATGCGCTCATCGAGTCGATCAGCAGCCGGCGTCCATGCCGCTCGACGATAGCTGCCACTTCGGCAATCGGGTTCAGAATGCCGCTGGTCGTTTCGCAGTGGACGACGAAAACGTGGCTGATCGACGTGTCGGCCGCAAGGATGCGGTCCACCTCGCCGAGATCGGGCGGCGTATCCTCAGGCGTCTCATGCACGGCCACCGCCCGCCGGGCGATCTCGCAAATGCGCTTTGCGCGATGTCCATAGGCACCGTTGATCAGCAGGAGCACCTTGCCCTCGGGCGGGATGAAGGTCGTCAGCATCGCCTCGACGGCGAATGTACCTGAACCCTGCATCGGCACCGTGACGTGTGTGCCGCCGGCGTTCACGATGGCCGGCAGCGTCTCCAGCACCTCCCTGTTGATCCGGAGGAATGTGGAATCGCGCGAGCCCCAGTCGTGGACCATCACCTCTTTCACCGACTTCGCCGTGGTGAGCGGGCCGGGCGTGAGGAGAAGCGGATCGCCGGTCTCTGAAACCGCAGGTATGCCGACCATGAAATCTGGCCTCCAGTCGCATAGGCTTGGGTACACGTTCCTCCGTCCTCCCGGATCTGCGAGCGCTGCGCCTGCTCTACGGGACGACAGGAACGATGTCTGGCAACGAGCCTAGCGCGATCCTATATATTGATCCAATATACGCCTTCGATTGCATCCATAGATCAGTTCTATGAATCTGACTCACGTGCTGGCCTTCCATCGCGTGGCGACGGCCGGAAGCTTCACCATCGCATCCAGACTGGCGGGCGTCAGTCAGCCGACACTGTCGGCGCAAGTCCGGTCGCTGGAGCAATCGGCGGGTGTGGCGCTGTTCGAGCGTGGCGGCCGCGGCGTCCGGCTGACGGCGGCCGGAGAGCAGCTCTTTGCTGCAACGCGGAAGCTGGCCGAAGCCATGGACGAGGTGAGCCGGCTTCTGGCCACGAGCCGCTCGCCTTCACGCGGCCATCTACGGATCGCGGCAGACAGTGCGGTGCACGTTCTGCCGGTTCTGGCTGAGTTGAAGAAGTCGGCGGCCTCGCTCAGCTTCTCGCTGCATATCGACAATTCGGCGGCTGTGATCGCGCGCGTCATTTCCGGCACGGCCGATATCGGCATCATGGCAAGGCCGACAGACAACCCGCGGCTCTTTTCGACCATGATCCGGCAGGACCGGCTCGTGCTGCTGGTCAGCCGTAAGGACCCCCTCGCCCATCGCAAACGGGTGCGGTTGACGGATCTGGCGGGACGCGACCTCGTCGTTCGCGAGCGCGGCTCGATCACGCGAGAGGTGGCAGAAGCACGCCTGGCGGCAGCCGGCATCAGAACCGGACAGGTCTTCGATGTCGGCACGCGGGAGGCCGTTGCCGAAGCCGTAGCCGCCGGATTCGGAGTAGGATTGGCGTTTGCCAGCGAAGTCGGGCGGGATCCGCGGCTTGTCGCAATACGGATCCAGGATGCCGATGTTGCAGTTGCTGAATATGCAATCTGCCTTTCGGAGCGCCGCAGCCTCGGCTCCGTGGCCAAGTTTCTGGAGACGGCACATCAGCTCGCCATTCGCAATGGTTGGCTGACGGATCGCAACGACTCCGGACCGTGAGCTAGGCATTCCTGAGCGGGCGGGATATGCTGGCCGCTTCGCGACAGTGCCACGATCATTCGATCTGATCTCGATCCCGTCGCGTTCTTTATTCGGAGAAATAGAAAGTAAATGGCTGGAAGCGAGCTGCTCCTGACATTGCTGGGCGGCGTCGCCCTCCTTCTCTGGGGCGTACGCATGGTCCGCACTGGTTTGACACGGGCGTTCGGCGCGCCGCTGCGCAGTGTGCTCAACAGGGCGTCCAAGAGCCGGCTGACGGCTTTCGGCGCGGGCGTTGGCGTGGCCGGAGTTCTGCAGAGCTCCACCGCGACGGCGCTGCTGCTCGCTTCGTTCGCCGGGCGCGGGCTTGTCACGCTTCCCGTGGCGCTGGCCATCATGCTGGGCGCAGACGTCGGAACGACGCTCGTTGCGCAGGTGTTCGCGTTCGACATCAAATGGCTGTGGACGGTGGCCACCATCAGCGGCGTCGTGCTGTTCAGCGCGTCGGAGGATGATCGCCTCAAGAATCTCGGGCGGATTTCGATCGGCCTCGGGCTCATGCTGCTGGCCCTCAGCGTTCTCGGCACCGTTTCGGGGACCATGCGCGATAGCCCGACTGTCACGATGCTGCTGGCAGCACTCGGCACCGAGCCCGCAATTGCCGTGATCGTCGCCGCCATCCTGACATGGGTGGCGCATTCCAGCCTCGCCGTGGTGCTCTTTGTCCTATCGCTTGCCGCGGGCGGCGTCATCGGACCCGTCCTCGCCCTGGCGCTGGTGCTTGGCGCCAACCTTGGCGGCGCGGTCGCCCCTTTGACCGCGCTCACCGGCTCGCCGGTGGCCGCGCGGCGGGTGCCGTTCGGGAACTTGCTGGCGCGCGGTGCCGTCGGCATTGCTCTGGTACCGTTCGTTCCTTGGGCGGTGAGCCTGCTCGGCTACCTGAGTGATGACCCTGGCCGGCTCGTGCTGAACTTTCACACCGGCTTCAACATCGTCGTGGCGCTCGTCTTCCTGCCGCTGCTGACGTGGCTGGCGCGCTTTGTGACGTGGATGCTTCCCGAGCCCGCGGATGCGCCCGACAGGGCCGTGCCACAGCACCTCGAGAATAGCGTGCTCGACACCCCCTCGGAGGCGCTCGGCTGCGCCATGCGCGAGACGCTGCGCGTCGGCGACATCGTGCTCGACATGCTGCGCAAATCGCTGACGGCAATCGAGGGCAGTGATCTCCGGGTGGTGAAGGAGCTCGAAAAGTCAGACGACGACGTCGACGCCCTGCACGAGGCCATCAAGCTTTACCTGATCCGCGCCTCGAAGAACGAGTTGGATGACGAGGAGTCCCGCCGCTATTACGAGATCCTCACATTCACGACGAACCTCGAGCACATCGGCGACATCATCGACAAGAACCTGATGGAGCTCGCCACCAAGAAGATCAAGAAGCGGTACTCGTTCTCGCCGGAAGGCCTTTTGGAGCTCAAGCGCTTTCACGCGCGGGTGGTCGACAACATGCGGCTTGCCCTCAACCTCTTCGCGACGCGCGACGTGACACTGGCGCGGCGGCTGCTGATGGAAAAGACGACCATGCGCGTGAAGGAGTTCGAGGCTGCCGACCGGCACTTTGCCCGGCTGAAGGAGGGGCGCGCGGAGTCGATCGAGACGAGCGCCATCCATCTCGATATCATCCGCGATCTGAAGCGCATCAACTCGCACCTGACCGCAGTCGCCTACCCGATCCTCGAGGCCGCAGGGGAGCTGCGCGAAAGCCGGCTGCGGGAGAAAAAGCGCGAGGAACGCCACGGGGAGACGCCTGCCAGCGAGACATCGCTCGCCTCTGCTCCGGGCTCCGAGCGCCCGGTCTGAGCCCTCAGCGCAGCCGCAGCAGCACGATGCCGGCCAGCACCACGCAGCCGGCAATTATGCGTAGCCCATAGACCGGCTCCCGCAGGAAGACGATGCCGATCAGCGCGGCGAACAACACGCTCGTCTCGCGCAGCGCCGCGACGAGCGCGATCGGCGCCACCGTCATGGCCCAGATCGCGATCGCATAAGCCGCCGTCGAGAGCGCACCACCCGCGAGCACCATGTGCCAGGAGCTCTTGGCGCCCTGGATCATGGCCGCGGGCATGCGGATCAGCCCGAAGGCGACCATCATCACGCCGTCGAGCAGAAACAGCCAGACGATGTAGGGAGCGGGCGACGGACCGATGCGCGCGCCGGTGCCGTCGACGAGCGTGTAGGCCGCAATCGTCACCGCCGTAAGCAGAGCAAACGCCACCGAGCGCCCGTGGAACGTGCTGCGGCTTGCCCCTGGCCGGCGCAGCGACAGCGCCATGATGCCCGCCCCGAGCAGGATGACACCCAGCCAGCCGATGAGCCCCAACGGCTCGCCGAGCCAGAACGCGGCGCCGAGGGCGGTGATGAGCGGCGCCGTCCCTCGGGCGATCGGGTAGACCTGGGACAGGTCGCCGAAGCGGTATGCCTCAGCCAGCGCGACGTAATAGACAAGATGCAGGGCGAGCGACATGCCGATGAACGGCCACGCCCCGAGCTCCGGAAGATCAACGAAGAACGCCGCCGGCAGCACGACAATGCTACAGGCGGACGAAATCAGGCAGATGGTCGTCAGCGGCTCGAGCTTGACCTTGAGCAGCGCGTTCCACCCGGCGTGGAACGCTGCGGCGGCCAGAACAGCAAAGAAAACGAATGCATCCATGCCCAAGCCCCGGCCGATATCTCCCACAGCCGAGCGTCCGTCGGCCCCGGCGGCGCACTCCTACCGGACCCGACGTGGATCTGTCATCTGTTTTGCGGGTGCAAGGGGAGCTGGGCCACGCGTACTCGGGCGGAACCAGCGGCCCAGAGATCGCCCCCTCGGAGATGATGATAGCGCGCCGTGAGCGCCAAGCCTGACCGAAAGAGATCGCTCCATCAAGCCAAAGCCCCGGCGCCATTGTCCGCTGGGGCCGTTCGATTGCATGAGCTGCCCTGCGCACGAGAGGTGGCCAGTCCGTCTTGAGCCAAGCGCGACCAATGCACGAAGGGGCTAGCCCATCCGGCTTCTTTCTGCTATGAGCCCGGGTCTCGAAAGATGGAGCATTCCGCGGTAGCTCAGCGGTAGAGCAACCGGCTGTTAACCGGTTGGTCGTAGGTTCGAATCCTACCCGCGGAGCCATCTTCCTCCCTAGGCCTTTGGAGTGTAGCTGGCCGCCAGACGTACTCGCGTGTCATGACGTGAGGCGCAGGCAAGCGGCCTCGAAATCGCCGAGCGGATCGGCGCTGCGGTACAGTGTGCGGAGTTCTTCGCTCACGGCTTGGGCGCGCTCGGCCGTGGTTTCGTCGGCGAGAGCCTCTGCCATGATTTCCTCGGTCAGCTCGATGGCCGGGTCGTAGATGGGAATGACCTTCCCGACTCCGGCTCGAGCCAAGGCTCTGCCGTTCAACTCCTTCTCGATGTCCATGGCGCAGGCGAGTTGAGGCACGCCAGCCCAAAGGCAGGTGGTGGCCGTTCCGCCGGAGCCGAGGTGGATGACATGCCGTGCGCGCGCCAGATCGTGCATCAGGCGAAAGGGCTGGGGTTCGACCCGCATTCCGAGATCGGCTGCGGCCGCCAGTTCGTGCCGCGGCAGCGCCGGCGCGAAAATTCGGATGTTCGAGGCGAACGGGCGCAAGGCCTGGAGGAGCGGGCGCTGCATGCTGCTCCAGGACAGGTAGATCAGAATTTCATCGGGGTCGGCGGCGCGCGGTTCTGGCTCTTCAATGATCGGCCCTTGTGCCGGAAGTTGCCGCCAGGCCGCGTAGGGGTCGAGCAGCGGGAAGGTGTAGACCCACTTCACATCGCCGTCGAAAAGCTCAGGCAGCCACTGGAGTTTTCGCAGTCCCAGATCCGCAGCCACAGAATTGATGGCATCGAGAATCTGCGGCTCGCGCCAGACCGGCGGCGAGGCTTGATGCAGCGGCGGAAAGCACGCCATTTCCGGCGGCGGGAGTGTAAATCCGGTACCGACGACGGCCAGCGGAATGCGCCCGCGGGCCGCAAGGTTCGCACCCGGCGCATAGTCGGTGATTACCAGAGCCGGCTTGTAGCGGTCGATGATCGCGCGCCAGGCTTCAATTCGGGGCCGCATCACCTGCGGGGCGCCGAAACCAGCGTCGCCGAGCATATCCCCGAGCGTGGCGGAAGACTCCGGTGTGTTCCAAAGCGGAGCCTGCACCAGCTCGATGCCGTCATCCACCAGCTGGGCAGCGGCTGCAAGATCCCTGACGGCGGCAACAAAGCGAAAACCGTGCGCCTTCAGCCTGGCCGCAATCCGGCGCAAAGTCACGACATGGCCGAAGCCGCCACCGAATTCCCAGGCCAGCAAAACGGTGGGCATACTTCCCCGCACCGGACAAGCAGAGGAGCACTAATAGGCGGGCACGGCGGCATTACCTATCGTGGTGTGCAGCGTCTGCGACAAATCCTTGACGAACACGTTGTTCACAAAGAACGACTTTTGCTTCGACCCCGGCCCGGGTGGAACATTGGAGGCCAGCGTGCTGCCGCGATCGGAGGCCTGCTGCACCGTCTTGCCGCCTGCACCGCCGCTCTGCCCGGACTTGCTCCGAGTGCTCTTCAGGTTGCGATCCGTGTCCCGTTGACTGGTCGGCCCGACCTCCACCGTTCCGTCCGAATGAACAACAGCGGTTTGACCCGGCTGGATCGGCTTCTCCTGGCCCTTGGTGCGAACCACGATCGTGCAAAGCTGGCAGTCGTTGGTGGCCGTCGTGATTCTCGTCCGCGGATTATAGCTGAAGGTCCCGACTGCGCCGCGGATACCGATCGTCGCCGTCGGTGTCTTCACCTGCGCATTGCCGCTGTGGCTGATCATCCCGCCAACGAAGCGCATAAGACCTTTGGCGAGCGACACCGTCATCTTGCCGGTACTCTTGTTCGGATCGAAAACGAATTCATCGATCAGCACATCGCTGTTGGGGCCGATGTTCAGTGTCGTGCGATCGAGAAAAAGCAAATGAGCCGTCCCGGCCGTGTCGGTGCGAATGCGTTCCCTATGGATGATGTCGGCACCGAGCGTCAGCGTGCGCCCGGTGGAGCTGGTGACGGCTGGGTTGACGGCAGCAGCCTTGCCGACCGTCTGTGAGAGTGCCGGCCCGGCGGCAGCCACGAGGCTGGTGGTGGCGAGCAGAGAGGCGCGGGCTAGGGTGACGCGGCGAGCCATGTCTCTCTCCGTCAGTACGAAAACGTTGGCCCGATCGAAACGGACAGGTTGTCCATATCGAAATTCGGCAAATTCGAATTGATGTTGGCGTATTGCACAGAGGTTCGAACACCGAAGTTTGTATCAATCTGCATGTCGAGCGAGGCGCCGACGCGCCACTCGAAGTCCTCGCGGGTAACGTCCCGGTCGATGTCCCCGTTAGGCTGCGCATAGTCGGTCAGCGTGAAGCCGGCTGTCGGCGTGAACACGAAATGCCGAGCCGCTTCGCCCCAGTTCAGCGAAAAGGAAATCGGTATCGCAAGATCGGCACTGATGCGGTGATAGCTGTTGAAGTCGTACCAAGGATCGTCGATCTCGTTCCAGCTCGATGCGACCCGCCCTAACCAGGGAAGACCGAACAGCGTGCCGCCACCATAGAGAGCCAGAATTTGCAACTTTCCGGTCTGCTCGTATGAGGTCCAATTAAGGTCGGAATCTTTGAAGTCGCGATCGCGATACTCGTAGGAAGGCTCAAGCTGGAGCCGCTCTCCAATCCTGAAGCGAGAAGATACGCCGACACCTGCACCTCTGTAATAGGTGGATCCTGCCAAAGTTGACGCAGTGCCAATGGCATAAATCTTGACGGACGAATCAGAAACCATAGGCAACGGCACGGCCACGCGCGGGCCGGCCTGGACCTCCACCAGCCCGACGTCGAACTCGGAAAGGTCAAACTGTTTGGTGTAATAGCCGAACAATCCGAGCTCGACTGAGACGCCGTTGCCGAAATCGTGCGAATAGGCTGCCGATCCGAGAATGAACGAGTTCCAGTCCGCGGCGCGCGCGAACATGTCATCCACCGGCTCGAGGGAGGGACCGCCGTAAGCCGTCGTCCGAGCCAGATCCCTGTTCGGTCCGGCACTGGCGTTCGTCTGATAGCGCATCCCGCCATAAAGGATGAAGCTGAAGGCGCTCGGCGCTCCGCTGTCCCCCTGTGTCAGGAGCTGGCGGGCGGCTGCGACCGTCTCCGGAGCCGCGCCCGGTGTGGCCATGGCCTGCTCGATGTAGCTATGCGCGACCTGGTTGCCGCCGATGTGCAAATAGAGCCGGGCGAGCTCGACCTTCACCTCGGCGAGATCAGGGTTGTAGTACAGCACGCGTTCGAGCGCCCCGATCGCGGCTTCATAATCGCCGAGCCGCGTGGCGACCTCGGCGAATTTGAACGTCACCTCCATGTTCTGCGGATCGGCGAACATGCGGTTGAACAGCGCCTGATATTCGGGATCGGCCGCGGCAGCAGCAGACGCTGCAGCCGATTGCGCCTGCGCACGGACATGCACAGCCAGAACAGTCGAAAACACCGCCGCGGCGAGCGCGACGGTACGTAATCCTCTGATCATAAGTGCCCCCGAGTCACTGCTCGATTGGAGCACTTTATCGGGGATCAACCAGCGATCTCCGGTTGAAAAGTCGTCTGATATTTCGAGTTCTGATTGTTTGGCAGCTGTTTCCTTCCAGCTTGACCGTCTCGGGAGCGGAAAAGCGAGTTCCGGTGGGATTCAGGCAACAGCAGCTGCGCGATGCTCATCACGGGCGATGCACGGCAGCACCAAGGTGCCGCAACACGCGGTGGCTATCGATTCGAGCCGTGCCATCGGCTCGTATCGCTGGTACGGCGCTCCGTGCGCTCGGGATTGTGAATCCACGGCCGATGATCACTGGACTAAGGTGGGCCATGTCCGGACAGCATCGCAGGAGGAACTCATGGCCCGTCTTACCGCGAAGGATTTCCCCCAGGAGCTGCTCGAGTTGTACGATTATTATGCGCACGGCAGGATCACCAAGCGTGAGTTCCTTGACAACGCCGGCAAGTTTGCCGTCGGCGGCCTGACCGCGACCGCGCTTCTCGCGTCTTTGAGCCCGAACTACGCGCTCGCCCACCAGGTAGACTTCACCGATCCCGACATCCATCCGGAATACATCACCTACCCATCACCGAAGGGCCATGGCGAGGTGCGCGGCTATCTGGTACGGCCCACCGGAGCTGCGGGCCCGGTAGGTGGCGTGGTCGTCGTCCACGAGAACCGGGGGCTCAACCCGTATATCGAAGATGTCGCACGCCGCGTGGCCAAGGCCGGTTTTGTGGCTCTCGCGCCAGACGGCCTGACGTCGGTTGGCGGTTATCCCGGCAACGACGACAAGGGGCGCGAGCTTCAGAGGAGCGTCGATCCCGAGAAGCTGATGAACGACTTCTTCGCCGCAATCGAGTTCCTCACACAGCATGAGGCGACGACGGACAAGATCGGCATCACCGGCTTCTGCTATGGCGGCGGTGTCGCCAATGCTGCAGCGGTCGCCTATCCCGAGCTTGCTGCCGCCGTACCCTTCTATGGGCGCCAGGCCCGGCCGGAGGACGTGCCGCGCATCCAGGCCCCCTTATTGCTCCACTATGCCGAGCTGGACACCCGCATCAACGAAGGCTGGCCAGCCTATGAGGCGGCACTGAAGGAGCATGGAAAAACCTACGAGGCCCATATCTATCCGGGCGTCAACCATGGGTTCCATAACGATTCGACACCGCGCTATGACGAGGCAGCGGCCAAGCTCGCGTGGGACCGCACGATCGCGTGGCTCAAGCGCTATCTAGCCTGAAGCTCGCGGGCGCCGGATTGGACCGGCGATGCGCCCGGTCGTGAGGCGGCCGTGCGCATCACTTCAGCGGCACGCTGAGCTGAAACCGTCCGCTCCAGATGTCCTCGGCGCCGGCGCTGTCTTCCTCGATCGCGCCGATGGCCTGCAGCGTCGTTCCGGTGGTCGTGCCGATGGTCACGCCGGCCTCCGCCTTGAGCCGCAAAGCCTCCTGCCCGGAGCTGCCGGGCGCGAGATTCGAGAGGCTGTCGATATCCCAAAAGCTGCTGATGGCAGCTTTCGGCTCAATGAACGTTGATCCGTCGATGTCGAGCCGATAGCTGATCTCGGGCCGGATGTTGACGCGGCCGGACCCGACGGTTCGCAGCGCCGAGCCGTCAGCCCCCGATGGGTCCGCGGAGCGCTGCGTTGCCTCCGAATAGTCGACGACCACGTTGGGCGAGAACCGCCAGTGACCGAATGTTCGCGTAGCGGAGAGCCGGGCATTGACGAGACGACGCTCGGCAGCCGAACTCTCTGCGGCCGACCAGGGCGAGGCGGACCCGCTCTCACCCCAGGCCGCGCGGGCGTCGAAAGAAATGCCTGGCGCCAGCCGAACCGTCGTGACGGGCCCGGCGACCCAGCCTTGGTCCAAAAGGCTAGGAGGCCCGTACATCGAGTCTCCGCCCTGCTGATCGAATTGCAAAAGTGCGCCGACCATGATCTGCGGCATCAGCTCGTAGTTGAGGCCAGCCCCGCTGACCACAGTCGCACCACTGTCTCGCGGAGGCTTTCTCTGCGCGCTTAGCGGAACGCGCTCACCATTCGCTCCCAGCCACACTTCAAGTGCGGTGGGTGTTCGGACCGTGTGCAGATCCCTGGTCGCCGGCTTTCGTCTCGTGTCGGCCGCCAGCCGACCGTCCCGGTCGAAACTCCACTTATCGACATCGATGTCGTAAGCTGAAATTTCCGGATCCGGCAGCGCCCGAAGCTTCGGGATCTCGGCAAGCAGTTCGGCGGCGCGCTGTGCTGCGAGGGAGTCGTTCTGGCGCGCACTGTCTTGCGCGCTCTCTGCCGGTGTGCAGGCCACCGTGAAGGATGCTTCCCCCTCGCCCTCTCTTGCAAACTCGAATTCAAACGTGCCCTGCGCCGGGGCCACGAACCTGACTGTCGTGCCGGCCGGTCCAGCAACCAGTGGGCGCGGCGATGTCGCCCCTGCGACAAGGGTCAGCGATCCAAAGGAGTCGGCGGCCGTCGTCTCGAGTGCAAAATCGAGCGCCTCGCCCGCCCTGAGCATGATGACACGTGAGGTCTGCTCCAGTCCGGCGAGTTCGATGTTGAGCGCTTGCCCACTGATGGCATCGCAGTCGATCGCTTGCGCCGCGCTCGAAGGGCTGCCGTTCGCTGCAACGGCAGTCAGCGACAGGGCCAGCAACCCTATGCCGGGCACGAGAGTGGCTCGGCGCGCAGCACGACGATGTCTCTGCAAAGCTCGACTCCCCCGCATTGTCGATAGCTTAGGTGCTCATGTTGCAATGCAATGTGGACAACATTGTGAGCCGGGCCAACGCCTTGCGAACGACGCCGTCAGGTCAGGGGGCCGGTTTGAAACAACGTCACGCGCAGCCCTCCGTGCGATACTGGGGCGGCCGGGGGAGCGAACGGCAGGCCGGTGGCCCTGGCGAGAGATGCCTCGCTCGTCACCAGCCCCACTCTCCAGCCGGCAAACCGGGTCAGGAGCGTTTGCCCGAGCGCACGGTAGAGGGCGTTCAGGCGCTTCTTGTCGCCGATCCGATCGCCATAGGGCGGATTGACGATGACGAGGCCGGGAGGCCCGCTTGGCGGGACGAGTTCGCTGATGGTGAGCTGCCGAAAGTCAGTCAGCTCGGCGACGCCGGCGCGCTCAGCATTGGCACGGCTCATGGCGACCGCCCCTGCGTCTCGGTCACTCCCGTAGAATCGGACGGCGGGTTCCGTGCCGGTTCCGGCACCGCGCATACGCTGCCAGGCTGGCTGATCGAACGTTGCGAGTTGCTCGAAAGCAAAGCGTCGTGACCGGCCAGGATCGAGGCCAGAGGCGATTTCTGCCGCCTCGATGACGAACGTACCTGACCCGCACATCGGATCGACAACGGGTTCGGTGCCGTCAAATCCGCACTGGCGCAGGAAGAGAGACGCCAGCGTCTCCCGCATGGGTGCTTTGGCGACGGCTTCCTTGTAGCGGCGCTTGTGCAGGGGTTCCCCTGACGTGTCCACTCCGATCGTGCAGAGATCGTCCTCGATGCGCGCCTTGATGGTGATCTCGGCGTCCGCCGTGATGGGGGCGCCGAGCTCCTCCTTGATCGCCCTTTCGAGCCGCTGCTTCGCGGCGCCCGAGTGGTAGATGCGAGAGCTCTTGCACGACACCTCGACGCGAACGGGCACATCCCGGCGCAGGATCTCCCCCCAGGGCAATCGGCGCGCTCGCTTGTCGAGCTGGGCAAGATGAAAGGCCCTGAAGGCACCTATGCGCGCGAGAACGCGGCTGGCACCACGGATCTGGAGATTGGCGCGCCAGACCTCCGGCCAGCCGCCCCTCACCGTCACGCCGCCCTTGATGGCCTTGGCCTCAGCGAAGCCTTTGGCCCGGACCTCCTCGCAAAGGACGGATTCCAGGCCCGGAACGACCACAAGAAAGATCTCGAAGTCGCCTTCTGTGGTCATCCTGCTCGCTGGTCTCTCCAAGGTTCTCAAACCAAACGTCTCAACCGATCGGCGCCGTCGCGGCATCGAGCCAAGTCCGGTCGTCGGCGCCCAGCTCCGGTCCGATCATCTCGCGCACGCGGGCGTGGTAGCTGTTGAGCCAGGCGAGCTCAGCCCCGGTCAGCAGGTCCGCTTGGATCAATCGCCGGTCGAAGGGGGCGAGGGTCAGAGTTTCGAAGGCCAGCATTTCGCGATCGCCGCCGGGCGGTGTTTCCGGCTCCGTGACCAGAACGAGGTTCTCGAGGCGGATGCCGTAGGCGCCCTCTTTGTAGTAGCCGGGCTCGTTGGAGATGATCATGCCCGGCTCGAGCGGAGTCATACCGCGCCGTGAAATCGATTGCGGCCCTTCGTGAACGGAAAGATAGCTGCCAATGCCATGGCCGGTGCCGTGGTCGTAGTCGAGCCCTTTTTCCCATAACGCCCGGCGGGCGAAAGCATCGAGATCGATGCCGCGCGTTCCCCTGGGGAAGCGTGCCGTGGCGATGGCGATGTGGCCCTTGAGCACGAGGGTGTAGCGCTCGCACATTTCGCGAGTCGGGCGGCCGATGGCGATGGTGCGGGTGATGTCCGTGGTGCCGTCGAGGTACTGGCCGCCCGAGTCGACGAGGTAAAGCTCGCCGGGCTTGAGCTTCCGGTTCGTTGCCTCCGTCACGCGGTAATGCACGATGGCCCCATTGGGCCCGGCTCCTGAGATCGTGTCGAAGCTGATGTCCTTCAGCGCCTGCGTCTCGGCCCGGAACTCTTCGAGCGTCTTCGCGACGGTGATCTCGTCCAGCTTCCCGCCGGGAGCTTCGCGGTCGAGCCAGGCAAGGAATCGCCCGATGGCGGCGCCGTCGCGGAGGTGGGCAGCGCGCGCGCCCTTGATCTCGACCGCATTCTTGCGGGCCTTGGGCAGAATGCACGGGTCCTGCCCCCGCACGATCCGCCGCGGGCCGCCGAGCTGACGCGCAAACCACCAGGATGCCGTCTCGGGATCCAGCCTTACGCGCTTGCCCGCCGTCTTGAGCCGCGCCAGCCTGTCACCAAGGCTGGCCGGATCACTCACCCTGGCGAAGGACAAATGTTTCCTGGCTTCGGCGCCGAGCTTCTCGCGCGCGATGAAGAGTTCCGGCTTGCCTGAGACTGGCACAATAGCGAAGGCCAGCGGCACGGGATTGTGGGCGACGTCGCTGCCCCGAATGTTGAACAGCCAGGCGATCGAGTCCGGCAGCGTGAGGACGACGGCGTCCTGCTGCTCAGCCTTGAGGCCTTTTTGCAGCGCAGCAATCTTCTCTTCCGCAGACCGCCCCGCATATTTCAACGGATGAGGACGGACGTCGCCTGCCGGCGCCGCGGGCCGGTCTGCGCCCCAGATCCGGTCGACCGGATTGCGGCTCAGCGGCTTGAGCGTGATCTTCCGGTCAGAGAGTGCATCGGTCAGCCGCTCGATCTCGCTCACGGTGTGAAGCCGCGGGTCGAATCCGATGACAGACCCTGGCTTGAGCTTCTGGTTGAGCCACTCGGAGAGGCGGGCCTGCGGCACCTGCAGGATCTCGAACGCCTTCGTGTCAACTTGGGCCCGGGCCTGCACCGTATACCGCCCATCCACAAACAATGCTGCCGTTTGCCGCGCAATCACAGCAATTCCGGCCGACCCGGAAAAACCGGTGATCCACCTCAGCCGCTCCGCCGAGGCGGGCACGTACTCCCCCTGATGCTCATCAGCCCGCGGCACCAGAACGGCGTCGACACGAAGCGCCGCCATGAGAGCGCGGAGCTGCTTCACGCGATCAACGGCATTGTTGAGGCCGGCGGGCGTTTCGAAGCTCTGAAACATCTGGGTCTCCGGGATGCAGTTCAGGCCAGGCGACTCACTCTCAGTGGCCGGCTGATGCGATTTTGACTGTTATGCGACCCAGCGGGACGCTCAGCATGCGTTCCCCGCATTGCTGCGATGCGGTATTCAGCCTACCGCAGGTGCGAAGACGCGGCTATGTAAGTGTCAACCGCTGGGGAGGACGGCGCTCAGACCGGCCCCTCGGCATAACTAGCAGAGATGAGCTGACCATGAGCACCCCAATCACATACAGCATCGGTAACGTCCCTGAGTCGAGGACCAAGTCAGGCGGCTGGGTCCAGCGCGTCTTCGATCGGCTGCTCGCCGCTCGCGAGACGCAGGCTCAGCGGTACCTGGTGGACTACCTCGCGGGCCTGAGCGACGCCCGCCTCACCGATCTCGGTTACACGGGCGAGCAGATCCGGCAGATCCGGGTCGAGCGTCGTCTGCCAGAGCGGGCCAGCAACTAGGCACTTACCACAACAATCAAACTTGTTCGCTTCGGTCGGGGAGCAGTCCCTGGCCGAAGCGCTTTCGCCCGACTACAGGACATCAGATCATGAGCACGTCTTCACAATCAGCGGCGCTGAACGCGCACGCACCAACAGACCTCCGGCAGGAC
>JAWLCO010000079.1:0-18612 GCA_041687075.1 Hyphomicrobiaceae bacterium | reverse complement strand
GTCCGTCATCGACGCGACGGTCGAGGCAGCCCGCCTGCGCTTCCGTCCGATCCTGATGACTTCCCTCGCCTTCACGCTGGGCGTGGTGCCGCTGGCGATCGCGTCGGGTGCCAGTGCGTCGAGCCAGAACGCGATCGGCACGGGCGTGCTGGGCGGGATGATCTCGGCCACTGTGCTCGCCATCTTCTTCGTGCCGGCTTTCTTCGTGTTCGTGACGCGGATCTTCGACCGGTCCGCTCGGACTCCCGAAGCCCCGGAGCAGAAGGAGGCCGAGCCGCTGGAGCCGGCGACCAGCGAAGCGTAACGACTCAACCTCCTCTCCTCGAAGGCGGGAGAGAGGGCGGATCGTTTGCATGAGCCGGAAGCGGTTGAGACGGTTGGAGCCGCGGTGCGGAGCGGGCCTTCAGAGACTACGAGAAGAAGAACGAGCCCGCCTGGCGGACCTGAAGCGGTTGATCGATCGCGCTCAGAGGCTGCCGGCCTGCTGCTTCATGCGCTCGCTGCGTGCGCGCAGCAACTCGACCACGAGCAGCAGCAGCACCGCAAGCAGCGTCAGCATCACCGCTACGGCCGCGATGGTGGGGTTGAAGCTGTCGCGCAGGCCTGAAAACATTTCGCGCGGAATGGTGCGCTGGTGAGGCGCGCCGAGCAGCAGCACCGTCACGACCTCGTCGAACGAGATGGCGAACGCGAACAACGCGCCGGAAGCGACGCCGGGAGCGACGAGCGGCAGCATGATACGGCGGAACACCGTCAGAGGCGGGGCGCCGAGGCTGGCCGCCGCGCGCGCAAGGTTGCGGTCGAAGGAGGCGAGCGCCGCCGACACGGTCACGACGGGGAAGGGTGCGCCGAGCGCAGCATGCGCGATGATGAGACCCGTATAGGATTGCGTGAGCCCGAACGGCGCGAAGAAGAAGTAGAGCCCGACAGCCACGATCACGATCGGCACGACCAGCGGCGAGAGCAGCAGCGTCGTGATCGCCGCCTTGCCCCGGAAATCCGCCATCGAAAGTCCGATCGCCGCCAGCGTGCCGAGCACCGTGGCAATGAACGCCGCCGGCAGGCCGATCAGGAACGAGTTCACCACTGCGATGCGCCACTTGTCGCTTGCGAAGACGGCTTCGTACCAGCGCGTCGTGAATCCGCGCAGCGGGTAGGTCAGGAACTCGGAATCATTTACCGACAGGGGCATGACCGCGATGATCGGCGCGATCAGGAAAAAGAACACCAG
This sequence comes from Hyphomicrobiaceae bacterium, assembly GCA_041687075.1. Classification (GTDB taxonomy): domain Bacteria; phylum Pseudomonadota; class Alphaproteobacteria; order Rhizobiales; family Hyphomicrobiaceae; genus ZC4RG25. The sequence continues at coordinate 17,381 of JAWLCO010000079.1, read as the reverse complement.
CGCCGCCGCTACGATCAGCACGATGCGGGCGATCTGCTCGGTTCGGGTTCTGGCGCCGTGCATCATGCCTCACCCGAGCTTCACCTGCCCCATGCCGACGAGGCGGGCATAGACCAGGTAGAGAATTGCGGTTGCGGTGAGCAGCATGACGCCGAGGGCCGCGGCGAGCCCCCAGTTGGCGCTCGAGGTGGTGTAGAAGGCGATGAAGTAGGCCAGCATCTGGTCCTCGGCGCCGCCGACGAGCGCGGGCGTGACGTAGTAGCCGAGCGCCATGATGAAGACGAGCAGCACGCCGGCTGCCACGCCGGGCAGCGTTTGCGGCAGGTAGACGCGCACGAAGGCGATGGCCGGATGGGCCCCGAGCGAGAGGGCGGCGCGCATGTACGTCGGCGGGATCGCCTTCATGGTGGCGATCATCGGCAAAATCATGAACGGCAGCAGCACGTGCGTCATGGCGACGACGACGCCCGTGCGGTTGAAGATCAGCCGCATCGGCTCGCTGATGATGCCGGTGGCCTGTAACGCGCCGTTGATGAGGCCCTGGTCCTGCAGCAGCACGATCCACGCGGCCGAGCGCACCAGAAGCGATGTCCAGAACGGCAGCAGCACCAGGATCATCAGCAGCCCGGCAATGCGCTTCGGCGCGTTCGCCACGAGGTAGGCAACGGGAAAGCCCAGCACCAGTGCGAGCAGGGTGACGGAGACCGAGATGAGCAACGTGCGGCCCAGCACCTGGACGTAAAGCGATCTTTCTGGCAGCCGCTGGACGATGCGGTCCCGATCGTCACGCTCCAGGTCGACGGCGGTCAGCAGGTAGAAATCCGTCATCGGCCCGGCGGCCTGCGCGATGGCGATCCAGGTCTTGCGCTCGCCCCAGGCCGGATCGATCTCGATCAGTCGCGCCCGCCAGTCCGCCGGGTCCTCATCCTCCCGGCGCAGGGCGCGCCCGGTGCTCATCACGAGGCTGCGGCCGTTGTTCACCGCGTAATTCAGCCTGCGGGCCGCAACGGCAATCGTCCTTTCCCTGGCCGACTCCCTGATGTCCTCGCCGAGAGCGCGGTACATCTCCGGGGTGGGGTCCGAAGCGCGGTCCCAGACCCAGGCTTTCGTCAAAGCCGTCGTGCGCGGCCAGATCTCGGACAGCTCGGTATCGACGATCGATCGGCGCAGCATGTCGCCGATGGGCAATACGAAGGACACCAGCAGGAAGAAAAACAGCGGCGCGACGAGCGCAAGCGCCATCAGCCGACGGCGCCGTTCAGCCCGCTTCAGGTCGCGCAGCAGTTCCTTTTGCCGGGTCATGCGCAAGGTCAGAGAAATGGCCGGGGGCGTGCCGCTCCCGGCCTTGCGTGCATCACTGGGCTGCCCAGGTATTGAAGCGCTCAGTCAGCCGGTCGATGTTCTCGATCCAGAAACGATCCGAGATCTGCACGCCGTTCTTGATATTGTCCGGGTGCGTCGGCAGGTCCACGAGCCGCTTCGGGTCGATCTGGTCGTTCGCCTTCACGTTGGTGACACCGTAGGCGATGTGCACCGGCAGCTTCGCCTGATTCTCGGCACGGCCGGCAAACTCCAGAAACTTGTAAGCCGCATCGACATTCGGCGAAGTCTTGAGGATCACCCAGCTGTCCAGGGTGTAAAGCGTGCCGTTCCACTGGATGCCGAAGTTGCGGTTGTCATTACGAACGGCCGCGTCGATCCGGCCGTTGTAGGCCGACGTCATCACGACCTCGCCAGACGCGAGAAGCTGCGGCGGCTGCGCGCCCGACTTCCACCAGACGATGTCGTTCTTGATCTGGTCGAGCTTCTTGAAGGCGCGGTCGACGCCCTCGTCTGTCGCCAGCACCTTGTAGACGTCGGCCGGCGCCACGCCGTCGGCAATCAAAGCGATCTCGAGATTGCTCTTCGGACCCTGCCGGAGGGACCGCTTGCCCGGGAAGTTCTTGGTATCGAAGAAGTCGGCCCAGCTCTTCGGGGCTTCCTTCACCTTGTCCTTGTCGTAGGCAAGGACGAAGTTCCACATGATGGTGCCGACACCGCATTCATGCTGGGCGGCCGGCAGGTAGCGGTCCTTGCCGCCGATCCTGTCCCAATCGATCGGCAGGAACATGCCCTCGTCACAGCCGAGCTCCAGCTCCTCGCTTTCAACCTGGATCACGTCCCAGCCGGAATCGGTGCCGCCCTGCACCTTGGAACGCAGGACGCCGACACCGCCGTCCCAGCTCTCGTCGATCATGCTCTCGCCGGTCGCCTTGAAGGGCTCGAAATAGACCTGCTTCTGAGCGTCCTGATAGGCACCGCCCCAGGAAACCACGGTCAACGGCCGGTTTGCCGACGCGCTGAACGCAGCGAGGCCGACGGTGGCCACGGCTGCAGCCGCAACTATAAACTTACTGGTCACTCTCATTTAAGCCCTCCCAGATCAGGAATCTTGAATCCTTTCTGTGCAGCCGAATTCTCATCGGCCAGAGACGCTGCACAGTATTCCTGCCGCCTCACAGCGGCAAGGCGCGACCGTCGACCTCGCGCCAGGAGATCGGCACCTCGGATCCGACACTCAGCCCGTCGCTCCCGAGCACGGGCGTCTTGACGATGAAATCGTCCCGGCCCAGTGCATCGAGCCGCACGCGCAGATGATCGCCGTGATAGATCACCTCCAGAATACGGCCCGCAAATCGGTTGGCCTTGTCGCAGTCCGCGTCTCCAAGCCTCAGGCGCTCAGGGCGTAGCGAGACGAGCGCGCGGCAGCCGGCAACGATACCGCTCCCGGCCTCCGCGAGAACCGTTCGGCCGTCGTCGAGCGCGACAGCGGCTATGCCGTCTGCGATCTTCTGCACCGTCCCTTCGACCCGGTTGTTCTCGCCGATGAACCGGGCGACGAACGCCGTGTCCGGATGATCGTAAATGGCCCGCGGATCACCGACCTGCTGGATGCGGCCCTCGTGGAAAACGGCGATGCGGTCGGACATCGTCAACGCCTCGCCCTGGTCGTGCGTGACATAGACCACGGTGACACCGAGCTGGGCGTGGAGCTGCTTGATTTCATATTGCATGTGCTCGCGGAGCTGCTTGTCGAGCGCACCCAGCGGCTCGTCCATCAGCACGAGAAGCGGCTCGAACACGAGCGCGCGGGCGAGCGCCACGCGCTGCTGCTGCCCGCCGGAGAGTTGGGAGGGCAGGCGGTCGCCAAGATCGGGCAGCCGCACCATCTCGAGCGCGCGCGAAACCTTATCGCGAACATCCGATCTCGCCACACCGCGCACCTGCAGCGGGAATGCGAGGTTCTCGGCAACCGTCATGTGGGGAAACAGGGCGTAGTTCTGGAACACCAGCCCCAACCCGCGCTTGTGCGGGGGCACGCGGGTGATGTCGGCGCCCTCCAGCGTGATGGCGCCGCGCGTCGGCGTCTCGAAGCCGGCGAGCATCATCAGCGTCGTCGTCTTGCCGGAGCCCGAGGGGCCGAGCAGTGTCAGGAATTCGCCGCGCCGGACCTCGAGGTCCAGGCCGCACACCACCAGCACTGAACCATCATAGGTCTTGTCGACCTTCTCGAAGCGGACGAAGCTGTCGAATGCCCCCATCGAACCTCAGTCAAAAACGGCCGTCGCCGGCAGATTGCATCCAACTGGCACGATGGCATCCTGGGTTGCAATCTGCCCGTTCATCATGTGCAACGAAGCATCAAAGCGCACCGAATACGAAGGCTCCGGAAGCAGAGCCCAGCGATCGTTGCGGCAGTCGTTTAGCAGGCGGTCGCTCAAGCTGCAATGATTCCAGATGTTTGCAACGGTCGCCGGAGGCGGTCGAATCCAGCAACCAGCCCTTCATGCTGGCTACCTTCACCGATGGTGAAGGAATGCGCAATTTTCACCAATGGTACCCCAAGCTGCCACGCCGGCATTGACGCGGTGGGGCGCATGACGTGATAGTTTGCCGAGTCAGGCCTCAGCGAGCAGACTGGAGAGCTATGACTGTCTTCCACTTGCAGAAGCGATCTTGCCGCACAGCCCGCTGGCTGCAGCTTGCGCTGGCATTCGTCGTGGCATGGACCTTTGCCATCGGCCCTGCGTGGCCACAGGCAGGGTTCTCGACCGAGGCCAGGCAGGCGATCCTGATCGACGCCGACACCAACGCCATCCTGTTCGAGCACAACGCGGATCAGCTCATGCACCCGGCCAGCATGAGCAAGCTGATGACACTGGTAATGGCGTTCAAGGCCATCCGGGCCGGGCGGCTCAAGATGGACGACGAGTTCCAGATGAGCGTGAATGCCTGGCGGAACGGCGGCGCGCCATCGGGCACGTCGGCGATGTTCGTGCCCGTCGGCGAGAAGGTGACCGTGAACGAGCTGCTGCAGGGCATCATCGTCCAGTCGGGCAATGACGCTTCGATCGCGATCGCCGAGGCCATGGCTGGAACCGAGGAGGCCTTCGCCCGGCAGATGACGTTGCACGGCCGCGAAATCGGCCTGACGTCGAGCACGTTCAAGAACGCGACTGGCCTGCATGATCCGGAACATCTCACGACGGCGCGGGACCTTGCGCGGCTCGCACAGCACGTCATCAAGGAGTACCCGGAATTCTATCCGATGTTCGCGCAGCCGGACTTCCGTTATCGCCGGCATCGCTTCATCAATCGCAATCCGCTGTTGAAGCTGGACATCGGCGCTGACGGCCTGAAGACCGGATACATCAAGGAGGGCGGCTACGGCATCGTGGCCTCTGCCACTCAAGATGGTCGCCGCCTGATCGTCGTTGTGAACGGGCTGCCGACGGCTGCCAAGCGCCGCGACGAGGCCGCGCGTCTGCTCAATTGGGGCTTTCGGAGCTTCAGCGAGTTCCAGCTCTTCGCGGAGGGCGAGGTTGTCGGCAGAGCGCGCGTCTGGGGTGGCGATCAGTTCTATCTGCCGCTCATGGGGGATGATGGTGGTGTCAGCGTGCTGCTGCCGCGTGCGGCGGTCAATCAGCGGCTCAAGGCCGAAATCATCTACAACAGCCCGTTGAAGCCGCCGATCAGGAAGGGTGAGCCGGTCGCAAAGCTGCGTGTCACCAGTGCCATGAACACGACAAGCGAGGTGCCGCTCTACGCTGCCGAGGACGTCGCAGAAGCGGGCACCATGCGCCGCGGCCTTGACACGCTCGCCTATATGGCCTTCCGCTGGATCCCCTAAGATACCCGGTCTGGCCCGGGTAAGGTGCGCCCCGGCGCGAGAGAGACGAGCCGTGCCATGGCGAGAGGCAAGTTCATAACCTTCGAGGGTGGCGAAGGCGCCGGCAAGTCGACCCAGGCGCGGCTTCTGGCAGAGCGACTGACGGCGCATGGCATCCACGTCGTGCTGACGCGCGAGCCCGGCGGCTCCGCCTTCGCCGAGCAGGTACGCGAGCTCATCCTCGACCCGGGCACGGCCGATCACGGCGCGCTCGCCGAGGCGCTTCTGTTCTGTGCGGCGCGCGCCGACCACATCGAGCGCACGATCCGGCCGGCGCTCGAGGAAGGGCATTGGGTGATCTGCGACCGCTTCTCCGATTCGACGCGGGTCTACCAAGGCGTTGCGGGCGGCCTGCCGAAGGGCGTCATCGAGGCCCTGGAGCGCCTGGTTGTCGGCGATGCGGTGCCTGACGTGACGATCGTCCTCGATCTGCCCGCCTCGGAAGGGCTCGGACGGGTGCAGGGGCGGAATGGCCACGGCACGTCCGCAGGTGCCGCCGCCGACAATTATGAGGGGCGGCCATTGTCGTATCATGAGCGTCTGCGCGACGGCTTTCTGATGATCGCCACGGCAGAGCCCGAACGCTGTGTCGTGGTGGATGCACTCCAGACTGAGGAGGAGGTCGCCGAGCAGGTCTGGGGCACCATCGAGATGCGTTTGCTGCACCAGCAAGGTGAGTGATGGCCCGCGCGCCCGCCGTGCGGGAGGTCGAGGCGCCGCCCGAGGCCGATCGTCTCGAAGGCTTCCCGCATCCGAGAGAAACCCGCCGCCTGTTCGGCCATGCCGCCGCCGAGCGTAAGCTTGCAGAGGCTCTGGCCTCGGGCCGCATTCACCACGCCTGGCTGCTGGCCGGGCCGGAGGGGATCGGCAAGGCGACGCTCGCCTACCGCTTCGCCGCCTATGCATTGGCCGATGCAGTAGCGCGCGATCCGGCGATGGCGTCGCTCGACTTGCCGGAGGAGACACCGGCGCTCCGCATGGTGCGGGCCATGTCGCATCCGGGGCTGCTCGTCATCCGGCGGCCCTGGGATCATCAGAAAAAGCGGTTTGTCGCCAACATTCCCGTCGACGAGGTGCGGAAGCTCAGGGCCTTTCTGGCCCATACTGCGGGGGGAGGCTCGCGGCAGGGCGAGGCCGTCCAGCGTGTCGTCATCGTAGACCAGGCCGATGAGCTCAACGTCTCGTCGGCGAACGCCTTGCTGAAATCGCTGGAGGAGCCGCCGCCCCGGACGCTCTTCCTGCTCATTACGTCTCAGCCGGGCCGGCTGCTGCCGACGATCCGTTCCCGCTGCCGCGTGCTGACGCTCTCGCCTCTGCCGCAGGAGGATCTGCGCGCCGCCGCCGAGCAGGCGCTCGACGCCGCTGAGCTGACGAAGCCTGCCGAGGCGGACTGGCCGCGGCTTCTGCATCTCGCCCGTGGCAGCGTTCGGCGTCTGCTTGCCCTTGCAACCAGCGACGGCCTGAAGCTGGCGCAGCGCGTGTCCTCCATCTTCGAGATGTTGCCCAAGGTCGACTGGACCGCGGCGCACGCGCTTGCGGACGATCTCGCAGGTGCTGCCAACGAGCAGCGGTTCGAGACCTTTTTCGACCTCCTGCTGGATATGAGCGCCCGGCTCGCCCGGGCCGCGGCCACAGGCGAAGGGGAGCCCGGCGAGGTCGCGCTTGCGCGGCGGCTGATCCCCGAGGGCAGGCTTGCCTCGTGGGCGGAGCTGTGGGAAACAGTCGTGCGCGAAAAAGCCGAGGCCCTCGCGCTCAACCTCGACCGCAAGACACTCGTGCTGGAGACCCTCTCACGCCTCGAGGGAGCCTCCCGCCGCTGAGCTCGTTGTCGTTTTCCGGGGGCGTGGCTCGTCTCAACTCAAGCGAAACCCATGGCTGCGCCAAACAACTTCTATATCACCACGGCCATCTCGTACCCCAATGGCGTGCCGCACATCGGCCATGCCTACGAGGCCATCGCCACCGACGCCATCGCCCGCTTCGAGCGGCTGGATGGCAAGGACGTGTTCTTCCTCACGGGCACGGACGAGCACGGCCTGAAGATGAAGCAGACGGCGGCCAAAGAGGGGCTCACCCCGCGCGAGCTCGCCGACCGCAACACGCCGCGCTTCCAGGCCATGGCGGAGGCGCTTGGCCTCTCCAACGATGATTTCATCCGCACCACCGAGGAGCGCCACTACCGCGCCTCCGAGGAGATCTGGCGTCGCATGGAGAAGGCGGGCGACATCTATCTCGCCAAATATGCGGGCTGGTACTCGGTGCGCGACGAGGCCTACTACGCCGAGAGCGAGACGACCGTCGGCGAGGACGGCGTGCGGCGGGGTCCACAGGGTACGCCTGTCGAGTGGACGGAAGAGGAGTCCTACTTTTTCCGCCTCTCCGCCTATCAGGACCGGCTGCTGGCCCACTACGACGCGCACCCCGATTTCATCCTGCCGCCGGAGCGGCGCAACGAGGTCGCGAGCTTCGTCAAAGGCGGGCTCGAGGACCTGTCGATCTCGCGCACGACGCTCGACTGGGGCATTCCGGTGCCCGGCAATCCGCGGCACGTGATGTACGTTTGGGTGGATGCGCTGACGAACTACATCACTGCGGTCGGCTTTCCGGACGAGGGCAACCCGCGCTGGCGCTACTGGCCGGCCGATGTGCACGTCATCGGCAAGGACATCGTGCGCTTCCACGCCGTCTATTGGCCGGCGTTCCTGATGTCGGCCGGCATTCCGGTGCAGCACCGCGTGTTCGCGCACGGGTTTCTGTTCAACCGCGGGGAGAAGATGTCGAAGTCTGTCGGCAACGTGATCGATCCGTTCGATCTCGTGAAGGCCTATGGCGTCGACCCGTTGCGATACTTCTTCCTGCGCGAGGTGGTCTTCGGACAGGACGGCAGCTACAGCCACGAGGCGATCGTCAACCGCATCAATGCGGATCTGGCCAACGACCTCGGCAATCTGGCGCAGCGTTCGCTGTCGATGATCGCCAAGAACTGCGGTGGCGCCATCCCCGAGCCCGGTGCCTTCAGCGAGGCCGACAAGGCGATCCTCGACGCTACGGACGCGCTCTACGCACAGGCCCGCGCCGCCATGGACCGGCAGGGCATCAAGCAGTACCTCGACGCGGTCTGGGGGGTGGTCGGCGAAACGAACCGCTACTTCGCCAGCGAGGAGCCCTGGGCCAAGCGCAAGACGGATTTCAAGCGCATGGAGACGATCCTCTATGTGACGGCCGAGGTCGTGCGGCAGGTGGCGATCCTCGCGCAGGCGGTGATGCCGGGATCTTCGGCCAAGCTGCTCGACCTGCTCGGCCAGGATGCCGGGGCGCGCAGTTTCGCCGCTCTGGGCCCCGGCGGAAGGCTGAAGCCCGGCACGGCAATTCCGCAGCCCACGGGCGTGTTCCCGCGCTACGTGGAGCCGGAGGAGGCGAAAGAGGGCAAGGCCTGATGCTGGTCGACCACCATTGCCATCTGGATTTTCCGCAGTTCGCAGCCGAACGGGACGAGATCATCGCCCGCGCGGCGCGGGCGGGCGTTGGCGTGATCGTCACCATCTCGACTCGCATCCGCCAGCTCCAGGAGCTGCTCGCCATTGCGGAGGCCTATCCGAACGTGTTCTGCTCCGTCGGCACGCATCCGCATAACGCGCACGAGGAGCTGGACATCAGCGTCGATGAGATCGTGCGGCTGTCGGAGCACCCCAAGGTGGTGGCGATCGGCGAGGCAGGTCTCGACTACTATTACAAGAAGAGCCCGCCCGAGGCTCAGGCCGAAGGTTTGCGCCGGCACATCGCGGCAGCACGCATTACCGGTCTTCCTCTCGAGATCCACTCCCGCGATGCCGACGAGGACATGGCGCGCATCCTGGAAGACGAGCACGCGAAGGGACCATTTCCAGCGATCCTGCATTGCTTCACCAGCGGCCGCGATCTGGCAATGAGGGCGGTGAAGTTGGGGCTGCTCGTCTCCTTCTCCGGCGTCATATCCTTCCGCAAATCCGATGAGCTGCGCGCCATCGCGGCGGAGGTGCCGCTCGACCGGGTGCTGGTGGAAACCGATGCGCCGTTCCTGGCGCCGGTTCCGTTCCGCGGCAAGACGAATGAGCCGGCATACGTGGTGCACACGGCGGAGGCGCTGGCCGGCGCGAAGGGAATCACGCCGCACGAGATCGCCACCGCGACCACGGAGAACTTCTTCCGCACCTTCGAGAAGGTGCCGCGCACGGCGGTAGCAGCGAACGCGGCATGAAGTACCGTCTGACGATTCTGGGCTGCGGCTCCTCAGGCGGCGTTCCGCGCGTCGGCAACGACTGGGGGCGCTGCGATCCGCAGAACCCGAAGAACCGCCGCCGGCGCTGCGCAGCGCTTGTCGAGAAGTTCGGACCCGGCGGCGTGACTACGGTGCTTATCGACACCGGTCCCGACGTACGCGAGCAGCTTCTCTCCGTCCGCCTGAAGGCGCTCGATGGCGTGCTGTATACGCACGATCACGCCGACCACACGCACGGCATCGATGATCTGAGGCCCGTTGCCTACGCTATGAAGCGCCGCGTGCCGGTCTGGTTCGACGCGCGGACACGCGAAAGCCTCGTCACCCGCTTCGCCTATTGCTTCGAGACGCCACCCGGCGGCAATTATCCGCCGATCCTCGAAGCCCACAGCATCAGTCCGCCGGAGCCCGTGCGCGTCCCGGGGCCGGGTGGCGTCATCGAAGCCACCCCGGTGCTGCAGGAGCACGGCGACATTGCCTCGCTCGGCTTCCGCATCGGCAACTTCGCTTATTCGCCCGACATCAGCGGGCTGCCGGACTCGTCGATTCCGCTACTGCAGGGCCTCGACCTGTGGGTCGTCGACGCGCTCCGCCCGACGCCGCATCCGAGCCACTTCAGCATGCGCCAGGCGCTGCAGTGGATCGAGCGCCTGCAGCCCAAGCGCGCCATCCTCACCCACCTCACCGCCGAGCTCGACTACGCCGCCATGAAGCGCGAACTGCCCGATCACGTCGAGCCGGCCTATGATGGCATGGTGATCGAGCTGAAGTGACCAGTGTGGCAGCCGGCCCGGATACTGCATCCGGGGCGCTAACGCCGTTTCCGACCAAGTATGGACGGCAAGCCGTGGCCCAAGTCCCGGCGAAGACAGGCTGCCCGATTCACCATTGGTCCCAAGAGGCGGACGATCCCACGCTTTTCCTGCTGTATTTGGAACGCGCTGTGTTCCAATTGCCTGTGTCCGCGGGGCTTGGCGCCTTCCATTCTTCGCGTCGGCGGCAGATTGGAAATCCAGGCTGGGGGGTGATCGAAGGAGATTCACCCATGCCCCACTTCGTCATTCTTTCCAAGTTCACGCACCAAGGTATCACTGACATCAAGCGTACCATCGAGCGTGCCGAGGCCGGCATCCAGATGGCCAAGCAAGTCAGCGTGACGATCAAGGAAATCTATTGGACGCTAGGCTCCCGCGACGTCGTCGTCATCTGCGAGGCGCCCGATGATGAGTCGGTCACCGCGTTCACCTTGAGCCTGACGTCGCTCGGAAATGTCAGCAATGAGACGATGCGCGCGTTCTCCTCGGACGAGATGAAACAGGTTCTTGCCAAGATGGTCTGAGCCTCGATTCGCGGGTGCGCGGGGGTAGTCGCCTGCGGCCTCGGCTTCAAATCTTGCCACAGCCGCGCCCTTTCGGGACGACGATTGACCAGAATCGAAAGGGCCGCACCGGATGTCCGGCGCGGCCCTCTCTGCCAAGGTCTGGGGAGACCTTAACTTACATCATGTCCATGCCGCCCATGCCGCCCGGGCCCGGCATCGGAGCCTCCTTCTTCTTCGGAGACTCGGCGATGCCTGCCTCGGTGGTGATGAGCAGGCCGGCGATGGAGGCGGCATCCTGCAGGGCCGTCTTCACGACCTTGGCCGGGTCGATGATGCCCTTCTCGATCAGGTCACCGTACTCGTCCCTCTGCGCGTCATAGCCGAAGTTGTAACCGCGCGCTTCGAGCACCTTGCCGACCACGATCGAGCCCTCGACGCCAGCGTTCTCGGCGATCTGACGGATCGGAGCCTGCAGAGCCTTCTTGACGATCTGGATGCCGGCATCCTGATCATCGTTCTCGCCCTTGACGTTGATGGCGGAGGATGCCCGCAGCAGTGCAACGCCGCCGCCCGGCACCACGCCGGCCTCGACGGCAGCGCGGGTCGCGTTCAGCGCGTCGTCGACGCGGTCCTTGCGCTCCTTCACCTCGACCTCGGTGGCGCCGCCGACCTTGATCACCGCAACGCCGCCGGCGAGCTTCGCCAGCCGCTCCTGCAGCTTCTCACGATCGTAGTCGGAGGTGGTCTCCTCGATCTGCACCTTGATCTGGGCGACGCGGGCCTCGATGTCCTTCTTCTTGCCGGCGCCGTCGACGATGGTCGTGTTGTCCTTGTCGACGGTGACGCGCTTGGCGCGGCCCAGCATGTCGAGCGTGACGTTCTCGAGCTTGATGCCGAGGTCCTCGGAGATCACCTGGCCGCTGGTGAGGACGGCGATGTCCTCCAGCATGGCCTTGCGGCGATCACCGAAGCCCGGAGCCTTGACGGCGCAGATCTTCAGGCCGCCGCGCAGCTTGTTGACGACCAGCGTCGCCAGCGCCTCACCCTCGACGTCCTCGGAGATGATGAGCAGCGGCTTGCCGGTCTGAACCACGGCCTCGAGCACCGGCAGCATGGCCTGCAGGCCAGAGAGCTTCTTCTCGTGGATGAGGATGTAGGGGTCCTCGAGCTCCGCCACCATCTTGTCGGCGTTGGTGATGAAGTACGGCGAGAGATAGCCGCGGTCGAACTGCATGCCCTCGACCACGTCGAGCTCGGTCTCGAGGCTCTTGGCCTCCTCGACCGTGATCACGCCCTCGTTGCCGACCTTCTGCATGGCCTCGGCGATCATCTCGCCGATCTCGCTCTCGCCGTTGGCCGAGATCGTGCCGACCTGGGCGACCTCGTCGGAGCTCTTCACCTTCTTGGCGCGCTTCTCGATCTCCTCGACGGCCTGGGTGACCGCCTTGTCGACGCCGCGCTTCAGGTCCATCGGGTTCATGCCGGCCGCAACGGCCTTGAGGCCCTCGCGGACGATCGCCTGAGCGAGAACGGTGGCAGTCGTGGTGCCGTCGCCTGCGATGTCGTTCGTCTTGGAGGCGACCTCGCGCACCATCTGCGCGCCCATGTTCTCGAACTTGTCCTCGAGCTCGACCTCCTTGGCGACCGTCACGCCGTCCTTGGTCGTGCGCGGCGCGCCGAACGACTTCTCGATGACGACGTTGCGGCCCTTGGGCCCGAGGGTGACTTTGACGGCATTCGCAAGAATGTCGACGCCGCGCATCATACGCTCGCGCGCTTCGGCGGCGAACTTGACGTCTTTGGCTGCCATAGGTGGCTACTCCTGGTTGGAATGGGTGGATGCGAATAGCGAATGGCGAGTAGCGAATAGGGAATTGGTGGTGCGAACTGCGAATGAACTCTATTCGCTACTCCCTATTCGCTGGATCGCTCAGCGATCCAGAACCCCCATGATGTCGCTTTCCTTCATGATGAGCAGCTCCTGCCCATCGATCTTGACCTCGGTGCCGGACCACTTGCCGAACAGCACCTTGTCGCCGACCTTGACGTCGAGCGCGACGACCTTGCCGGACTCGTCACGCGCGCCCGGACCGACAGCGATCACCTCGCCCTGCTGGGGCTTCTCGGCTGCCGTATCGGGAATGATGATACCGCCGGCCGACTTGGTTTCGCTCTCGACACGGCGCACGACGACACGGTCGTGGAGGGGACGAAATTTCATGTTTCAGCGCTCCCGCGATTGGGATGTGTGAACTTTAGAGTTTTTGGAAGCAAGTTGGCACTCGCTTTGGCTGAGTGCTAACAGAGGGCTTGATAAGGTTGCGCGCTGGCGATGTCAACAGCGGCGCGTCAGGATGGAAAGGCCCTGCTAACGGCTGCAGCAAAAAGAAGCAACCGCGGCGTGCCCTTCCCTCTTCAAGAATGCGAGGACGTGATGGCCCTTGCCGATGACATGGAGCGGCATGGCGGTTATGATCCTGACCCCGGCCGATCATCGCACGTTTCATGGAGGAGGGAAGGGTATGTTGACGGGTGCCAAACTTCTCGTATCCACTCTGCTCGCAGTCTCCTTGCTGGCCGGTGCTGCCGATGCGCGAACGGTGAAATGGGCACGATCCGGCGACTCCCTCACCCTCGATCCGCACGCCCAGAACGAGGGGCCGACTCACGCGCTGGCGCACCACATTTATGAGCCACTGATCATTCGCGATAATCAGGGCAAGCCGCTGCCGGCGCTCGCGGAATCCTGGGAGATCACCTCCGATCCCACCGTCTGGGAATTCAAGCTGCGGCGCGGTGTGAAATTTCACGACGGCACGCCGTTCACGGTCGATGACGTCATCTTCTCGTACCAGCGCGCCCTGCAGCCGACCTCCGATATGAAGTCGCTGCTGTCCTCCATAGAGGAGCTGATCCGCGTCGACGACTACACCCTGCAGATCAAGACCAAGGGGCCGAACCCGCTGCTCCCGGCCAATCTCACCGATCTGTTCATCATGAGCAAGGCGTGGGCCGAGAAGCACAACGCCACGAAGGTGCAGGACTTCAAGAACAAGGAGGAGAACTACGCCGTCCGCCACGCCAATGGCACCGGGCCGTTCGTGCTCGTCAGCCGCGAGCCGGACGTGAAGACGGTGATGAAGCGGAACGAGAACTACTGGGGTAAGAGCCAGGTGCCGCTCGAGATCACCGAGCTCGTCTACGTGCCGATCAAATCCGACGCGACGCGCATTGCGGCCCTGCTGTCGGGCGAGGTCGACTTCGTGCAGGACGTGCCGGTGCAGGATATCGAGCGGTTGCAGAGTGACCAGAACCTGCGCGTGGTCGTCGGCCCGGAGAACCGTGCCATCTTCCTCGGCATGAACGTCGGCGATCCGGAGCTCGAGACGTCGAACATCGAGGGCAAGAACCCGTTTGCCGAGAAGGGTGTGCGGCACGCCATCAACATGGCGATCAACCGGCAGGCCATTCAGCGCGTGGTGATGCGCGGTCAGTCGATCCCGACCGGCATCATCGCTCCGCCAGGGGTCAACGGCTACACGAAAGAGATCGATGTCATTCCCCCGAACGACATCGAGAAGGCCAAGGCGCTGATGGCAGAGGCCGGCTATGCGGATGGCTTCTCAGTCACTCTGCACTGCCCCAACGACCGCTACGTCAACGACGAGGCCATCTGCCAGGCCGTGGTCGGCCAGCTTGCGCAGATCGGGATCGAGGCGAACCTCGTCTCGCAATCGAAGTCCCTCCACTTCCCGACCCTCCAGAAGAACGAGGCCGACTTCTACCTGCTCGGCTGGGGCGTGCCGACGTTCGACAGCCACTACATCTTCACGTACCTCTACCATACCAAGACCGATAAGGAGGGCGGCTGGAACGGTACGCGCTATTCCAATCCCAAGATCGACGAGATGACCGCCAGCCTGACGGAGGAAACGGACCTCAACAAGCGCAACGAGATCATCGCAGAGATGTGGAAGATCCTGCAGGACGAGACGATCTATATCCCGATCCACATCCAGACGCTGGCCTATGCGATGAAGCCGGATCTCGAGATTCCGGTCGATATCTCGAACCAGCCGAAGCTGAAGTTCGTGAAGATAAAGCCGTCGAAAGACGAATGATCACTTGTCCGGAGCCGGCAGCTTCTGCCGGCTCCGATCGCCACTCGGGCAGCAATGGTCGCCTACGCCCTCAGAAGCTTCGCTCAGGCCATCCTGGTGCTTCTGTCGGTCGGTCTGATCGCCTTCTCCATGTTCCGTTTCGTGGGCGATCCCGTCGCCAATATGGTCGGGCAGGAGGCGAGCCAGGCGGATCGCCGCGAGCTGGCCGAGCGGCTCGGCCTCAATGATCCGTTCATCGTTCAGTTCGGCCGCTTCGTGCGCGATGTGGCGCAAGGTGAGTTCGGCATCTCCTATCGCCATGGCC
The DNA here is from genome assembly GCA_041687075.1 of Hyphomicrobiaceae bacterium. Lineage (GTDB taxonomy): Bacteria > Pseudomonadota > Alphaproteobacteria > Rhizobiales > Hyphomicrobiaceae > ZC4RG25. Next base: position 2,168 of record JAWLCO010000079.1, on the reverse strand, counting down.
GCAAGGTTTCCGATCTCATTGTCGAACGGCTGCCGGCCACCGTGGAGCTGGCGGCGCTATCGGCGCTGTTCGCCACCTTGGCTGGCATTGCTCTAGGGGTTTACACCGCCATCCGGCGAGACGGCTGGCTGGCGCATTTCATCATGACGACGTCGCTGGTCGGCGTCAGCCTGCCGACGTTTCTCATCGGCATCGGGCTGATCTATCTGTTCGCCGTCGAGCTCCGGTGGCTGCCCTCGTTCGGCCGCGGTGAGACGGTGAAGATCGGCTGGTGGACGACGGGGCTGCTGACCCCGTCGGGCCGCGCCTCGCTCATCATGCCTGTGGTGACGCTGGGGTTTTATCAGCTCACGCTCATCATGCGTCTGGTGCGCGCCCAGATGCTGGAAACGTTGAGGACGGATTACGTCAAGTTCGCCCGCGCCCGCGGCCTGCCTGAGCATCGCATCCACTTCAAGCACGCACTGCGCAATACGCTCATTCCGGTAGTGACCATCGCGGGGCTGCAATTCGGGTCGGTGATTGCCTTCGCCATCGTGACGGAGAGCGTTTTCCAGTGGCCGGGGCTCGGGGCGCTCTTCGTGCAGGCGGTGCAGTTCGTCGACATCCCGGTCATGGCGACCTACCTGCTTTTCGTTGCGCTCGTGTTCGTGGTGGTCAATCTTATCGTTGACCTCTTGTACTTCGCGCTCGACCCGCGGTTGAGATCCAGCCGGGCTCTGGCCACGAGATAAGGAGGGTTCGTGCAGAAGCTCCGGCGGCTGCCCGCGAGGCGATCGGAAAGCTTGCGCTCGGCTCTGCGCCGTGGCTGGGATTCGGATCTCGCCTGGAGCTTCCGGCATTCGCCCGTTGCGATCGTCGCCAGCTTCACGACAGTGCTCATCATCCTGTCGGCGGTGCTGGCGCCGTGGGTCGCTCCCCAGGATGCGTTCGACCCCGGAGCGATTCGGCTGGAGGATGGGTTCCTCGAGCCGATGGAGCGCAGCCCCGGTTCCGGCGTGCTGCACGTTTTCGGAACCGACGGTCAGGGCCGGGATCTTCTGTCCGCGATCCTCTACGGCAGCCAGGTCTCACTGCTCGTGGGGTTCGCATCGGTCGGCTTCTCGATGGTGCTGGGCGTGACTTTGGGGCTTATCGCGGGCTTCGTCGGCGGGCGTACGGACGCGGTGATCATGCGCATCGCCGATGTGCAGCTCTCCTTTCCCGCCATCCTGATCGCACTGCTGGTCTTTGGTGTCGGCCGCGGCCTCATCCCGCCGTCGCAGCACGAGGAGATGGCGGTGGCCGTGCTGATCGTTGCCATCGGCCTGTCGCACTGGGCGCAGTATGCGCGTACCGTGCGCGGCTCGACCATGGTTGAGAAGGGCAAGGAATACGTCCAGGCCGCCCGCGTCATGGGCCGGCGGCCGTTCGCCATCATGCACGAGCACGTGCTGCCGAACGTGGTGGGCCCGGTGCTGGTGATCGCCACCATCAATCTCGCACTGGCGATCATCGAGGAGGCGACGCTGTCCTTCCTCGGCGTCGGCGTCCCCCCGACCCAGCCGTCACTCGGCACCCTGATCCGCGTCGGTCAGCAGTTCCTGTTCTCAGGCGAATGGTGGATCCTGTTCTTCCCCTCGATGGCCCTCATCATCCTCGCCCTGGCCATAAATCTCCTTGGCGATTGGCTGCGAGACGCTCTGAATCCGAGGCTGAAATGAGGGTCACGGCACGATTGAGGCCAGCTACCCGTCATCCCGGATGCGCCGGAGCACGGAATGATGCGGCGCTGATCCGGGATCTTGCCGCAAGCGCCGCGGCTTCCATCACGCAAGACCCCGTGTCTGCGGTGCACCGCAAGCGCTGCACCGCGCGCGGGATGACGGGTGGGAGTGGGGAGGGTGCGCGTATTGACCTGAAGCGTGAGGGATCGCCGCGCAAGTGGGGTGGGGTGAAAGACCAGACGTCTGCGCAAGCACACCCCCAACCGGTTGCCGCGAAGGAGAGGGGTAAGGGGGAGCACTCGACTGCCGTCTCCCCCACCCGTCATCCCGGATGCGCCGCAGCATGGAATGATGCGGCGCTGATCCGGGATCTTGCCACAAGCGCAACGGCTTCCATCACGCAAGATCCCGTGCCTGCGGTGCACCGCAAGCGCTGCACCGCGCGCGGGATGACGGGTGGGG
>JAWLCO010000078.1:0-18788 GCA_041687075.1 Hyphomicrobiaceae bacterium | reverse complement strand
GGCGCCGCCCACTTCGCAAACGTCATCCGCGCCATCCGCGAGCGCACGCCTGCCACGACGATCGAGGTGCTGACGCCTGACTTCCTGCGCAAGGACGGCGCGCTGGAGGTGGTGGTCGAGGCCAAGCCCGACGTGTTCAACCACAACCTGGAAACGGTGCCGGGCCTCTACCTCCAGATTCGCCCTGGCGCCCGCTACTTCCACTCGTTACGGCTGCTGCAGCGCGTGAAGGAGCTCGACCCGGCCATGTTCACCAAGTCCGGCATCATGGTCGGGCTCGGCGAGGAGCGTGAGGAGGTCTTGCAGCTGATGGACGACCTGCGGACGGCCGACGTCGACTTCCTCACCATCGGCCAGTATCTGCAGCCGACGCGCAAGCATGCCGAGGTGAAGCGCTTTGTGACGCCGGAGGAGTTCAAGTCCTACGAGCGTATCGCCTACGCCAAGGGGTTCCTGCTGGTCTCGGCCAGCCCGCTCACGCGCTCGTCCTATCACGCCGGCGAGGACTTTGCCCGCCTGCGGGCTGCGCGCCTCGCCGCCATGGGGCGGAGCGGCTGACCGGAAGCCAGTCCGTAAACTTTCGGCGCGTGGTGATTGGCCGCAATGCGGTGAAGGGGTGGACTCGCGATATTTTCATTGGGACGTTCCGCAACAGACATCCGAGATGCCTTCTTTCCGCACGCAACGCATCGTGAAGCACCCGCCCAGGGCGATGTTCGAGCTCGTCTCGGACGTCGAGCGTTATCCTGAATTCCTGCCGCTTTGCGAGAAGCTGGTCGTGCATTCGCGCGGGCTGAAGGAGGACGGGATCGAGGAAATCATCGCCACGATGACCGTCGGCTATGGTCCGATCAATGAGCGATTTACGACCCGCGTGCGGCTCGACCGCGACCAGCACCGGATACTCGTCAACTATATCGACGGCCCGTTCCGGCATCTGGAGAACACCTGGACTTTTCAGTGCCACGGTGAGGGCTGCCGGGTGGACTTCTCCATCATTTACGAATTCCGGTCCATCGCGCTCGGCATGATGATGGGCGCGCTGTTCGACCGCGCGTTCCGCAAGTTCGCTGAAGCCTTCGAAGCACGCGCCGACGAGATTTATGGCAGTGAAGGGCCGGCGCTCAATCAAGCCTGACCGCAGCCTTCACCAGATCGAGCGCCGCTCGAACGCTTTCGAGCCGGATGCTCGTGCGGCCGAGGTCGCCGAACCGGCGCTCCAGGTGAAGCACGGGCTCGTCTTTGCGCGCCGCAGCGAAATGCACGAGGCCGACCGGCTTCTCGGCCGAGCCACCGCCTGGACCTGCTACGCCGGTGACAGAGATCGCCAGATCGGCTTCCGAGTTCGCGAGCGCACCTGAAGCCATGGCCCGCGCGACCTCTTCGCTGACGGCACCGTGGGTGGCGATCAGCTGGGGATCGATACCGAGACAGGAGGCTTTGGCTGCATTGGAGTAGGTGACGAAACCACGCTCCAGGACGTCCGAGGAGCCGGGGATTTCCGTCAGCAGTGCGGAGATCAGCCCGCCGGTGCAGCTCTCTGCCGTCACCAGCTTCAACCCGTTCCGGCGCAAAAGCTCAATGAGCCGCCGCGCATCTTCGACGAGATCAGCAGGAAACATGAGGCTCTCCACACCAGCTCCATTTCAGCGCCGGTGTGGAGGCTAAAGGGTGATCGGCGGGATTGCCAGCCTCAAGCCACGGCCAGCTTCTCGGCCTGGTGGAGCAGTGTGTCGAGTGTCGTCCGGCTCTCCGGCCCCATGACGCCGACCGCCCGTTGTTGCGCGGCGAGCCAGACGGGGTAGGCTTCCTTGATCACCCGGCGGCCCTTTTCAGTGAGATGCAGACCGCGGCCACGCCGGCCTGCCGGCGGGTCCATGATGATCAGGTTGAGCGCCAGCAGCCGCTTCAGATTCCGCGACAGCGTGGATTTCTCGATGTCGAGCGTGAAGCCGATCTCGACGGCCGTGATTCCATCCTGCTGCGCGAGTTGCGTCAGCAGAGTGAACTGGCTCGCCGTGATGCCGAGCGGACGCATCGCGTCGTCGTAGACGCGGGTGATGATCCGGCTGAGCTGGCGCACACGCGTGGCAATGCAGCTTGAGGAGGTCGTCTCCGCGATGTTCGCAAGCTCGGCCGCGGCGGAGTCCGGCTCCTGGGTCATGATGTTCATCGGAAGCTCCTGGCTTCGCCAGTGGAGATACAACGCTTTGTCCTTGATCAGCGATTCTTCCCGCTGACGCAAGGCAAGTTGCTCCCACGTCTGCCGATTCAGGAGTGAGGGTTGCACGGAGGCAGCAGCACAGTGGCGCTTGCCATGGCCGCGATGCCTTCCCGCCGGCCAGTGAAGCCGAGGCCCTCCGTGGTCGTGGCTTTCACGCCGACGCGGTCGATCGCGATCTGCAGGATTTTCGCGATCGTACTGCGCATGGCCTCGCGATGCGGTGCGACCTTGGGCGTTTCGCACAAGAGGGTTACGTCGACGTTCGCGATTCTGCCGCCGCGCTCCGTTACGCGGCGTGCCGCGTCGCGAAGAAAAATGTGCGAGGCAGCGCCAGCCCACTGCGGATCGGACGGCGGAAAGTGCTGGCCAATATCCCCGTCCGCGAGGGCGCCGAGAATGGCGTCGGTGAGAGCATGCAGGCCGACATCAGCGTCCGAGTGACCGGTGAGCGCCTTATCGTGAGCGATCCGGACACCGCAGAGCCAGACGTGATCTCCCTCGCAGAAGCGGTGGACATCGAACCCGGTGCCGGTCCGGGATTCGAGCTGCCGGGAGGGGGCGATCAGACGCTCTGCCAAGGTGAAATCCTCCTGGTCCGTGAGCTTGAGATTGCGCGCGCTGCCTGGGACGAGGGCGACCCTCAGCCCGGCCCATTCCGCGATCGCCGCATCGTCGGTGAAATCCGAGCGGCCGGCTGCATGTGCGGAATCATGCGCTGCAAGGATCTTGTCGAAACGGAAGCCTTGCGGGGTCTGTGCGCGCCAGAGGCCTTCACGCGAAACGGTCGCCGCGATGCTGCCGTCGGAACCGGACCGCTTCAGTGTGTCGGTTACCGGCAGTGCCGCAATGGCTCCGTCGTGATCTTTCAGTGCGTCGAGCACGCGGCCGACGACGTCTGTTTCGACGAGCGGGCGCGCGGCGTCGTGGATGAGCACAGCGTCTGGGGCGACCGTCGCGAGGGCATGGAGTCCGGCACGGACGGAGTCCTGGCGCATGTCTCCGCCGCTGACCGGTTCACGCATTGGAGCGTCGAGCCCAGCGGTACAGGCGTTGTAGAGCTCGCGATCGTCAGGGTGTATCACGACCTGGATCGTTCTGATCTGCGGATGCGGGGCGAAGGCTTCGATCGCGCGCGCCAGGACGGTCTTGCTCGCCAGCTGACGGTACTGCTTCGGCACGGCAGAGCTTCCGGCACGGGTGCCGCGACCTGCAGCGACGATCAGCACGGCAACGTGCACCATTCACCTCCGGCCCTGCCGAAACTCTTCTGAAGCGTTTTCTCTGGCACGAAGCCTTAATGGGCTGAGCCAGCGCGCGCAATGCCGGTGCGGAACGCGTGAATTCGCAGTTGCGAAAACCGACGAGGTGCCCTAATCTGCACAATCAAACGGCATGACTAGAATGTGATCAAAATATAGGCATGAAGCTTGTGCAGCCGTCCCAAAAGTCCCTCGCCATCGGGTCTCGCCGGCTGCTGAATGCCGTGCTGCTGGCCCCGATGTCCGGGGTCACAGATCTTCCATTTCGCAGGCTTGCGCAACAGCTCGGTGCAGGGCTCGTCGTCTCCGAGATGGTCGCAAGCGAGGAATTGGCCCGTCAGCGGCCCGACGTGCTGCGCCGGGCCGTCGGGGAAGGGATCGCCCCCTTCGTGATCCAGCTCGCCGGTCGGGAAGCGCGTTGGATGGCAGAGGGCGCCCGCATCGCCGAGGACCTCGGCGCCGACATCATCGACATCAACATGGGCTGCCCGGCCCGGCAGGTGACGGGCAAGCTCTCCGGTTCCGCCCTGATGCGCGATCCGGATCTCGCACTGTCCCTCATTGAAGCGGTGGTCGGGAACGTACGCGTACCGGTCACGCTCAAGATGCGCATGGGTTGGGACCACAACGCGCTCAACGCGCCGGAGCTGGCGCGCATGGCCGAAGCGGCGGGCGTTCAGCTCATCACCGTGCACGGGCGAACACGCTGCCAGTTCTTCAAGGGCAAGGCCGACTGGGCGTTCGTGCGCCGGGTGAAGGAGGCCGTCTCAATCCCGGTCATCATCAACGGTGACATCTGCTCGGTCGCCGACGCAAGGACAGCACTCGCCGCTTCGAAAGCGGACGGCGTCATGGTCGGGCGCGGGGCCTACGGCGCACCTTGGCTGCCGGGCCGGATCGCGACGGCGCTCCAGACGGGGGCCGATCCCGGCGCCCCGGCGCTCGCCGAGCAGGGCCGGATTGCGGCCGAGCACATCGCCGGCATGCTCTCGCACTATGGCCGCTTCCTCGGGCTTCGGAACGCCCGCAAGCACATCGGCTGGTACCTGGAGCAGAGCGGACTTGCGATCGAGATCGTGAAGGCCTGGCGGGCCCGTCTCTGCCAGGACGACGACGCCGACCGCGTGCTGCGCGGCATCGCTGCCTTCTACAATCAGGCCGAGGAGCTTGCCGCATGAGCGTCGAGATCGCCAGGGAGCGCACCCAGCCGGCTGCCGGCGGGCCGCGGCACGTCCAGCACGATCTGCTGCTTGCGGCGTTGCCCCATCCCATACTGACGCTCGGAGACGACGAGCGCATCGTCTACGCCAATCCGGCAGCGGAGCAGTTCTTCTCGGCCGGGCAGGCGACCTTGAAGCGGCACCGTCTGGCCGACATCGTCGCCTTCGGCTGTCCGCTGGTGAGCCTCGTCGAGAAGGTCCGCCGGACGGGAGTCTCCGTCAACGAATACGGGATCGAGGTGGTGGTCCCCCGGCTGGATGGCCCGAGGCTGGTCGACGCCCATGGCGGGCCGCTGCCCGAGCAGCCGTCCCTCATCGTGCTGATGCTGCAGCAGCGCACCATGGCGCAGATGATCGAGCGGCAGCTCACGCATCGCGCCGCTGCACGCTCCGTTTCTGGCATGGCGGCCATGCTGGCGCATGAGATCAAGAATCCGCTCTCAGGGATCCGCGGTGCCGCCCAGCTCATCGAGCCGAACCTCAGCCCACCCGATCGGCAGCTCGCCCAGCTCATCTGCTCTGAGACCGATCGTATCCGCGATCTGGTCGACCGCATGGAGGTGTTCGGCGACGAGCGTCCGCTGGTGAAAAGCCCGGTCAACATTCATGACGTGCTGGACCATGTGTCCCAGCTCGCCAGCACCGGCTTCGGGCGTGGCGTCAGCATCCTTGCGCGCTACGACCCGTCCCTGCCGCCGGTCCCGGCCAGTCGCGACAAGCTTGTTCAGGCCTTCCTCAACCTCGTGAAGAATGCCGTCGAGGCCATCGAAGGAATCAGCGAGGGCCGGCTCGTTCTGACGACGGCGTTCCGACCCGGCGTGCGTCTGTCGGTGCCGGGCAGCGGCGCCCGTGTCAGCCTGCCCCTGATGATCGAGGTGGAGGACAACGGGCCGGGCGTGCCGGACCATCTGAAACCCCACCTGTTCGACCCCTTCGTCACCACGAAGCGCAGCGGCTCCGGCCTCGGCCTCGCGCTGGTCGCCAAGATCATCGGCGACCACGGCGGCATTGTCGAATGCGAATCGGAAGCCCGGCGCACGATCTTCCGTGTCCTGCTGCCGATGCAGGACACGCGCCCCCAGAACAGCCAACCGGATTGAAGTCATGGCCCGCGGTACCATTCTCATCGCTGATGACGACAGCGCCATCCGCACCGTGCTGAACCAGGCATTGGCTCGCGCCGGATATATCCCGCGCGCGACCGGCAACGCCGCGACGCTGTGGCGATGGGTGGCGCAGGGAGAGGGCGATGCGATCATCACGGACGTGGTGATGCCGGACGAGAACGCCTTTGACCTGATTCCCCGTATCAAGAAGGCACGGCCCGAGCTGCCGATCATCGTCATGAGCGCGCAGAACACGCTGATGACGGCGCTGTCGGCGGCGGAGAAGGGCGCCTTCGAGTATCTTCCCAAGCCCTTCGATCTCAACGAGCTGGTGAGCGTCGTCGGGCGCGCCCTGTCCGAGCCGGGCCGCAAGGCCGTCCGCTCTGCACCTGAAAACGACCCGGACGACCTGCCGCTGATCGGCCGCTCGCCGGCCATGCAGGAGATCTACCGGGTCATCGCCCGCCTGACCCAGACGGACCTCACCGTCATGATTTCCGGCGAGTCCGGGACCGGCAAGGAGCTGGTCGCGCGCGTGCTGCACGACTACGGCCGCCGGCGCAGCGGGCCGTTCGTCGCGATCAACATGGCCGCAATCCCGCGTGAGCTGATCGAAAGCGAGCTGTTCGGCCACGAGAAGGGAGCGTTCACGGGTGCTCACACGCGCATGCCGGGCCGCTTCGAGCAGGCGGAAGGCGGCACGCTGTTCCTCGACGAAATCGGGGACATGCCGATGGAGGCGCAGACGCGGCTGCTGCGGGTGCTGCAGGAGGGCGAGTACACGACCGTCGGCGGGCGCATTCCGCTGCGCACGGATGTCCGCATCATCGCGGCGACGCACCGGGAGCTGAAGAGCCAGATCCAGCAGGGGCTGTTCCGCGAGGACCTCTACTACCGCCTGAACGTCGTGCCGCTGCGCCTGCCGCCGCTGCGCGAGCGCCTCGGCGACATCGATGACCTCGTCCGGCACTTCCTGCGCCAGGCCGCCCGCAATGGCCACGGTGAGAAGGCCATCGAGGCCGCGGCGCTCGAGCGTCTGAACCGGCATACCTGGCCCGGCAACGTGCGTGAGTTGGAGAACCTCGTCCGGCGCCTCGTCGCGCTCTATCCGCAGGATACGATCACGGAGGAGATCGTGGATTCGGAGCTGGGCCAGGCGCTGACCCCGCGAACCGACGAGCCGCCGGCTGCGGAGAACGCCTCCCTTTCCGAACTCGTGGAAGGGTATCTCGGCCGCTATTTCGCCCGCTACGGACGCGAGCTGCCACCGCCGGGGTTGTACGACCGGGTGATCCGGGACGTCGAGCAGCCGCTCATTACCGCCGCCCTTGCCGCCACCCGTGGCAACCAGATCCGCGCAGCGGAGCTTCTGGGGCTCAACCGCAATACGCTGCGCAGCCGCATCAGGGATCTGGACATTCAGGTTTTCAAGACGCCCGGGGCAGCCTGACGGCAGATCCACACACAGGGCCCGAGCGATCGCCTTGACTTCCACCTCCGGTGGGGAGTATCGGTGATTATGTCGCGAAAATGTCACAGTTCTGGCGCTGATCTGTGGTCGCACCGCTCCAGCGTGCTGCCATCAATGTGACCGAATAGCTACGTACAGGACTGAAAAGCATACCGGCCGGCGGCTGCGGACGGGTTCATGCAAATCGCGCTTGAGGCCGATGAGAGGCGTTTGAATGACGTCCGCTGATCCCAGACGGGTACCCGGCGACATCGTTGACGAAGGCAGGCTGCCATTCCCGGAGGCGAATCCGCTCGCCTTCTGGATCGGGTTCGTCATCGTCATCCTGTCGCTGGTCTCTGGCCTCGCGACCTACCTGATCCTGACCGGCCTCACCCCGATCGTGCCGCGCAACGAGATCGTGCTCGCGGTGCTGTTCATCAACGTGGTGCTGATCCTGGCGATGTTCGCCGTCATCGGATGGCAGGCGATCGGGCTGGCCAGGGCCTGGCGGGACAAGGAAGCGGGCGCGCGGCTTCACGTGCGCATTGTCGCCCTGTTCAGCATCATCGCGGCGCTGCCGGCGATCCTGCTCGCGGTCGGCGCGACGACGACCTTCTCCCGATCGCTGGACAGCTGGTTCTCGACGCGCACACGCCAGATCATCGCCAACTCGCTCGACGTGGCGAATGCTTACCTGGAGGAGCACGGCCAGGTCATCCGCACCGACATCGTCAACATGGCGAAGGACCTTGACGATTCGGCGGATACGCTGCGCGATGACCCCGAGCAGTTTCGCAACCAGGTGATCGCGCATGCAGGCCTGCGCGATCTGCCCGCTGCCTACGTGATCGATTCCCAGGGCCGGCCGATCATCAGCGCCATCGAGGATAACCGGCTGCCGTATGTGCCTCCGCCGGCAAGTCTCATCGCTCAGGCCGAGGCGGGGCAGGTGCCGCTGCTGATGCCGTCCAACACCTACCGGGTCGCGGCGATCGCCAAGCTCAACAACTATTCCGGCTCATATCTCTACGTGCTGCGCGGCGTGAGCCCGAAGGTCATGGGCCACCTGCGGCGGACTCAGGCGGGCGTGGCCGAGTACGAGGAGCTGAGGAAACGCCGCGGCGGCCTCAAGGTCGCGCACGGGCTCATGTACTTCATGATCTCGATGACGGCGCTGCTCGCGGCCATCTGGGCGGGGTTGTGGTTCGCCGGGCGCTTCGTCGCGCCGATCCGGCGGCTGATTGCCGGCGCACAGGAGGTCTCGCGCGGCAACCTGAAGGTCGTCCTGCCGATCCGGCGTGGTGAAGGCGACCTGCGTCGCCTCTCGGAGACCTTCAACACGATGACCTCGGAGCTGAAGACGCAGCGGGATGCGCTCGTCTCGGCCAACGAGCAGCTTCTGGAGCGCCGGCGCTTCATTGAAGCGGTGCTGACGGGGGTCTCCGCCGGTGTCGTGGGCCTCGACGGCGAGGGCCGCATCAGGCTGGTGAACCGCTCGGCCGAGACGCTGCTCGGCGCCAGCGCGGAGGAGCTCGTCGGGCGTCGCCTGGAGGAGGCAGTGCCCGAGATCGGCGAGCTGCTAACCAAGGCGGACGAGAGGCGACTCGCATATAGGCTTCAGCACAACGTGAAGCTGATCAACAACAGCGGCGAGGAGCGGATCTTTGCCGTGCGGTTCACGCGCGAGGTGGAGAGCGGCGAAGAGCGGGGCACCGTCGTGACGGTGGACGACATCACGGAGCTCGTCTCCGCCCAGCGTACCTCCGCCTGGGCTGACGTCGCCCGCCGCATCGCTCACGAGATCAAGAACCCGCTCACCCCGATCATCCTCTCCTCCGAGCGCCTCCGCCGTAAGTACGGCAAGGTGATCACGGAAGAGAGGGAAACCTTCGACAAGCTCACCGCGACGATCGAGCGGCAGGCCGGCGACATCAAGAGCATGGTGGACGAGTTCGCCTCGTTCGCCCGCGTGCCGAAGCCTGTGATCGAGCCCGGCGACCTGCGGGAGGTGATCCAGGAGCCGATGATCCTGTTCCGCGAGAGCCATCCGCATATCGCCTATGATCTCCAGGTCCCCGAAGAGCCGGTGACGGGCCTGTTCGACCGGCGGCTACTCACTCAGGCTCTCACCAATCTCGTGAAGAACGCCACCGAGGCGGTCGAGTCGGCTGCCGAGACCCCTGAGCCGGACTGGAGCGGCCGAATCGAAGCGATCCTGCGCTCCGTCGACGGTCGTATCGAGATCGAGGTGATCGACAACGGCATAGGCCTGCCGAAGCAGAACCGCTCGCGCCTGCTCGAGCCCTACGTCACCAACAAGGGCAACAAGGGCACCGGGCTCGGCCTCGCTATTGTCCAGAAGATTGTGGAGCAGCATGACGGCATGCTGGCCCTGGAGGATGCCCCGCCAGGTCCGCAGCGCAGCCGCGGCGCGCTCGTCCGCATCACGCTGCCTGTTCGCAACGAGTTCACAAGCAAGACCGATGTCGAATCCGAAGCAGCCGAGTAGGCTCCCTTCGCATGAGACATCGAGCCGCCAGGGAAGGGAGTGACCGATGGCGTCTGACATCCTGGTTGTCGACGACGAAGCCGACATCCGCGAGCTCGTATCGGGGATCCTCGAGGACGAGGGGCACCGCTGCCGGCTTGCACGGGACAGTGACGAGGCGCTGCGCGCGATCGAGGAACGCCGGCCGCAGCTCGTCATCCTCGACATCTGGCTGCAGGGCAGCCGGCTGGACGGTCTCGAGGTGCTGTCGGTCATCAAGAAGGTCCACCCTGACCTGCCGGTGGTCATCATCTCCGGCCACGGCAACATCGAGACGGCCGTCACGGCCATCAAGCGCGGCGCCTACGACTACATCGAGAAGCCGTTCAAGGCCGACCGGCTGATCCTGGTCACGATGCGGGCGCTGGAGGCTTACAATCTGCGTCGCGAGGTCAAGCACCTCAAGGAGCGGTCGACCCACAGTGCAGAGATGATTGGCCGCTCGACGGCGATCAATCAGCTCCGCAACCAGATCGAGCGCGTTGCGCCCACCAACAGCCGCGTGCTGATCCGCGGCGCGTCAGGTGCCGGCAAGGAGCTGGCTGCGCGGGTGCTGCACTCCAAGTCCGGCCGTGCCGACGGCCCGTTCGTGGTGCTGAACGCCGCCGCCATGGTGCCGGAGCGCGTCGAGGAGGAGCTGTTCGGCACCGAGGAACGCACCGGCGGCCCGCGCAAGGTGGGCGCACTGGAGGAGGCGCACGGCGGTACGCTCTACATCGACGAGGTCGCCGACATGCCGCTCGAGACACAGGGCAAGATCCTGCGCGTGCTCGTCGAGCAGAAGTTCCTGCGGCTGGGCGGCAGCCAGAAGGTCTCGGTCGACGTGCGCATCATCTCCTCGACGAGCCGTGATCTCGAGCGCGACATGGCCGAGGGACGCTTCCGCGAGGACCTCTATCATCGGCTCAACGTGGTCCCGCTGCGGGTACCGGGGCTTGCCGAGCGCCGCGACGACATCCCCGAGCTCGTCAACTACTTCGTTCAGCAGATTGCACACAGCTCCGGTCTTGCCCCGCGCCGGATCGGCGAGGACGCCGTCGCCGTTCTGCAGGCGCACGACTGGCCGGGCAACGTGCGCGAGCTCCGCAACAACATCGAGCGCCTGATGATCCTCTGCGGCGGCGATCCCGACGCGATCATCACCGCCGACATGCTGCCGGACGAGATCGGTTCGAATGTGCCGCTGCCGGTCAACGGCGGCGCCGAGCACCTGATGTCATTGCCACTGCGCGAGGCGCGTGAGATCTTCGAGCGCGAGTACCTGCTCGCCCAGATCAACCGGTTCGGCGGCAACATCTCGCGGACGGCGGAGTTCGTCGGCATGGAGCGCTCCGCGCTGCACCGCAAGCTGCGGGCACTGGGAGTCAGCTCCGACCATCGCACCGGCTTGGCGGCGGGACAAACCTAGGGCGCCCCGCGTGCGTTGTCAGAACGGGTAACGGGTGGGGTCGCCGAACGGGCGGCCCCTTTGGTGCGCGCCTGCATCGGAGCAAGGCCCAACGGGCATGAAGGTCATCATCTGCGGCGCTGGAGTGGTGGGTCTCGGCATCGCCGAGCGGCTGGCGGCCGAGGGCAACGACGTCTCCATCATCGACGTCAATCCGGAGTTGGTGCAGCGCGCCAACGACGTCCTGGAGGTCCGTGCAACTCTTGGCAACGGCGCTCATCCGGACGTGCTGGAGCGCGCCGGCGCACAAGATGCTGACATGCTGATTGCCGTCACCCTGGCAGACGAAGTGAACATGGTCGCCTGCCAGGTGGCGCACAGCCTGTTCGATATTCCGACCAAGATCGCCCGCGTCCGCGCGCAGAGCTACCTCGCGAAGGAGTACGCCTCGCTCTTCTCGCGCAACTGCCTGGCCATCGACTTCATCATCTCGCCGGAGGTGGAGGTCGGCAACATGGTCCTGCGCCGGCTGCAGCTTCCGGGCGCGTTCGAGACGCTGAGTTTTGCCGATGGCCGCGTGCTGGCGGTCGGTGTTTCCTGCGGCGAGGACTGCCCTGTCATCGACACGCAGATCCGGCAGTTGAGCGAGCTGTTCCCCGACCTGCCGGCGGTCATCGTCGCCATCTTGCGGAAGGGCAATCTGTTCGTCCCCCATCGCGACGAGCAGCTCAAGGCCGGCGACGACGTGTACCTGGTCGCTCCGGCGGACCAGATATCACGGACACTCAAGATCTTTGGCCACGAGGAGCAGGTCGCCCGGCGCGTGCTCATCGCGGGCGGTGGCAATATCGGGCTCTATGTCGCCCGCGCGATGGAGGCCCGCGAGCAGATGGTACGGGCCAAGATCATCGAGGCGAACCGCGGACGCGCGATGCACATCGCCGAGGAGCTGAGCCGTACCGTCGTGCTGCACGGCAGCTCGCTCTCGGAAGAGCTGCTGCGCGAGGCCGAGGCGGGGTCGGCCGATACCATGGTGGCGGTCACCAACGACGACCAGGTGAACATCCTGACTTCGGTGCTGGCCAAGCATCTCGGCTGCAAGCGCAGCCTCTGCCTCGTCAATTCCGCGGGCTATACCACCATGGTGCGCTCACTCGGCATCGATGCGCAGATCAACCCGCGCACGATCACGGTTTCACGCATCCTCCAGTTCGTCAGGCGCGGCCGGATTCGTAGCGTCCACTCCATCCAGAACGGGGCCGGGGAGCTGATCGAGGCCGAGGCGATCGAAACAGCGCCGGTCATCGGCAAGACGATCCGGGAGATCGATATGTCGGAGGGCGTGCGCTTCGGTGCCATCGTGCGAAATGGCCAGGTCTTCGCGCCCAAAGGCAGCACGGAGCTCGAGCCCAAGGACCGGGCCATCCTGTTCGTGCGCGCGGATCACGTCCGCCAGGTGGAGCAGCTTTTCCGCGTGAGCCCCGACTACTTTTGATGGAGGCGGTGCGGCGCTTGCCATTGCACTCGCTGCTGCACCTGCTAAAACCCGCCTGTGCGCGCTTCGCAACTTCAGAGATGATTAACGATGGCCGTCCGGTCATCAGAGTGCTGCTTCCGCCGAGGGTTTCAGGTAAGCTGATCCGAGGTGGACGGAGCGCCACCGGGAAAAAGATAACCGAACAAAAACGGATAAGAAGAAATGGCTGAACGACCACAAAGCCTGCAGGACACCTTCCTGAACCACGTCCGCAAGAACAAAACGCCGCTTACGATCTTCCTCGTCAATGGCGTAAAGCTGCAGGGAATCGTGACCTGGTTCGACAATTTCTGCGTCCTGCTGCGGCGTGATGGACACTCGCAACTGGTCTACAAGCACGCCATATCGACGATCATGCCGGGCCAGCCCGTTCACCTGATGGAGCAGGATCCGGCGGAAGCGCAGCAAGGGTAGACGTTCGATTAGCCGCGCAGACGAGACCAGAAGGAAGCGCAGGCACCAGGGCGACGACGGCTCCGGGCCAACGATGATCGCGCGAGCCATCGTGCTGGTGCCCGTGCTGCAGACGAGTGGCAGCTCCGGTACGGCGTCCGGGAGGCGATCCCGGGGCGGCAACGGTACGCGCGGCGCCACTCTCCACTCCCCCCAGGATCGACTGACCGAGGCAGCCGGCTTGGCTGAAGCCATCGACCTCGAGGTCATGGCGAAGCTCATCGTGACTGTGGCACGCCCGCAGCCGGCGATCCTGTTCGGCTCGGGCAAGGTCGAGGAGCTCAAGGAGCTTGTCGACCAGCACGAGGCGGATCTCGTCGTGGTCGATCATGCGGTCACGCCGATCCAGCAACGCAACCTGGAGCGGGCCTGGAACACCAAGGTGCTCGATCGCACCGGCCTGATCCTCGAGATCTTCGGACGGCGAGCACGAACCCGTGAAGGGCGTCTGCAAGTCGAGCTGGCCCATCTCACATACCAGAAGAGCCGGCTCGTCCGCAGCTGGACCCACCTCGAGCGCCAGCGCGGCGGCTACGGCTTCCTCGGAGGTCCGGGCGAGACACAGATCGAGACGGACCGGCGGCTGATCCAGGAGCGCATCGACGCCATCCGCAAGGAGCTGGACGTGGTCGTCCGCACCCGTGAGCTGCACCGCTCCGGGCGCCGGCGCGTGCCCTATCCCCTGGTCGCCATCGTCGGCTACACGAACGCAGGCAAGTCCACACTGTTCAACCGCCTGACCGGCGCTGGCGTGGTCGCCATGGATCAGGTCTTCGCAACGCTCGACCCGACCATGCGCGAGCTGCGGTTGCCGAGCGGCCGCCGGGTGATCCTGTCTGACACCGTCGGGTTCATTTCCGACCTGCCGACCTCACTCGTCGCCGCCTTCCGCGCCACGCTGGAGGAGGTTGTCGAGGCCGACCTCATCCTGCACGTGCGCGACATCAGCCATCCCGAGAGCCAGGCGCAGCGGGCGGACGTGGAAGGCGTGCTCATTGACCTCGGCATCGATGTGGAGCGGTCGGATGGGCTGATCCTCGAGGTCTGGAACAAGGTCGACCTGCTGCCGCCCGAAGCGCGAGAGGAGCTGGAGTATGCGGCCCGGCGCGCTCCGATGAAGCCGCTCATGGTCTCCGCGGCCGAAGGGACTGGGCTGGGCGAGCTGCTCGAAGCCATCGACGCTCAACTCGGTCGCGCGGACGAGGTGCTCACCATCGCCGTACCCGCCACGGCCGGTAACCTGCTTGCCTGGCTGCACGAAAACGCCCAGGTGCTGAACCGCGAGACCGCCGAAAGCGGCCAGACCGTCTGCCAAGTCCGCATCGCCCGCGCGAAAAAGGGCCGCTTGTTCAGCCGGTTGAGAGAGAACGGACTGGCTGTTGCGAGCTGAAGGGCTCGGCCGCTGAGGCTGTCGTCAGGAACCGCGGGTCATAGTGCGCATCGCGGCCGCCCGCCGACGTGCTCGCTCAGGTCGCGATCAGCCGCGGGACAGGTTGATCGTGACGCCCTTGAGGTTTGAGCCTTCGGTCGAGATGGAGACTGCTTGACGCGAGCCTTCGGTGGACACCGACATGGAGGCCGTCAATCCACCGCCTGCGATGTTCATTCTGATCTTGCCGGCCGAGGCCTTGCCGCTCACTTCGCCGGAGGCGTTGAACGTCCGCTCCTCCCAGCGCCCGGTAAGCCGGCCATTCTCATTGAGAAGGCTCGCGCGGATCTCGATCTTATAGCTGACCGAGGCGCAGCGGATCGCCAGGCCAAGCTCGGCGCCGGCGCTCTTCGGATTGTAATAGGCCCGGCAGGTGATCCGTTCTGATTTGCCGTCGGAAAAGCGCACGTTTCCGCGTCCGCTCCAGCTCCCGTCGAGCTCGGCGAATGTGTTCGGCGATGCCGGCTGGGCAAGCGCTTCGCTGACGACGGCCGTGGATATAGTGCTGGCGGCTAGACTGGCGGCCAGGGCAAGACGAGTAAGCTGGAGGCGCGTCACGGCGGACTCCCCTGAACTGGCTGTTCTCGGACGTTGATTGCTATTCTGGACCGGCAGGCGGGTCACCGGCAAGATCGGATTGTCCCAAATTGGCAACAGGCCGTTATCATTCCGTTATCGGACGGCCATCGCGCGGAACCGCCTGTCTCCGAAATGGAAAACGCCGCTGGCGAAAGCCAGCGGCGCTCCCATCGATCGGCAGAATTGCCGAGAAGTCTCAGGCGAGCTCGATCTGACCGGCCTGCTTGCCGCGGCCGCGGCGATCGTCCTCGAGCACGAAGCTCACGCGGTCGCCTTCATTCAGCGAGCGGATGCCGGCGCGCTCCAGAGCAGTCGCGTGCACGAACACGTCGTTGCCGCCCTCCTCGGGCCGGATAAATCCGAAGCCCTTCGCCGTGTTGAAAAACTTCACAGTGCCTGTGATTCGCATAGGGGTATACCTTCTTCCCGTTCAAACGCGTGCAGAAAGCCAGTCATCGGGTCCCACGCAAAAAACCCAGAGATCTCAGATGTCGGGAAAGAAACGGCCGGTGAGGGTCGCGCAGCTATCCGTGAATCGTGAGGGCGCACGCCACAGCAGCGGGCACCGGCAAGCCTCATATGACGTGTTCGTGCCGGGAAAACAAGTGGCGCGACGCGGGTGCCGCAGAGCTTATCCGGGATCGTCACGCCACATCCCCCCGTTCATGAACCCATCGCTGTGAGAGGGGAGGTGTCGCGGGGAAGGGATCCACCCCCCGACACCCCCAAGTCCGCCAGGCACGCACATGGGCCATGCGTGCCCGCCAGCAGACGGGCAACGCGGGAACTCTCGTTTGGTTCCCCGGCAGGCGCGGATTTTTCCTGCTCAGGCAGCCTTCCGCCGCTCATGATGCCGGCCTTCACTGATCTCCTCGATGATTTTGGCGACGAAGGGCTCGAGGTCGGAGGGGCCCCGGCTGGTGATCAGCCCGTTGTCGACGACAACCGCCTCGTCCTTCCAGTTCGCGCCTGCATTGATCATATCGGTGCGGATCGAGCGGTAGGATGTGGCGTTGGTCCCCTTCACCACGCCTGCCTCGATCAGCAGCCACGGGCCATGGCAGAGGGAGGCCACTGTCTTGCCCGAGTCGTAGAAGTGCCGGACGAGCTGCACGGCCTTTTCGTTGATCCGCAGCAGATCCGGGTTGATCTGCCCGCCCGGTATGATGAGCGCGTGGTAAGGCTCGGGGTCGATGTCTTCGAGGTCCTTCTCGACCGGGATGGTGTCGCCCCAGTCCTTGTGGTCCCAGCCGCGGATCTCGCTCGGGCGCTGGCGGTCCTTCGGCGCCGCAACGTCCACCTTGGCGCCCGCGGCGCTCAGCTTCTCGCGCGGCGTCGTCAGCTCTACCTGCTCGACGCCGTCGGTGGCGATGATGAGAATTCTGGCGTCCTGAATGTTCATGACGCTTCTCCTGTTCTGCCAAATGTCCTTTCGCTCTCAACGCCGTCGCACTGAGACCGTTGCGTGGACCTGGCCGCGCGGTCAGGCTTGCTCAGGAGGATGAATCGGGTGTGACGGCTCGGCGCCAGGCGCAGCTTGCGGTCCGCCCGTAGTATCCGCGTTGTCCGAGGTTCCGGCCCTACCGCCGAGTAAGGCCGATCCGCACGGCCTTGATGGCCGTTCCCTGCGTGCTGATCGCCACGCTCTGGCGAGAGCGGGAGACGCTGACGTTCATCGCACCCGGGATGGTGCCCGCCAGACGCAGTGACACGCGACTGTCACTGGCTCGGCCCGTCGCGGTACCGCTGGCATTGAACGTGCGCTCCTCCCAGGTACCGGTCACTCTGCCGCCGCTGTAAGTCAGACGTCCGCGGATCTCGAGCTTGTTGGAGGCGCTGGCGCAGCGGATGGCGAGCCCGAGCACATTCCCGCCTCCGGAATTCGTGTAGTAGGCATTGCAGCGCAGCCGCTCCGACTGGCCACCCTCGAACTGCACACGCCCGGAGCCCGACCAGGTGCCCTGGAGCGCAGCGAACGGGCTTGCCGCCTGCGCTGCCGTGGTCGCAAGCAGGAGCGCGGAAACCACCCCCACGCTTCCTCGTGCAAGCGAGGGCCATCTGAAGAATCGGTTCTCCATCTATGAGCCTCCAGGGGATGGTTGTACAGGGTCAGCACGTTCTCCCGAACGCCCGATCCGCCCTCTGCGTTCCTGTGGCAGCGGCGGGCGTATTGCAATTCTCAGAACGCGTACGGAATGGTTAATCCTCGGGGTGTGAGATCATAAAACCACAGGGAGGCTATTGGCCGGCGCGCTGCCGTCTTGAAAGTCCCCACCCGAGTCCGATCAGCGCCGCCGCGGGAGCCAATGCGACCAGCATGTGCCGAATCACGTGAGCCCAAACCGCACTATCGTAGGCCGCTTGCACCTCCGGGTCGCCGGCCGGCATATCGAGCGGAAAGACCGGCCACGTGACCCCGGCGCCGTAGGCGACGCCTGCGATCCAGATGCAGGCGATGACGATGAGAGCACGGGCTGCCATACCTAGATCCTAATCCCTGGGTCTCAGCGTGCCGGCTGGCGGCTCTCCGCCCGCGCGCTGTTGTCGATAGAGCGCCACCAGCTCGAAGAACGCGCGAGTCCGCTCACTGTCGTGAAACTCATCGAATCGCACGATCTTATCATCTTCGATTTGCCAGAGGTGGCGCAACCTGCCCTCGTACGTCAGTCCGGTAGCTTTGTGCCGATACTGAAACTCGGTCTGCGCGCGAACAGATTTGCCGTCCGGAATGATCTGCACCGGCCTGTAGTAGACTACATCGAACTCATCCAGAATCTTCTGGAGCTGCCGTCGAAATTCGGTCTTCCCCTGGACGATGCCGGCGAACGGCACGACTTCAGGCGACATATGATTCGCAAACACCATGTCGTCTGCAAAGCAGGCGAGGAATTCGTCCGTTTCCTGTGCCGCCCACGACGCGTAAGCGGCCTCGAGCAGCAAAGGAATGCTCAAACGCATGACGGAACCTCCCTCTCCGCATGCGAGAATATCAGACGTATGCGCCCTGACTACTGTCCGGGCCGCCCCGTCTTCCGCGGCCGGCCGCGGCGGCGCTTGCGTTCGCCCTCGTCCTGCACGTCGATCGTCTTGACCGGCTTAGCGGGCGGCACTTTTCCGGCGGGCAATCCACGTTCGGCATGGGGACCCATCTCGTCGAGCGTCGGCTTGTGCGGGCCCCGGATAGCCTCTCCGAACGCACCGGCGCGCGCCCGTGGATCGACCTTCGGGCCACGCGCGGGAATGGGCCGATCCGTGCCGGGACCCATGTCGTCGAGAGGCGGCTTGTGTGGCCGCGAGGTCGACTGAGCAAACGTTGGCTGCACGGGCTCGTATTGATGGGCGATGCGGGAGCCTGCAACGGCTTCTTCTGTCGCTTCGGGGGACTGGGGAGGGGAATCCTTCCGCCGCCCGCGGCCCGCGGGAGAGCCGCCGTACTTCCGTCCACCCTCGTAGCGGCCCGCCTTCTCTTCGACGTCGGCCTGCCGGGCGAGTGGATCGTCGGCCACGGCGAGCTCCGTCTCGCGCAGCCGCTTGATCTCGTCCCGCAGCCGCGCTGCGGTCTCGAACTCGAGGTCCGCGGCGGCTTCGCGCAT
>JAWLCO010000077.1:0-19003 GCA_041687075.1 Hyphomicrobiaceae bacterium | reverse complement strand
CGTGTAGACGCATTGCAGGCGAGGTCGCCCTATATTATCTCCACGGCTGCAGCAACGGCCCGCCAGAGCGGTCGTCGTTTGGAACCAAGTCCCCGGCGCTTGCGTCCTCTCTCAAGGGAGTGTCCGCTCTAGTGGGTATCGTTTGCCTGGCCTGCCGGCTCCCATACAAAAACAAGATTCGATGACCCTCCCAGAACTCGATTTTCAAAACGACGCGTTGTTCCTGGACCTGGACGGTACAATGATCGATATCGCTCCGCGTCCGGAAGATGTATTCGCCCCCCAGCAGCTCATCAGCTCACTCGGCGCCTTGAGCCGTCAGCTAGACGGCGCGCTTGCGGTGGTCTCCGGCCGGCCGATTGCTGCCATCGACGCCCTTCTGGCACCGCTGCGATTGCCCGCTGCGGGCGTGCATGGCGCCGAGGTCCGTTTCGAGGCAGGACAACAGCGTGTCGAGCGCACAGCGCCCCCGATCCCCAATGGCGTGCGATGGCTTCTTGCGCCACTCGCCAATGTCCGTGGAGTGGTGATCGAGGACAAGACGATCGCAATCGCGGTCCACTTCCGGCAAGCCCTCGAGAGCGCCGATCAGGTTCGTCAGACGGTCTATGCGGCGGTCGCGGCTCATGATGCCGACCAGCTCACCGTCATCCCGGGCAAGTGTGTTTTCGAGATCAAGCACGCGCGCTTCAGCAAGGGAACCGTTCTCGAAGAATTCATGGCTCGCCCGCCCTTCGCCGGACGGCGACCGGTGTTCATCGGCGACGACGTGACCGACGAGGCCGCCTTCGCCGTGCTTCCGAAATACAACGGCATGGGATTGGCGGTGGGGCAGGACCGTCCGGGAGCCGTCGCGCGTTTCGCCACTGCTGGGGAAGTTCGCAAGTGGTTGGCAAGTCTGGTTCGACAGGAGTGCACGACGTGAGCGCACCGGGTCTCGACTACGGCCTTATCGGCAATGGCCGCATCGCGGCTCTGATCGACTGCAACGGGCGCATCGTCTGGTGGTGCTTCCCGCGCTTCGACGGCAATCCCGTGTTCTCGCGCCTGCTCGCAGGCGACGAAGACAAGGGGTATACGGACGTGGTCCTTCAGGACCAGGTGCGGGCCGAAAGCTGTTACGAGCGCAATACCGCACTCGTCACGACGACCCTCACCGACGCCGAGGGCGGCAGCATTCGGATCACGGACTTCGCACCGCGCTTCGTCCACTACGGGCGCATTTTCCACCCGACCCAGATCATCCGCGTCATCGAGCCGATTTCGGGCCTGCCCCGCATCCGCATCCGTGTCCGGCCGACGTTCCAATACGGCATTCCCGCGACTGACCGCACCATCGGCTCGAGCCACATCCGCTACCGCGGCGGAACGGACGTGATCCGCGTCACCACCGATGCGCCGCTGTCGTATGTCGCCGAGGAGACGCCATTCGCGCTCACCCGGCCGGTCACCCTGGTGTTCGGCTCCGACGAGCCGCTCGAAAGCGCCATCGAGACGACAGCCCGCCGGTTCGAGTACGAAACGCGCCGATGGTGGCAGTCCTGGGTGCGTACGCTCGCCATCCCCTACGAATGGCAGTCCGCGGTGATCCGCGCGGCCATCTCGCTCAAGCTCTGCACCTTCGAGGACACCGGCGCCATCGTCGCCGCTCTCACGACCTCCATCCCCGAATCTGCCGGTTCGGGGAGAACCTGGGATTATCGTTACTGCTGGTTGCGTGACGCCTACTTCGTCGTGCAGGCGCTCAACCACCTCGGCAACACCAACTCGATGGAGTCCTACCTCGATTATCTGACGAACGCCGTGCAGAAGGCCGGCCCCTTGCGCCCGGTGTATGGCATCGTTCCCGGCCAGAACCTCGAGGAGTGGGTGGCCGAGAATCTCGCCGGATACGAGGGCCACGGGCCGGTGAGGGTCGGCAATGCTGCCGCCGAGCAGCACCAGCACGACGTCTACGGCAGCATCATCCTCGCCGCCCAGCAGATGTTCGTCGACGAGCGCCTGGAGCGCATGGGCGACATCGCTCTCTTCCGCCGGCTCGAGCAGCACGGGGAGCTGGCTTGGCGCCTGGCTCTGCAGCCTGATGCGGGTATATGGGAGTACAGAGGCCGGTGGCGCGTGAACACCCACTCCGCGGCCATGTGCTGGGTGGCATGTGATCGCCTCAGCAGCATCGCGCAGACACTGGGGCTGCCGAGCGAGGCCGAAACCTGGCGGACGAGAGCGCGCGAGCTCAGGGAGGAGGTCCTCAAGCGGGCCTGGAACCCCAAGCGCGGCGCTTTCACGGCGGCCTTCGGCTCCGACGAGCTCGATGCCAGCTCCCTCCTGCTCGCCGAGATCGGCCTCGTAGCCCCCAGCGACCCGCGATTCATCTCAACCTGCGATGTTATCGAACGGGAGCTGAGCCGATCCGGGCATGTCATGCGTTATACTGCTGATGACGACTTCGGGACACCGGAATCAGCCTTCCTCATCTGCCGCTTCTGGCTGGCAGATGCGCTGGCCGCTATCGGCCGCCCGGCTGACGCCCGGGACCATTTCGTGGATCTCCTGCGCTATCGCAATGCGTATGGACTGATGTCGGAGGATATAGATCCGGTTAGCGGACGACTTTGGGGTAATCTGCCGCAGACGTACTCCATGGCGGGGATCGTCATCACCGCCAAGCGGCTATCGAAAGGATGGGAGCAAGCATGGTCGCTCGCCTCATTGTGATTTCGAATCGCGTCGCCGTTCCCGAGAGTGCCAGCGAATCCTCGGCGGGCGGTCTGGCCGTTGCCGTGCAGGCCGCGCTGAGCGGCCGGGATGGCATATGGTTCGGGTGGAGTGGCCGCGTGGCCGAGGAGCCTCATCCCGAACCGACGATACGCAAGGTCGGCAGCACCACCTACGCCGTTCTCGATCTCGCACCGGGCGAATTCAACGAGTATTACAATGGCTTCGCCAATCGCGTTTTGTGGCCAATTCTTCACTACCGTCTTGATCTCGCCGAGTTCAACCGGTCAGACCTTTCAGGCTACCAGCGCGTCAACAACTATTTCGCCGACAACCTCTCTAAAATACTGAAGCCCGACGACATCGTCTGGGTGCACGATTATCACCTCATGCCGCTCGCCCGCCTGCTGCGCGAGCGCGGCCACCAGAACCATATCGGCTACTTCCTCCACGTTCCCTGCCCGCCGCCCGACATTCTGACCGCCCTGCCGAAGCATCGTGAGATCGTCGGCGCGCTGGTCGCCTTCGACCTCATCGGGCTGCAGACGGAGAACGACTGCGAAAACCTCAGCCGCTA
The DNA here is from genome assembly GCA_041687075.1 of Hyphomicrobiaceae bacterium. Classification (GTDB taxonomy): domain Bacteria; phylum Pseudomonadota; class Alphaproteobacteria; order Rhizobiales; family Hyphomicrobiaceae; genus ZC4RG25. The sequence goes on along the minus strand of JAWLCO010000077.1, from coordinate 15,711 downwards.
TCTCGTGCGGCAGGGCGCAAGGCGGGCGCCTGATACCTTCCACCTCGAGGCCAACGGGCGCCGGGTGACCCTCGGGGCCTTCCCGGTAGGGATCGAGACCGCGCGATTCGAGCGGATGGCACGCCGGGCTGCAGCTACCGCGCTCATCAAGGAGACCGCGGAAAGCCTGGGCGGCCGCGCGATGGTGATGAGCGTCGACAGGCTCGACTACTCCAAGGGGCTGCCAAACCGGATGGATGCCATCGAGCGCTTCCTCACCACGTATCCGGAATGGCACGGCCGGGTCACATTCCTCCAGATTGCGCCCAAGTCGCGTGGCGAAATCCAGGAGTATATGGACATCGACAAGCAGGTCTCGACGCTCGCCGGCCAGATCAACGGCCTGCATGGCGAGGTGACCTGGACGCCGATCCGCTATGTCAATCGAGCCTATTCGCGGGCAGCGCTCGCGGGGCTCTACAGGCTCGCCAAAGTGGGCCTGGTGACGCCGCTCAGGGACGGCATGAACCTGGTCGCCAAGGAGTACGTCGCTGCACAGAACCCGCTCGACCCGGGCGTGCTCGTGTTGTCACAGTTTGCCGGGGCGGCCGATGAGCTGGATGGCGCGGTGATCGTCAACCCGCATGAGCCCGAGGCCGTTGCAGCCGCCATCCGCTTCGCTCTGGAGATGCCGCTCGATGCGCGCCAGGCGCGTCATCAACGGATGATCGACGTCCTGCGCCGGAACGACATCCACAGCTGGACGTCGAATTTCCTCGATACCCTCGAGGCGACGCCACGGCCTGGCTCCTCGCTTTCGACCGCCGGCGAGCTTCCGCCGAAGCCCCTGGCGGCTGCCAAGGCCGTCCGGCAAGCCACGGTCCGATGAAGGTGAGCACTTGGCATGGCGCTCTGGCATCGCCGGTGAGCCTTGGCACGTTCTGCAGTTGCAATCCGGCTGCATCCGCGACAGGTTAACCCGTTCTCGTCATACCATTCACTGGTCGGTCGTTCATGCGCGCACGCCCGCCGCCCACCTTCGCCCAGCGGCTGATCCTTTATGGCCTGTCGATTGCCGTTCCGGTCCTCTCGATGTGCGGCGTCCTGGTCTATCAGTACACGATCGAGCAGTACCGCTCGATCGAGGAGGAGACGCTCGCCGCCGCCAAGGAGCTCGCCAAGGATCTTGAAGAGGAGATCCAATCGCAGCTCTTGCTCATCCAGACGCTGACGGGGCTGCTTGGCCCCGAAATGGACCTCGCCCGCCTGCACCAGAACGCCACGCGGGCCCTGGTGCCGCACGGCTCGCATGTGGTCGTCTACGACGTTGGTGGCTGGCAGATTCTCAATACGAGCGTGCCGATGGGAAACCCACTGCCCGTCAACCATGACCCGAACAGGGTGAAAGAGATCATCGAAAAGAATGCGCCCTATGTCTCGAATTTCAAGGCGAAACTGATCGAGGGGCATGCGGCCTGGATCGTGTCCGCGCCCATTCAACGCGAGAACGACGTTGCCGGCCTCATCGGAATCGTAAGGTCACCGGAACATCTGATCGAGGTGCTCGCGCAGCGCTCGCGTCCGCCCGATTGGCGCTGGTACGTCATAGATCGTACGAACACGGTTGTCGCGAGCAGCAACGAACAGAGTATCGGCCGAATAATGCCCGACAAGTTCGCCCGCGCATCCCTCGGAGACTTCGGTGTGGGCTGGCTCAGAGACCCTGACGGCACGCCGATCGTAAGGTCCTTCGTGCGATCCGACACCTCTGGCTGGCTCGTCTCCGTGTCGGTGCCGACGGCCATCATCGAGGCTCCGTTGCGGGAAGCCTGGATGCTGTTCGCCATCGGCTCGGCCCTGCTCCTTGCGCTTGCGCTTGCCGTCGCGACCTCGGTCGGGCGCAAGCTTCACGCCAACGTCGATGTCCTCGTCGAATCGGCAGAAAAACTCGGCCGCGGCGAGCCGCTTCCGGATCGCTCTTTCGCCACACGCGAGTTCCAGCACATCCATGACGCGCTCGCGGGTGCAGCGGCCGAACGGGAGCGAAACGAGCATCGCCGCCATCTGCTGCTTCGGGAGCTGCAGCATCGGACCAACAATCTGCTCGCGGTCATCGCCTCGATCGCGCGACGAACCCTGCTCGAGGGCAGGACGATACCCGAGGCCCGGGACGCTTTCCTTGGCCGGCTGCAGGCACTTGCCAATGCCAGCGACACTCTCGCCGCGGCGCACTGGCAAGGCGCCGACATGGCACTCGTCATCGAGAATGAGATGCGCGCTTTCGCAGGCCGCTATACGGCAAGCGGACTCGAGCTGCTGCTCTCTGCCCAGGCAGCCCAGAATGTGTCGCTCGTCATCCACGAGCTGGCCACTAACGCGTCGAAGTACGGAGCACTTTCGCAGCCGGACGGCAATGTCACGATAGAATGGCGCATCGAGGGTAATCCGGCAGAACCCCTTCTGGTCTTCGAATGGAAGGAACGGGGCGGACCTCCGGCAGTCGCGCCCTCACGGGAAGGCTTTGGCCATACCCTGCTGAGGAGCGTGCTGAGCGATGCCGAGTTCAAGCCGGAGATCAGGTTCGAGCCGGACGGCCTCCATTACCGGGCAACCGCTCGCCTTGCTGCCGTTCTGGCCGACAGCAGCCAGATCATCCCGCAAAGCCTTTCCGGCATCGGCCCGGCCGGACAGGGATGAGGGCGCACCTGCTCAACGAACCCACCCTGCCATCCATCGATAACCCTGCATGCACATCGAGCGCCCCCATGAGCCCCCGGCCGGCTTTCGTCATCTGCTGAAGGATCTTTCGGCGGCCAACTTCAGCAATGCTCTGGTCGGCTTCGTGTTTGCGGCGACTGGGCCGGTCGCCATAATCCTGGCCGTCGGCACACGCGGTGGTCTGAGCGAGGCACAGATCGCCTCCTGGGTCTTCGGCGCCTATTGCCTGAACAGCATCATCACCATCGTGTTCAGCCTCGCTTATCGCCAGCCGCTGGTCTTCTTCTGGACGATTCCGGGCGGCGTGCTCGTGGGGCCGGCGCTCGCGCACCTGGCCTTTCCGGAGGTGGTCGGCGCATTCATCGTCACCGGTATCGGCATGATGATCCTCGGGCTGACGGGCCTTGTCCGGCGTGCCATGCAAGCCGTCCCAATGCCCATCGTGATGAGCATGGTGGCGGGCGTCTTCCTGCAGTTCGGCCTCGACTGGGTGCGCGCCTTCGACCAGGCATTCTGGATCGCGGCACCGATGACGGTGGTGTTCCTGGCGCTCACCTGCATTCGCCCTCTCTCGAGAATGATGCCACCGCTCATCGGGGCGCTGGCGGTCGGCATTGCCGTGTCCGCCTTGACGGGCGAGTTCGCACCAGCCGTCGACTTCGGGGCTGCAATGGCCGCCCCGCACATCGTGATGCCGGAGTTCTCGTGGCAAGCCATTGCCGAGCTTGCCGTGCCTCTCGCCATCACGGTTCTCGTCGTGCAGAACGGACAGGGCGTTGCCGTGCTGACCGCCGCCGGTCATAAACCGCCGGTCAACAGCATTGCCGCCGTCTGCGGGCTGGGCGCCATCGTCACGGCTTTCGTGGGCGCGGTTTCCACCTGCCTGACCGGGCCGGTCAATGCCATCCTGACCACCAGCGGCGAGCGCGAGCGACAGTACACCGGCGCCGTCATGGTTGCGCTGTTCGGCATTGCGTTCGGGCTGTTTTCGCCGCTGTTCACGCGGCTGCTGCTCGCGGCTCCGGCCGCCTTCATCGCCACGCTTGCCGGCCTCGCCATGCTGAAGGTGCTGCAGGCCGCCTTCGCCACCGCATTCGAGGGCCGCTTCGGCTTCGGTGCTCTCGTTACATTCCTGATCACCGTAAGCGGCATTTCAGTGGCCAATATCGGGGCGCCATTCTGGGGTCTGGTGTTGGGCTATGTCGCATCGCGCCTGCTCGAGCCAGGCGACTTCGCAAGGAACACCTGATCCGCTTCGGCTGCAGGTCGGCGCGCCGGCGCTGATCTGTCAGAACCTGTCGATCCGGTACGGCGCCGGATCGATGCACGGCTTCGCCCCCATCACCAGCTCGGCCACGAGCCGCCCGGTCGTCGAGGCGGACGACAGGCCCAGATGACCGTGGCCGAAAGCAAAGTAGACGTTCTTCAGCTTCGGCGACGGTCCGATCACCGGGACGGAGTCGGGCAGGCAGGGCCGGTGGCCCATCCAGCGGCTCACCTCGCCGCCAGTCAGGCCCGGGAACATCCGCTTGCCGAACTCCAGCAGCGTGCTGGCGCGCCGATAGTCCGGCGGCGCATCGAGCCCCGCCAGCTCGACCGTGCCGGCAAACCTGAGCCCCATGTGCATCGGCGTGGCGAGAAACTTCTTCTCGGCCCACATGATGCTGGTCCGCGGCGCCATGCTGGGATCGCGCAGCATGGCGTGGTAACCGCGCTGGGTTTCGAGCGGCACCTTGTGGCCGAACATGCGCGCGAGCTGATGCGACCAGGCACCAGCAGCGACCACCACCGTCTCGACCTGATGACGGCCTGCCGCCGTAACGAGCGCCCGCGGCCGGTCGGCATCCATTTCGATGTCCAGCACCTTCTGGCCGAGAATGGTTCCGCCATTGCGGCGTACACTGTCTGCCAGCGCCTGCACCAGTCCGAACGGATCGAGGCAATATCCGTGATCCGGAAGGAGAACGCCCTTCGTGAAGAACGGAGCAAGCGCCGGCTCGCGCTGCCGCAGCTCCTCCAGCGAAAGAACCTCGATGCGCGCCCCATGCCGCCGGCGAAGCTCCCAGCCCAGCGAGTCGGCTTGGTAGGCTGCCTCGCTTTCGTACACGTAGATCTGACCTTCCCGCCGGATCAGGTCAGTGGCCCTGGCTTCTTCGAGTAACGGCTCGTAGCTCTCGAACACCGGGCGCAGCAGTGCGCTCAGCGCCTCGGCGCTGCGCTCCACCTCCGGCCTGCTGCTCGCCTTCAGGAATCTCGTGAGCCACGGCAGTGCCCAAGGCAGATAGGACCAATGCAGCACCAGCGGCGCCGAGGGGTCACTCAGCCATTTCGGCACCTGTTTCAGCATGCCCGGCATGGCCACCGGCACACAGGACCCTGGGCTCAGCGCGCCGGCATTTCCGAACGAGCAGCTCCGCCCCGGCTCGATCGGATCCAACACCGTGACGCTCGCACCCAGGCGCTGCAGCCAGGCCGCAACGCACATGCCGATCACGCCGGCGCCGATGACTGTGACTTGACGCATGAACCGGGATGCCCCTCGCAGTCCGCCACGCAAATTGCCTGCAGGGGCCAGCTTGGCCGATTACGGCCGATTTGTCAGCTATTTCAATGGGGGAGCGTAGACCTCTCCCATGCGGTGGTCATGACCGATGATGAACTTCACGCCGAAGCGGAACAGGTGCTGGTCGACGTCGACTTCGTTTCTGATCGTTCTCGTGACGATCTCGTTCGTGACGAGGTCAATCTCTTCAAAGGTCTCATCGGAGGAGAACGTGTCGTAGCCGGCGAAGAGATACTCGCTGAAGAACACGATGCCGTGCCAGTCGAACTCGGCGCCGACGCCAGCCGTCCAACCGACGAGCGTGTCGCTGTCGCCGAACTGGAATCCCGTCACCGGATCGACGGGTGCATCGAACTCGACGCCCAGGAAGGCCGCGCCCGCCGTGCCATAGAGGAGCAGGTTCGGATGCACATAGCCCCCGACACGGCCCCTGACACTCGCCATGAAGTTGGTGCTGTACTCGCGCGGGCCGCGCTCGACCTGCACATTATCGATGCCGATGTCCGACTCGATGCCCAGGATCAGTCCGTTGGTGAACAGGTAGTCGTAGCCGAACGTGGCCCCGCCCCCGAAGCCGGTGTCCGAGGCCGAACCCCGCGATTCGATCGGTCTTTGAACATCGAAATCCGTGGATGCGACCTGGCCGAAAACCCCGAATCTCAGCAGGCCGGCGCCGTCATAGTTCTGTGCTCGAGCGTGTCCCGAGACCAAGGCAGCCACGCAGAACAGGAATGCAGCCGAGGCACGGGCGATGGCGTTTGCCGTCATGGCCGTCCTCTTCGTGTGCGCTGATGCAGAAACGCGCAGGCGACTCGGCCATCATGCTACCATAGGTTGTGCTATCGGGATTCATGCATCGTTAACCGAATCGCAAAATCCGGCCACTGTGGCCTTTTCTACTCGGCAGCCTGCGGCGGCACCCACTTCTCCCGCATCGTGACGAGTTCCTCGGCGGCGCTGGGATGCAGGGCCATGGTCGAATCGAAATCGGCCTTCGTTGCTCCAAGACGCAAGGCTATGGCGGCCATCTGGGCGATCTCCGCCGCGTCCGGGCCGAGCATGTGAACGCCCAGAACTTTCTGTGTCGGCCGGTCCACGATGAGCTTCATGATCGTGCGCTCGTCGCGGCCGGAGAGCGTGTGCTTCATCGGCCGGAAGCGCGACTTGTAGATATCGATCTCATGGCCTGCGGTAGTGGCATCGAGCTCCGACAGCCCGACGGTGCCGATTTCCGGGGTCGAGAACACCGCCGTCGGAATGTTGCCGTAGTCGACCCGCCATGGTTTGCCGCCGAACACGGTATCGGCGAACGCGTGTCCTTCGCGGATGGCCACCGGTGTCAGGTTCATGCGGTCGGTGGCATCGCCGATGGCATAGATGCTGGGCACGCTGGAGCGGCTGTCGGCATCGACCTTGATCTCGCCGCGCTCGCCGCAGGCGACTCCGGCCAGTTCCAGACCGAGCCCGGCCGTATTGGGGCTGCGGCCGATCGCAAACATGATCTGGTCGACCTCGAGTGCCGTGCCGTCGCTCAAATTGCCGACGAGGCCCTTCTCCGTCCGGTCGATGCGCCAGAAGGTTGTGCTCGTCAGCACGCGGATACCGCGCTTGGCGTACTCCTCCATCAGACCGTCGCGCAGATCATCGTCGAAGCCGCGCAGCAGTTTCTCGCCGCGATGGACGAGTGTCGTCTCGGCGCCGAGCCCGGCAAAGATGCCCGCGAACTCGACAGCAATATAGCCCCCACCGGCGATCGCAATCCGTCGGGGAAATTCGTTCAGGTGGAAAGCGTCATTGGAGGTGATGACGTTCTCACAGCCGACCACACGCGTGTCGATGTCCGTGCTGGATCCGGTGGCGATGAGGATATAGCGCGCGGTGACTGTGCGGTTCCCGGTCACGAGCCGCACTGTATTGGCACCGGCAAGCTCCGCCCGCTCCTCGAAGATCGCGACACCTGCCTTTTCCAGATTGCTCCGGTAGATGCTCTCGAGCCGCGCGATCTCCCGGTCTTTGGCGTCGATGAGCTGGGCCCAGTCGAACCGCGTCTCACCCACCGACCAGCCGAAGCCTGCCGCATCCTCGAACTCGTCCGCAAACCGGCTGGCATAGACCAGCAGCTTCTTCGGCACACAGCCGCGGATCACGCACGTGCCGCCGAACCGGAACTCCTCGGCGATCGCGACCCGCGCCCCGTGTCCCGCCGCCACCCGTGCTGCCCTCACTCCGCCCGAGCCACCGCCGATCACGAACAGGTCGAAGTCGTACTTGGTCATTTTCTGCCCCGGGTTTGAGTGAGGGACCGCTTAGCGCGCCAATCTGGGTTAAGTGGGGGTGCAGGAACGTCTGAATCAATCACCTGCTTCGTCGCAACGACGACGAGAGCCGGTTGCCGGCACGACCCCGAAGCTTCAGGCCGCCGTCCTCGCTCATGCATCCGGCTTGCCTGCCCGGCTTGGTGCCGGAGGTGAGTAGGCGCAGCGGTCTGGCTTGATATCGAGCAGCGGGGTTCCATCGATGCAGTCGAGGCCCCGTACCAGGATGGCGTCGGCCTCGATAGTGACCACGGTAGCAAGTGCTGTAGCGATCGGATTCGGGCGCAGCGGCGAGCGCAGTGCGAAGACGCCCGTCGCCACCGCATCAGACTTGGGGCTCTGCTGCACCAGATCGCGGCGGGCGCGGTCGAGCCAGTAGAGCACCTCCACGCGCTCGTAACGCTCGAGCCCTTTCAGGCCCGGGCGCCATGGTTCGTCGATTTCGATCCTGCATACCGGGCCGTCGGCGGAGCCCTGCCGCGGACAGTCGTCGCGCGTCGCGAACGGCGTGCGGATGCGCCCGATGAACACGAGGCGCGCATCTGTGCGGTCCGGCAGCGGAATCTCGAGCTCGCCCGCCCGGGTTGCGTCCTGATCCACGGCTGCCCCCTTTTTCGTTCAGCTCCGGGGGTCAGATTGTTCAGTCGCTGGCCGAAACGCAACAGGCGAAAGGCCGCCGGGTTTCACTTGCAGACATTTCCGTTCCGGCGGCGAGCCAGATCGAGATGGAAATGGTCGCGGTGAAGCCGGTCGTAGTCGGGGCCGAGCACGGTCGTGAACTCCCGGCAAGCGCCGCGGTGGACCGTTCGCAGGAAGGCGCGCTCCCTGGCGTCACCCCACCAGCCGGATTTCACGTCGATCTTGCGTCCATCGGCCAGTACGAAGGCCGAGACGTCGAGCGCATTGGCGTGTCCGTGCTCGGAGAGCTTGGCGCCCCACCGGTTGTTCATCGGGCGGCAGCCGTAGGACGCGGCGACCTTCACTTCTACGACAGGCGCGCCGAGGTGCCGGTGTGCCGCCGGCTCCACGATATGCGCGATCCAACGCTCCACCGCCGGGATCATGGGGCAGCGGAGCATCGCCGCGGGCCGCAGGCTGACGCGCCCGCCGGCAGCCGCCGACATCTCGAAGGGCTGCAGCGCACCGCAGACGCTCGGGCCGCCGAGCGAAGAACGCGTCTGCAGATAGGGCGAATGCTGCACGTAGCCGGAGAGCAGGCACGCCCGCTCCTCCTCCGCACGCCAGGGCTCGTGCTGGGCAATGAATTGAGGTGTGCGGCTGCATCCCCAGGCCGCCAGTGCGGCGGCCGCGAGCAACGCGCCGATAACGCAAGTACGCAACATGGAAGGGACGTTAGATGCGGTAGGGTTAACGACAGATGAGCAGCCGTGGGAGGATGCTCCTGACGTTTGCTTGTTTCACGGCGCAAATCGGACGTGGCCGGGGCGCCCTGGCGGCGAATTCGGGCACGCTCGTCTCAATCGAGCGGCCCTGAGCAGATGGGCGCGACGCCCAGGAACGGTCGGCGGCCAGCAGGCCGCTTCCCATCGGCCGAAAATGCTCTTCAGTTCCGGATGCGCCCGTCCATGTACCGGCGCCAGAGTTGCTCGCCGATCGTGCAGTCGGTCTCCTCGCCGTCAGCGGAGAATTGCGCGGGAACAAGCCGCGGCTCGTAGCCGGAAATCTCAAGGATCAGCTTCTGGCGCGTTGCCGTCGCGAACTCCGACTTGTCACGGATCGGGATCATGAAGGCGCCCGGCCCGCCGATGACGCAATCGGCGTAGTAGCGGTCGAGATAGGTGATATCGAAGAAACTCGACTGGCTCGGCCTGAGGATCACCGGCAGCCCGTTGATGATGATGCCGTTATCGACCAGCCCATCCCGAACGGGTGCGACGGGTCCGCCGGAATTGTTGGGACCATCCCCGGAAATATCGATGACACGGCGGATTCCGCGATACGGGCTGCTGTCGAACTGCTGGCCGGCGTAGGTGAGCGCGGATGAGATCGAGGTCATGCGACGCCGTGAGAGAGGCGCCTGCTCCAGCTTCTGCGCCACCTCTTCCGCGCTATCCTTCCCGTCGATGATGGTCCAGGACAGAACTGTTGACTGGGAGTACGCGCCGGCCCACTCGACATAGCTGATGGCGATGCGGCCGTGCAGTCCGGACTGAATGGCGGAAAGGACCTGCGGATCCCTCAGGGCAGCGACATAGCCATCCCTCTGCAGGCGCTGCTCCTCGATGTCCATGGATAGGGAAACGTCGACGGCGAGCACGAGCTCGAGATCGACGTTGGTGTCTGCGCGCGCGGCAGGCCCTGCCGGCAACACGAAAAGGAACGCGGCGCACGCCGCTCCGATACGCGAAAACCACAGCATGCAAAGTAAATTGCCATCGCACGAGGAAGTTGCAAGGGCGCCGCACTTTCCAGTAAACGGATTGTGAGCTTCAGGGCCGCCGTTGCAGGAAGGCTAGCACACCGTCCTTGTAGCGCCTGTCGCCGACGGCCTTCATGTGGTCGCGCCCCTCGATCTCGAGAGCTTGCGCGCCCGGAATGAGCCCGGCCAATGCCGCAGCCGATCCGCCCACCACGTCATCACTGCCGACAGCCACGAGCACCGGGCACGCGATGCGGCCGACGTCCTCCGCCGTCAGTGGAGCCCGGGACGCCCTGATGCAGGCGGCGAGCGCCTTCAGGTCGCTTTGTGTCTGCTCGGCGAAGGCGCGGAAGGTGCGGGCCGTCGGGTTGGTGACCTGATCGATGCTCTCGGCCTCCAGCGCATGTGCGATCGGCCCGGTGCCGGCCATCCCGCGCACCATGTTGATCCCCAGGCCGCCGAAGATGCAGCTCCGCACCCGGTCCGGATGGGCCAGCGCCAGAAAGGCCGTGATCCGCGCGCCCATCGAATAGCCCATGACATCCGCGCGCTGGATGCCGAGATGGTCGAGCAGCCGCCGGGCATCCTCGGCCATCTGAGGTGCGCCGTAGTCCTCCATTCGATAGAGCTTCTGGCTTCGGCCGTGCCCGCGGTTGTCCATGGCAATGACGCGGAGGCCGTTCGATGTGAGAAAGCGCACCCAGCTGGTGTCCGCCCAGTTGACCCGGGCGTTCGAGGCGAAGCCGTGAATCAGAAGGATCGGATCGCCGGTGCCTTCATCCAGGTAAGCGATCTCCACGCCGTCGGATTGGAAGCTCTGCACGGCAGCCCTCCTCTGATTTCCTCGGTTGCGACAGCGGCTTCCCTACCATTTCGCAGGTCGGCCGGGTATGGTCCCGATCGCGACCTGGTAACCAGATGTGCAAGGGCAAGCCGGATGGCCGACAAAATCGTCCCCCATTTCGCGAACGACAAGGGCGTCGAGAAAATCTTCATCGGCGTCAAGGAGTTCAACTGCATGGGCGCGCGCCCGCCCTTCGATCACCCGCACATCTATCTGGATATGGGCGCGGACCATCAGGTGATCTGCCCGTACTGCTCGACGCTGTACGTCTATGATCCGCGGCTCAAGGCCGACGAGTCTGACCCGGCAGGCTGCCTCGTGCCGACGGCGCCGGCCGTCTGAGGGATCGCAGCTCGCGTGTCGAGCGATCAGCCCATTCTGATCGCCGGGGCCGGCATCGGCGGCCTGTCGCTCGCGATCGCTCTGGCGAGGCAGGGGCTTCCCAGCCGGTTGCTCGAGCGCCGCGGCGAGCTTGCGGAAGCCGGCGCCGGCATTCAGCTCGGCCCCAACGCGGTGAGCGTTCTGACGCGGCTCGGGGTCGCCGAGCGGCTGGAGCCTGCAGCCGGAAAGCCTGAGTGCCTGCGGGTCCATGACGGCGCCTCGGGCCAACGCCTGACAGAGCTGCCACTCGGCCGCTGGATGGCGGAACGCCATCAGGCGCCCTACTGGGTTGCGCATCGTGCCGATCTGCATGCGGCACTGCTCGAAACCGCCTCGGCGTTGCCCCACGTCGACCTCGTCACCTCCGCCGAAGTCATTGCCTTCTCGCCGAGGGCCGGCGGCATCGAGGCCCGCACGGCCGATGGCAGCCGGCACGAGGGAGCCCTCCTCGTCGGCGCCGACGGACTCTGGTCGGCAGTGCGGCGGCAGCTCTTTCCGAAAGCGCGCCTCACCTACTCGGGGAAGACGGCATCGCGCGCCGTTGTCGACCGCGCCCGCGCCGCTCCCCCCTTCAGCGATATGGCCACCGGCGTCTGGCTGGCGCCCGGCGGGCACGTCGTCCACTATCCGGTTCGCGGCGGCAGAGAGATTGCGCTCGTCGTCATTCTCGACGAGGCCTGGCCGGGAGAAGGATGGGGGCTGCCTGTCGACCGGGACGGCCTGCTCGGCAGGTTGAGTGCATTCTCCGATAGGCTCACCGCATTCCTGTCCTGCGCCGAGGATTGGCGCCGCTGGCCATTGTACGACCCCGAACCGCTGCCCCGCTGGTCGCGGGGTCGCATCACGCTGCTTGGAGACGCGGCACACCCTGTGTTGCCGTTCCTGGCGCAGGGGGGGGCGCTCGCCATCGAGGATGCGGAGACGTTGGCAGCGGCACTCAGGATGTGGCGCTCCGCACCCGCCCTGGCGATTGATCGCTACGAGCGCGTGCGGCGCCCTCGCGCCATGCGCATGCAGGCCGCTTCAAGGCGCAACGGCCGGATCTATCATCTGCCGAAGCCTGCCTCGCTTGCCCGTGACCTGACACTGCGCACCCTTCCCGCGCGTCGCGTCATGGCACTCTACGACTGGGTTTACGGCTGGCGGCCGGAGACCCTCTGATCATCGCCGCTTGAAGTCTTGCCCTTTCGCTCGTGCAGCCGCATGAGGTGGGGTTCCGCAACGGCACGCGTCGGTACCCGATGTCCTTCACCCAATGGCTTCTGCTGGTCCTGCTGTCGATCCTCTGGGGCGGGTCATTCCTGTTCATCGGCATGGCGGTGCACGATCTGCCGCCACTGACTCTGGTGCTCGGGCGTGTCGGTCTGGCGGCGATGGTCCTCATCCCGGTCGTTTACGCCACCGGGCTCAGGCTGCCGTCCGGGTCCCGAGCCTGGCGACCGTTCATGGTCATGGCGTTCCTCAACAACGTCATTCCGTTTCTCCTCATCGTTCGCGGCCAGAGGGAGATCGCGAGCGGACTGGCATCCGTGCTGAACGCCACGACACCGCTGTTCGCGGTCATGCTCGCGCACCTGTGCACGGCCGATGAGAAGCTGACCTTGAACCGTCTCGCAGGTGTGCTCGTCGGCATCGCGGGGGTCGCGGTGCTGGTGGGGCCGGAAGCGCTGTTCGGCAACTCGGCGAGCCTGCTCGGGATGCTTCTGGTGCTCGGTGCGGCGCTCTCCTACGCCTTCTCGGCCCAGTGGGGCAGGCGGTTCAAGGGCACTCCGCCGCTGGTGACGTCTGCGACCCAGCTCACCTGCTCCACACTTGTGCTGCTACCGCTGGCGCTGGCCATCGATCAGCCCTGGCAGATCGCGGCTCCGAGCACTTCGGCCATTTCGGCCGTCGTCGCTCTTGCGTTGCTGTCGACGGCGCTCGCCTACATCGTATTTTTCCGCATCATGGCGGTCTCCGGCCCGACCAACACAACGCTGGTGACGCTGCTCATCCCCGTGAGCGCCATCGCGCTGGGGTCGACCGTTCTGGGCGAGGTTCTGCTGCCGCGGCACATCGCAGGCGCGCTGGTGATCGGACTCGCGCTCATCATCCTCGACGGGCGCATCTTCGCTCTCGTGCGGCAGCACTTTGCGCGGCGGGCCTAACCGCGGGTCGCCTCGGCAAAGTCGGCGAGAAAGCGATCCACCGTCTCAGGTTCGGTATCCCAGGCACACATGAGGCGGCAGCCAGTCTCCCCAAGGAAGGTATAGAACTGCCAGCCCCTGGCCCGGAGTGCGCGCTGAAGCTCCGGCGCGATATCTGCGAAGACGGCGTTGGCCTCGACAGGCGCCATGAGCTTCACACCGGGTACGGCCGCGAGACCGGCGGCGAGCCTGTCCGCCATGGCATTTGCGTGCCGCGCATTGGCAAGCCAGACATCATCGTCGAGCAGCCCCAGCCAGGCAGCCGAGACGAGCCGCATCTTGGAATTGAGCTGGCCGGCCTGCTTGATGCGCCATTGAAACTCGTGCGACAGCGCGCGATCGAAAAATACGACGCAGTCGCCGACCGCGAGCCCATTTTTCACACCGCCGAAGCACAACACATCGACGCCGGCCCGCCAGGAGAGATCCGGCGGGGCGCAGCCGAGCCGCGCCACGGCATTGGCGAAACGGGCGCCATCCATGTGCACCTTGAGGCCGTGCCGCTTCGCGACATCGGTCAGCGCACGAAGCTCATCGGACGTGTAGACCGTCCCGAGCTCCGTGGCCTGGGTGAGCGACAGAACTGCGGGCTTCACGTGATGCGGGCCCGAATAGCGCGTTGCCAGCGACTCCACCCCCTCGGGCGTCAGCTTGGCGAGCGGCGTGTCGACCGTCATCAGTTTGGCGCCGCCAGTAAAGAATTCCGGCGCGCCCGCCTCGTCCGTTTCGACGTGGGAGAACGCGTGCCCGATGACGGCATTGTAGGGCCGGCAGAGCTGCGCCAGCGTCAGCGCATTCGCTGCCGTGCCGTTGAAGACGAAAAACACATCGCAGTCGGTCTCGAACAGTGCAGCAATCCGCGACCGCGCCTCCTGCGTCCAGGCATCGTCGCCGTAGCCGACGGCGTGCCCGGCCGCATTGGCCGCGAGGAAGCGGGTCAAAGCCTGCGGGCACATTCCCGCGTTGTTGTCAGAGGCGAACTGCTGGCGCATTTCGGTTTGGCGGTCTCGGGTTTGGCGGTCTCAGTAAAGTATCTTGCGGTAGCGCTCGACCATCTGCTGCTGCGGCTCAATGGCTGCGTCGCCGCCGATCTGGTCGCGGATCATCTCGTTCATGCTGGGCAACACACTGCGCTCGACGCGCGAAGCCGGCTCCCACAGGCGCGAGCGCATCAGCGCCTTGGCGCAGTGCAGGTAGGCTTCCCTGACGTGGACGAGGATGGCCAGCCGCGGCAGCTTGCCCGAACGCACGAACAGGCCCCGCAGCTCCTCGTCGTCCCGCAGCTCCGCCTCCCCGTTCACGCGCAGAACCTCGTCGACGCCGGGGACCAGGAACAGCAGCCCGACCGAAGGCTTCGCGATGATGTTACTGAGCGTATCGAGGCGATTGTTGCCGGGCCAGTCCGGGATGGCAATGGTGTGGTCATCGAGAATTTGCACGAACCCCGGGAGGTCACCACGCGGCGAGGCATCGGCCAGTCCGTCGGCACCCGAAGATGAAATGACGAGAAAGGGCGACAGCGCGATGAAGCTGCGGCAGTGCCGGTCGAGCCTGTCGAGTTGCTTCTTCACCGCCCGCTCGGAAGGCGGCGGATAGAGGGCGCGGAGTGCTTCGATCGAGATGATGCGTGCCATGTGATTCCGCTAGCCTCCTCGCTCAATCTCCCCTCCCCCTTGTGGGAAGGGGGCAGGGGCTAGCCCCTTACACTCTTCTCCCCTCCCCCTTGTGGGGAGGGGTTAGGGGTGGGGGTGCCCCTGCGCCAACGTTGCGTGCGTGGCCTCACCCCACCCGCGCGGCTCCGCCGCGCCGCCCTCCCCCTCAAGGGGAGGGCTATACTGCTGCTGGCCCGATTCAAGCCGGGCTCTCGGTTGGCCGTGATGACGGCCGTTCGTGTGCATGGCTATGGCGCACACCCCCCAAAGCCGTCGGCGTTCATCTTGGCCTCGTACTTCGCCTCCACCTGCGCGCCGGGCGTGAGGGTCGGTTTCACCGCGTCCCAGTCGTTCGGCTTCAGGATGATGAACCAGCCCTTGTCATAGGGATCCTGGTTTGCGAGCTGGGGGTTGGCGACGAGGTCGTCATTGATTTTCACCACCTCACCGGCAGCCACGGACTTCGCGGGTCCCACCCATTTCCCGCTCTCGACCGTCGCGCAGCTCTTGCCCGCATCGACCTTGCGCCCGATCCGTTTCGGCGTGAAGGCCACGAGCTGGCCTGCCATGGCGGTGGCGACCGTCGTCATGCCGAGCCTGACGTTGCCGTCGCCCTCCTCCTTGAACCAGATGTGGTTGTCCACGTCATAGAGCAGGTCGTCGGGCAGGTTGCATCCTTTGACAACGGGCATC
>JAWLCO010000076.1:0-19335 GCA_041687075.1 Hyphomicrobiaceae bacterium | reverse complement strand
TGTCCGGCACGAGGCGCGCCGGGCGCTGATCAACTACGTTGGTTGCGCGCTCGGCGGCAGCCATCACGCGGCCGCCGACATTGCGATCAGGGCCCTCGGTCCATTTTTCGGTAAAGGTGAGGCGTTGGTTCTGGGGCGGACAGAACGCGCGGATGCTCTTCATGCCGCCCTTCTCAACGGCATCAGCTCGCACGTGCACGACTTCGACGATACGACGCCAAAGAATTACATGCACCCGACCTCCCCGATGGCGTCCGCGCTTTTTGCCTACGCCAGCGTTCATCCGATGAGCGGAAAGGATTTCGAGCACGCGTTCATTCTCGGTTTTGAAACCGGGTCGCGTGTCGCGAATTCCGTTTATCCCGCTCACTACGACGCCGGTTGGCACATCACCGGTACGGCAGGCGTTTTCGGTGCGGTAGCAGCCGTCGGCCGGCCGATGGGCCTCGACGAGCAGCAGATGGTCTGGGCCATCGGGCTCGCGGCCGCGCAAGCGGCCGGAATACGCGAGATGTTCGGCTCGATGGGCAAGGCATTCCACCCGGGCCGTTCGGCGCAAAGCGGCTACATGGCGGCTGTTCTGGCGAAGAATGGCTTCACGGGAGGCGAGTACGGGCTCGAAGGGCCGCGCGGCTTCGCAGCGGTACAGGCTTCAGAGTATGACCTGTCCAAAATCACCGATGGGCTAGGCCACAAGTTCGACCTGCGGGAAAATACCTACAAGCCGTTTCCATGCGGAATTGTCACGCACCCGACCATAGATGCCAGCATTCAGCTTCGGAACGAGCACAATATAAAGCCTGAAGAGATCGAGGCCGTCCGCTTGAGCGTGGCGCCGCTCGTCAAGGATCTGTGCAACAAGAGGGACATCAGCAGGGGCCTCGAAGGCAAGTTCTCCGCCTACCATGCTGCCGCCATCGGCCTCGTCCGTGGCAAGGCCGGACTTGGCGAATTCACCGACGAGGCTGTCAATGACCCTGTGATCAAGGCGGTTCGGGAGAAAGTCGTTGCCGAGGGCGATCCCGTGGTCAGCGAGGACGGCGTGCGGGTAGAGGTCACGCTGAAAGACGGCCGCGTCTTGACGAAGACGCTCGAACACTCCCTGGGCAATCTCAAACGCCCACTGTCCGATGCGC
Organism: Hyphomicrobiaceae bacterium; assembly: GCA_041687075.1. Classification (GTDB taxonomy): domain Bacteria; phylum Pseudomonadota; class Alphaproteobacteria; order Rhizobiales; family Hyphomicrobiaceae; genus ZC4RG25. Next base: position 18,199 of record JAWLCO010000076.1, on the reverse strand, counting down.
AGCTCGAGGGCAAATTCCGCGACCAGGCGACGATGTTGTCTGCAGCTCAGGTAAATGAGCTGATCCGCCTGTGCTGGAATATCGATCAGGTCGAGGACGTGAGACACCTCGTTTCCCTCGCTATTCCCCAAGCGTGAACTCATGTCGTCCGAGGGCCTTGGGGTAAAGTAAACGCCGCTCGATGGCTTCGAGCGGCGTACATATCTTGAGAAAGGACGGACTCACCGCCCGCCTCAAAGGCACTCAGGTGTTCACTGCGCAGGCTTTCCGAGTGCGCTACGTACCTTGTTGATATACGCCGGGCCATCGAAGCCGACCTCCTTGGCGCGCTCATACCAGCTGTCGTAGGCGGCCTTGGCATACTTCGGCTGATTGACCTTCTTACGCTCTTCTTCCGGCGCATCCCATAGGTCCACACCGTTCGCCTTCATGTTGTCGAGGGCCTTCTGGACGAATGCGTTGTACTGGCCGAAGGCGTCCTTCTCGAGACCCCGCATCGCGGTCTGCATCTGCTCGCGGACATCGGCCGGAAGACGCTCCCATTCTTCCTTGTTGACGAGAATTGCCCAGCCGGTGATCGGTCCTATGCGCCAATCCTGTACGTTCGGCGCAACGCGCCACAGCTCCAGCGCCCCACCGACGCAACCCGATGTAAACACCGCATCGATGATCCCCCGCTCGAGCGCAGGCATCATTTCGGGAACCGGAACAGGTGTCGGCTTCGCTCCGAGCGCTACCATCATGGCGGCGGTCTGCGGATTGTGAACCCGCACGCGCTTGTTCTCAAAATCCTCGATCGTCCTGATCGGGGTTTTCGAGAATAGACGGGTGGGGCACCATGCGCCTTCAGCCAGGACGATGGCATTCCACTTGTCGAGCCAGATCTCCGCGACGTCCTTCGCCCAGAACGCATCGCGGACCTTTTGATATTCCTCGACATCGTCTATCAGTCCCGGAAGGTTGAAAATACCCATCCGAGGCTCCTCGGCTGCGAGATAGGTATGCAGGGCGGCTGACATCGGCAAGCGGCCATCGCGGACTGCGGAAGCAATCTGGGATGGCGCGACGAGGGAATCGCTGACCGTGATTTCCACTCGGCCATTCGTCGCTTTCTGCACTCGCTCGGGCACGCTGGCGGTCATGGCTGTGTAGGCGTCACCGGGTGAAACGATGATGCCCATCGTGAGCTCGATCTTGTCCTGAGCAGTCGCAGCCTGCGGGATCAGCCCAAGTGCACCCACTGCGGCAGCTGCAAAGGCATGCCGCCACGGGCAGTCATGCATCCATTCCCTCAGCCTTGCGAGCATTGCGAATTCCTCCCGAGTTGCGAAAACGGTTCCGCTTCTCCAGCCAGAAGTCAGCCAGCGGTTATTCTCATCTCGTCATACAATATGATAGCCTGAGGGCGAGTCAAGGCGGGTGGTGGGCCGCCACGCTCGGCATTGCAACCGATGCGGGGCCGGAGCAAAGTTCCTCCACAAGAAGCGGAGATCTCCGAATGGTCGATGTCCATGCAAGGTCGGCAGAGAGTACGGGAGCGGGACAAAAGACCAGTGGACTCGGCAGGACCATCGATGCGCTGTCCGATACATCCGGGTTCGTCAGTGCCCTGGCCCTGCTCGGAATGACGGCCATCGTCTGCTACGAGGTAATCTCCCGTTCCGTTTTCAATGAGCCAACAACGTGGGTGACCGAGATCAGCACCTACGTTTTCGTTGCAGTCGTATTCCTCGGGCTGGCCTCGGCACAGAAGGCCAACAGGCATATCCAGGTCGAGATCCTCGTCGGCCAGCTCAGTCCGGAATGGCGGGCGCGCGCCGAGCTCGTTGGACTCTGGACAGGCTTGGCCTTCATGGCCGTCGCAACCTGGCAGATGGCCCGCTTCACATTCCTGGAATACGTTCACGACACGCGGGATTGGGGGCTGCTGGCCACGCCACAATGGATCCCGCAACTGCCCGTCACGTTGGGCTTCGGCTTTTTCCTGCTGGCGATACTTCGCGATATCCACCGGCTCAGCGCGCCCCGCACCGGTCTTACGGAGTGGATCCCGCTAATTGCCGCCGGAATTGCGCTCGTCCTCTTGATCTGGCTCGGCCGATCGGACGTCCGGATAAATAGCAGTCGGTTCGACTGGGGCACCATCGCGATTGCGGCCGCGGTGCTCGTGAGCATGCTGGCCTGGAGTGGCGCAAGAATCTCTTTCGCGGTTGTTTGCCTCTACGCCTGTCTTGGCCTTCTCTTCTATTTCGCGCGAGACTTCTCGATCGGCGCATTGGGCTTCACGCTCATTGGAGCGCTTCTTCTTCTCCTGCTGCTGGGTGTACGGATCGGAATCGCGATGGGCGTCATCGGAATGCTCGGGCTGCTTCTGCTCCTGCCACGGCCGCAGCTTCCCATCATCGCGGATCGCGCCTGGACGAGTGTCAACACGTTCACGCTCACGGCCATTCCGACATTCGTCCTGATGGGCGCACTCCTGATCCGAAGCGCAATTACCACGCAGCTTTTCGATGCGCTCGTCTGCTGGTTCGGGCGCACCCGCGGTGGGCTGGCTCACTCCAGCGTTGGTGCAGCTGCGGTTTTTGCGGCCGTTTCCGGATCGAGTCTTGCCACGGCAGCCACGCTCGGCACGGTCGCCGCCCCGGAGATGATCTCCCGCGGATACAGTCCAAAGCTGACCTATGGGGTCATCGCAGCGGGCGCGACGCTCGGCATTCTGATCCCACCGAGCATTGCGATGATCATCTACGGGAACGTCGTCGGCGCCCCGGTTACCGTGCTCTTCATCGCAGGAATCATCCCGGGCCTCATGCTGGCGTCCCTGTTCATGGGACTTGTTTTTGTCTGGTCGTTCGTTGCCCCGGGATCCGTCCCGCCCGGGCGTTCCTATGCATTTGGCGAGAAGCTCGTCTCTCTGCTGGGCGTCCTTCCGGCCATTCTTCTCATCGTGGCAGTGCTTGGCTCCCTCTATGCCGGAATCGCGAGCCCTACCGAGGCCGGCGCCGTCGGGGCCGCAATCGCCTTCGTGTTGTGCGTCGTACGGCGCAAGCTGACCTGGTCGGGTTTGTTGGAGACCGCGCTCGAAACCGTCAGGGTGACGGCTTTCATCATGCTCATCGTCGTTTGCGCGGCAATCTACAGCTGGGTTTTCGATTTCCTCCGGCTTCCCCGGGAGCTGGTAGCGCTGGTGCAGGAGGCAGACCTGCCGGCCTGGCTGGTGATGACGCTCATCGCTGCCGTATACCTTGCACTCGGCACCATCATCGAATCGATTTCGATGATGCTGATGACGCTGTCCGTGACCTACCCGATCGTCGCCGCTCTCGGTTTCGATCCGATATGGTTCGGTGTCGTTCTCGTCATTCTCGTGGAGATCGGACTCCTGACGCCGCCTGTCGGGATCGTCCTGTTCGTGCTCCGAGGCATGAGCGACAATGTTCCTCTGAGCGAAATCGCCCTCGGCACGTTTCCGTTCGTGCTGCTCATGCTGAGCTTCGTGGCTCTGCTGTATGGTTTTCCCGAGATCGTGACATGGCTCCCGAGCCGCATGAATTGAGCCACAGGAGCATTGATGAGACAGACCCACTACACCCGCGAGCTCGCCGCCTTCATCGGAACATCTCGCTGGGAGGACATGCCTCAGCGCGTCAGACACGAGGCCAAGAGATCGCTTCTCAATTTCCTGGGTACGGCACTTGGCGGCTGTCGCGACCATGCAATGGACGCGGCGCTGAGCGTTCTGATGCAATATGCTGGCCCGGACAAGGCAACAGTCATTGGGCGGCCAGAACGCACCGACGCCCTGAATGCGGCCTTTCTCAATGCCCTCAGCGGAAACGTTTTCGATTTCGATGACACGCACCCGAGAACAATCATTCACCCGACGGCACCGGTTGCGCCCGCAATTTTTGCGCTCGCCGAGCATCGGCGACTGTCCGGTGCAGAGCTGCTCCACGCCTTTGCTCTCGGCGTGGAAGTCGAATGCCGCCTCGGCAACATGGTTTCTCCAGGCCACTATCGCCGCGGTTGGCACATCACGGCCACGTGCGGCGTATTCGGTGCAGCTGCAGCGGCAGGCAAATGTCTGGGGCTGAACGAGCGCCAACTGATCTGGGCGCTCGGCAATGCCTCTGCCCAATCGTCTGGTCTGGTCGAAACGCTCGGCAGCATGTCAAAGAGCATCGGAGTCGGAAATGCAGCCCGTAACGGACTTCTGTCAGCACTGCTGGCCGAGAAGGGCTTTTCGGGCCCCGATCTACCTGTCGAAGGACCGCGGGGTTTCGCTTACGTCATGGGCGATGCACCCGATCTCGGCGAATTGACGGATGGACTCGGGCAGCGCTGGGAGATCTGCGAGAACACGTACAAGCCGTATCCCTGCGGGGTCGTGCTGAATGCGGTCATCGACGCGTGTTTCGAATTGCGCGATGACCCCAGGTTCGCCGTGGAACCGATCACTTCGATCCGTATCGAGGGACATCCTCTTCTTCTCGAGCGGACGGATCGGCCCAATGTTGCGACCGGCCGCGAAGCGCAGGTCAGCGCACAGCACAGCGTGGCGGTGACGCTGCTGTTCGGGGCAGCCGGGGTGGAAGAGTTCAGCGACCCTGCCGTTGTGAACCCCAACGTACTCCGTCTGCGCGAAAAGGTTCAGATGGCGGAGAGCACCGAATATCCCGTGGGGGCGGCGCGGGTGACCGTTACCCTGGCGGATGGCGCAGAGCTGAGCGTTCGGGTCGATGACGCACGCGGCAGCCAACGGCGCCCGCTGACCGATCAGGAAATCGAAGTCAAACTCAGGAAACTTGCAGCCTACGGCTCGCCGAAGATCAATCCCGAGCCGCTGATCGAGGCGGTCTGGACACTCGAAACTGCAGAAGATGCAAGCGTGTGCCTGCGGCGTGCGCGGCTCTGAGCGCGAGTTGCTCAGCTTGCCTGCCAGCCTCCGTCCACTGGCAGCATGGCTCCGGTAATGTCGTCCCCTGCGGGACTGCAGAGGAACGCCACGAGAGCACCGACGCTTTCCATCTTCACGAAGCGGCCCGTCGGGTGACGCGGAGCGATGTAGTCGCGCTCCGCGTCCTCCCTTGACACCCCCTGAGCCGCTGCGATGCCGGCGATGCGGTCGAGTATGGCGGGCGATGGCACCGTGCCGGGGCAGACCGCATTGGAGGTGATCCCGGTGCGGGCGAGCTCGATCGCTACCGCGCGGGTCATTCCGATCAGGCCCGTTTTCGTGGTCACGTAATCGACCCGGTTCTCGGCGCCCCTCGCCGAATAGACCGAAGCGACGTTGATGATCCGCCCCCAGCCTCGCGAGCGCATGCCCGGCACGGCCAGCCTGATGCAATGGAAGGCTGCCGACAGATTCACAGCCAGCGCCGTCTCCCATGCCTCCGTCGAAAAGTCCTCGATGGGTGAGAAATGCCTGACCACAGCACTGTTTACGACGATATCGACCTTGCCGAAGCGCTCTGAGGCCTCGTGCATCATGCGCTCGATTTCGGGAACGTGACGAAGGTCCGCCCCGCAAAACATGACGTCCTTTCCCGTCGACGCCGCCAACCGCTCGGCGGCGGCCCGGCCTTCGGCCGCATCGCAGAGATCGTTCAGGACGACCTGCGCGCCTGCCCTCGCCAGGCTATCGGCGATCGCATGGCCGAGGCCAGCAACGGAACCGGTCACCAAGGCACATCTGTCGTTCAACATTGCGGTCGTCCAAGAGCTGAATGGCGCCCTATTCCCCTTAGCCAGCACGTTCGGAAAGCCAGCAGTGGGCGGCGCGTCTGCCATACGAGTGATGGGCCCGCCGACCAAGTTACGTGAGGTCAGCTCATCTTGGCCAATCCGCTCAGATGCCCGGGGTTGCCCCGCCATCCACGACCAACGTAGCGCCGTGAATGTAGGAGGCCTGATCGGAGCAAAGGAAGGCGACGGTGGCGGCGATGTCGCCAGGGATGCCGAAACGACGGATGCCGCAGGACTTGCGCATGGCCTCACGCGTTTCCTCCTCGGACGTTCCGTCCTGTTCAGCCTGTGCACGGATGCGCGCCAGCAGCCTGTCGGTTTCGATGAGGCCAGGGCAGAGGGCATTAACCCGGATGCGTTCGTTGATGGCACGGTTGGCGATGGCCTTGGTGAAATTCACCAGGGCGCTATTCACGGGTCCGCCGATCGTGAACTCCGCATCCGGCGTCTGAGCGGCGGCCCCGGCGATGTTGACGATCACTCCGCCCGTGCGCGCGAGGTGTGGCCAGGCGCTGCGGCAGAAGCGTACGGCGCCGTGGTACTTGAGGGCGAACCCCGAGAGATGATCCTCGTCCGATAATGTGAGGAAGTCACCGCGCTTGGTCGCCCCGGCATTGTTGACGAGGATGTCTATCCGGCCGAAGCGATCGACGGCAGCGTTCACGACGCGCTCGGGCTCTCCGGCGAGCGCGAGATCCGCAGCGACAGCGAGCGCATCGGGCGCGCCACGTTCCCGCGCCTCCGCGGCGACTCTTTCCAGCGCTTCGCCGTCTCGCGCCGTAAGAACCGGAGCGATTTTCTGCGCAGCCAGCTCGAGCGCGATCGCCCGCCCCAGTCCTCGACTTGCGCCGGTCACGATCGCAACCCGGTCTGAACTGCCTCTTTCGCCAACCATAGCCGCTCCATAGGATTGTAGTATTGACTTACAGCCCTCATCCTATACCGTGCGGAAAAACCGGTGCAACCAAGATCCGAACACCGGATGGGGCCTTGAATGGCCTGAATAAGGGAACGCGTGGGAGGCGTGGTCCATGGACAGGGCTGACCTCATCGGTGGTGCCGGCCTGGCACTACTCGGTGCCCTGATGATATTCGTCATCATCCCGGCAAGCACCGAGGAGGGCATGTATTTCGGCCTTCCCCCGACGTTCTTTCCCACGCTGCTCACATCCTTCATGACGGTCTGCGCGCTGGGGCTGACGGCCCAGGCGCTGTTCCGCATGCGCAGAGGGGTGCCGTCCCGGCCCGTGCCGATCTCCCGATGGAACCTCCTGATGTTCCTCGTCGCGGCCGGCCTCGCGCTCGGCGCCGTCATCGCCATCGACTGGTTCGGAATCCTGATTGGCGGGCCGGTGCTGATCGCCGCCTTGATGATATTCCTTGGAGAGCGGAACCCGCTGCGCATCGTTCTGACCGCGACGCTGCCGGTTGGTCTCGTCTACTTTTTCGCGATCTACGTGCTCAGCACTCCTGTCCCGTGAGGCATCCCCGTGCTTGACCACTTGGCCATCGCGGCGGGGGAGATCTTCACGCCCCTCGTCATCGCCTACATCTTTCTCGGCGTACTGATCGGCTACGTCGTCGGCGCACTGCCGGGCATGAACCGGACGACGGCGATCGCTGTGGCGCTGCCGTTCACATTCACGATGTCGCCGGCCGCCGCCCTGTCTTTCCTCATCGGCATCAACAAGGGCGGCGCGGCGGGGTCGGCGGTCTCCGCGATCCTGCTCAACGTGCCGGGCGAGCCCTCCGCCGTCGTCACCACCTATGACGGTTATCCGATGACTCGGCAGGGCAAGGCGCAGAAGGCGCTCAAGATCGCCCTGCTGGCCTCGGTGGCGGGCGACGTGTTCGCGACGATGGTCCTCATCCTGCTCGGGCAGCCTGTAGCCCGTTTTGCCATTGGGCTCGGGCCGATCGAGCTCGCGTCGATCCTGATTTTCTCGATCACTTTCATCGCCGCGGTATCGGGTGAATCCTTCCTGAAGGCGATGATCGCCGGCTTCCTCGGCCTGCTCCTCTCCGCGCCTGGTATCGACATCGAGACCGGCCTGCCGCGCCTGACCTTCGGCATACTCGAGCTCTACGACGGGGTGCCGCTGCTGGCGGTGGCGATCGGCACGCTGGCGCTGTCGGAAATCCTCGTGCAGATCGACGATGGCTGGCGCGGAAGCCACCAATATCCCAGCCCGCCTCTCGACGACAGCGGCTCGAAATCCGACCGCGCACTGAGCTTTACCGAGATCGTCAGGATCACGCCCGCCATGCTGCGCGGCTCCCTGGTCGGCACCTGGATCGGCCTTCTGCCGGGACTGGGGGCGACGCTCGCCTCGTTCCTGTCCTACACCTGGGTCCGCAACAGCTCGAAGACTCCGGAAGCGTACGGCAAGGGAGCGCCCGAGGGTGTTGCAGCATCCGAATCCGCCGACAATGCCACCGTGCCGGCCGCGCTCATTCCCGTATTTGCGATCGGCGTGCCGGGCAGCCTCTCGACAGCCCTGCTGATGGGCGCCTTCATGCTGCACGGCCTCACGCCCGGCCCGTTTCTCTTCAAGGAAAGCGGCGAGGTCGTTTTCTCGATCTATCTCGGCATGGTGCTCGCGTCGGCGGCGCTTCTCATCATTGGCCTGTTCGGGCAGCGAATCTTCAGCCTCGTCATCCAGATCCGCAAGAGCGTGCTGCTGCCGGTGATCGTCTTCCTCTGCGTGGTCGGCGCCTACATGGAAGGCGGCGGGATGTTCGGCGTCTACCTGATGCTGATATTCGGGTTCGTCGGCTACTTCATGAAGAAGTTCGACTATTCCTTCGTGACCTTTCTCGTCGGCTACGTGCTGGGCCCGATGGCCGAGCTGACGATCCGGCAGTCGATCATCATTTCGGACTCCAATCCGGCTGTGCTGCTCGAGCGCCCGATCGCAGTCATTTTCTTGTTGCTTGCGGCCTTTTCCATATGGCGCTTCGCCATCGCGGGCGCACGATCGATGCAGATGGCCCCGTCGCCGTCTGTGCAAGACCCAAAAACCTGACCAGAATGGGAGGAAGATAATGACAGGCTATACGAGATTATCAGCTTCCGGATGGCGCGCAGCGGCGGCAATTCTGGGCGCGGCGCTCCTTTCGGCCGGCGCCGCGGGTCAGTCGGCCGAGGCGCAGGAATGGCCCACGGATGCCATCACCGTGGTCGTGGCCTATCCGGCGGGTGGCGGCACCGATACCGCAATCCGCGCCATGACCGATATTCTCAACAAGAAGCTCGGCCAGCCGATTCTGGTCCAGAACGTCGCCGGCGCCGGCGGCGGCGTTGCTGCCAGCCAGGTGGCAAAGGCTAAGCCAGACGGCTATACGCTGCTCGCCACAAACTCGACCTCGATCACCCTGGCGCCGCTCGTCCAGAAGATGCTCTACGACATGGACGACTTCGAGGACGTCGCCATTCTCGGCGAATTCCAGAACGCGGTGTTCGCAAATATCGACAAGCCGTTCAGTACGCTCGATGAGCTGGTCGAGCTCGCGAAGGAGGAGAAGCGGCCGATCAGCTTCGCCAGCCAGTTGGCGATCGACCGCCTGCTCATGCAATACATTGCCAAGGAGCGCGGCTTCGAGCTGAGACCACTGCCCGTCAGCGGTGGCAGCGGTGCCGTCCAGGCGGTTCTTGCCGGCGACGTCGACCTGTCCTTCTCGGGCGGTTCCTGGGCCCCCATCGTGGCGGCTGGCGACGCCAAGGCGCTCTTCGCCGCTTCGCACGAGCGGCTGAAGCTCGCGCCGGACCTCGTCTCGATGAAGGACCTGGGCTTTCCCTTCGGCGTGACCTCGCATATCTCGCTGCACGCCCCCGCGGGCACGCCGCAGGAGGTCATCGAAAAGATCGCGGCGGCCTTCAAGCCGGGCGTCGAGAGCGAGCTCGCCCAGAACGTCGGCCAGAAGCGCAACATGGCCATGATCTTTCAAGGGCCAGAAGCCGCAAAGCAGACCATGCAGAAGGAGCGCGAGACCTACCAGAAGATCCTGGAAGCCGTGGGCGAGGACCCCAACAAGCCGAAATAGGTGACGTAAAGGTCTCGACGCACAGATCCACGAGGCGGGCCTTGCTCGCCTCGTACTCTTTGGGCCAGCCGCATTCCGGCAGCGAGCTTCGAGTAAGGGTCGAAGGCGCTGATCACCCTGAAATCGCTGGCTCTGTCGGTCATTGCTCTGATAATTGGGCAAGGCAGAAGCCGGGGTGGGGATGGGTTGTGCTGGCATTTCTGGGACAGAAACGATGGCGGAATGGGGCCCACGTGGGGCTGCTGGGCATCGGCCGGATCGTCGGCCTGCTGACCGTCGCCGCTTTCGTCGCGCTGCGAGTCTGGGATCCTGCCCTGCTTGGCATGGTACGCAGCAAGATTTTCGATGCCTACCAACGCGCGTACCCGCGCACCATCGCAGATGATCCGGTCACGATCGTCGACATTGACGAGCGGTCATTGCAGGCCCTCGGCCAGTGGCCCTGGTCGCGGTCCGTTCTGGCCTCTTTGGTCGATCGTCTGGCAGCCGGGGGCGCCGTCGCAATCGGTTTCGATATCGTCTTCGCCGAGCCGGATCGGCTCTCCCCTCGTCGCGTCGCGGAAAGGGTTGCCGACGCCGATCTGAGGGCGCGGCTGCAGGCGCTGCCCGACAGTGACGCACAATTCGCAGAGGCCGTTGCCCGCGCCCGGGTTGTTCTGGGACAGGGAGGCACCGCGAACTCCTTGGACGTGACCACGCGGGACAGAGATCTACCCGTCACATCCATCGCGACGATGGGTGACCACTTCGAGCCCCTCATGAGCGTGCCGAAGCTGGTGACGAACCTGCCAGTCCTTGAGAATGCCGCTGCAGGCCGGGGGCTGTTCATCGTGGAGCCCGACTGGGATGGCGTGATCCGGCGCATTCCCACACTGCTCCTGGCCGAGGGGCGTTTGGTTCCGTCATTGTCGATCGAGCTCCTGCGGGTCGCGACCGGCGCCACAACGTTGCTTGCCAAGAGCGATGAGGCGGGCATGAGAAGCGTGGTCGTCGCTGGTGTCGAGATCGAGACGGAGCACGACGGTCAGCTTTGGCTGCATTTCACGCCCCACGATCAAAACCGCTACGTCTCAGCCGTCGATGTGCTCGCGGACCGGGTTCCCGCAGACCGGATCGAAGGAAAGATCGTTCTCGTCGGAACATCGGCCACCGGCCTGTTCGATCTTCGATCGACGCCGCTCGAGCGCGTCATGCCCGGCGTCGAGATCCATGCCCAGGCTATCGAAAGCATTCTGGACGCCTCGCTTCTCGTGCGCCCGAATTACGCGTTGGGTCTGGAAGTCAGCCTTGCGATCGCAATCGGCGTTGGCATCATTATCGTCGTGCCGATGCTCGGCGCCTTGCCGACGCTGCTGGTTGGCACACTCGTGGCCGCGCTGCTGTCCGCTTTGTCCGGCTATCTGTTTATCGGCAAGGGCGTTCTGCTCGACGTCGTCTACCCGCTGGTGTCGAGCACCGTCGTCTTTCTGCTCCTCACCTTTCTCAACTACTTCCGTGAAGAGAAGCGGCGGGCGGACATCCGCAGTGCCTTCAGCCAATACCTGGCGCCGGAACTGGTGGAGCAGCTGACGCGGGAGCCGGACCGGCTCAAGCTCGGCGGTGAGACCCGGGTCATGTCCGTGTTGTTCAGCGACGTGCGGGGATTTTCCAGCATTGCGGAGGGTTACCGGGAGAATCCGTCCGGCCTTACGGCGCTTATGAACCGGCTGCTGACGCCGCTTTCACAGGCTGTCATCGAGCGCCGCGGCACCATCGATAAATATATCGGCGACGCCATCATGGCGTTCTGGAATGCGCCGCTGGACGATCCCGATCATGCGCTGCACGCTTGCGAGGCCGCGCTTGCCATCTCCGACAGGCTGGACGCCCTCAATGCCGCTCGCCGGCTCGAGGCTCAGCGCGCCGGCGAAAACGTGCCGATCATGGAAATCGGCATCGGCATCAGCACCGGCTATTGCATGGTCGGAAACATGGGCTCGGACATCCGTTTCGACTATTCCGTGCTCGGCGACAGCGTCAATCTTGCTTCACGCCTCGAAGGTCTGGCGTCCCGCTACGGGCTTCGCACCCTGGTCTGCCCCGACACGGCTGAGCGCTGCGGTGACAGGCTGGCGATCATTGAGGTCGATGATGTGCGCGTGAAAGGGCGGAAGCACGCGGTCGCCATCCATACGGTCCTCGGCGGACCCGATCTCCTGGGCGAATTGCAATTCTGCGCCTTTCGCACGGCCTTCGCTGAAATGCGCGATCACTACCGCCGCGCTGAATGGGACAGCGCCATGCGGGCCCTCGAAACCAGCCGGATGCACAATCGAGATCCGAGATTGGAGAAGCTGCTCGACATCTACGCTGATCGCATCCCGAAACTGAAAGGCCGCTCACCATTGGAGCAATGGGACGGTGTATTCTCGGACGGGTATTCCACCGCCCGCATCGATTCATATGCATGAAAGTCTTTGAAGCCGGAGTTGCCTGCGGTGGAGGTGACATCGGTCAGTTAACCAAATCCGATGAACGCCAAAGCATATGTTTAGAACGCTGATGATTGTCGTGTGTTGGCCCACATACGATATTCCGCATCAGTCCTGCGGAAAGGCGGCAGAATGCGCATCTGGGCCATTGCTCTCCTCTCCATTCTAGCTGGTGCAGCCTTTGGCCAGACAGCGGGCGGGCTCGAGCTGTCGCTGCCGGTTCTGTGTGAGATCGGCAAGAGCTGCTTCATTCAGAATTATGTTGACGTAGACCCCGGGCCTGGTGCGCGCGACTACGCCTGCAGCAGTTCCACGTACGACAGGCACAAGGGAGTCGATTTCCGCGTCCACTCGGCCGCGCACGCGAAAACGGGCGTAGCGGTGCTCGCGGCTGCCGCAGGTACGGTCAAAGGCGTTCGCGATTCCATCGAGGACGACCTGGCCAACTTTGGTGCTCATAAGGGCCGTGAATGCGGCAATGGCGTCGTGATCGACCATGGCGAGGGATGGGAAACCCAGTATTGCCATATGCGTCGCGGCAGCATCGCCGTTCGCAAAGGCGAAGTTGTCGCCCAAGGCCAGCGACTGGGTGATATTGGTTATTCAGGTATGGCGGAGTTTGCCCATCTGCATCTTTCGATACGGCGCAACGGGGCGGTTATTGACCCGTTTACCGGCCGCAGCCCTGATGGCGCGTGCAGCCCCGATGTTTCTGACCTGAAAGGCCTCTGGGATGCGCAGGCCATGGCCGCGATGCGTTACGAGGCCGGCCGCATCATAGCTGCAAGTTTTACGGACGAGCTGCCGAAGCTGGACCTGCTGGAGCGCAATCACGTTTTGCGCGATGCCGGCAGGGCAAGCGATCAGCTGATTTTATTCGCGCGGATCATGAACATGCGCGCCGGCGATCGCATCCGCATCGTCATCCGTGGCCCTTCCGGCCTGGACGTAAAGGCCACGACCAAGCCGATCGACCGAAACAAGGCGATGTACGTCGCCTATGCAGGCAAACGCCGGACTGCGCCTTCATGGCCCGCCGGAATCTATGAAGGTGAGGCCCAACTCCTGCGCGGATCTGAGATCATCTCCCGGATGATGGCGAAACTCTCCATTGAGAACTGAAGGGGAGCTTCAACCGGCACTCCCTTCGCGCGGCTGAACCAGCGAGGTTCAGGAGCCTGCCGTTCTGGCGCGCGTTGGGCAGCGCCAATCGGGCGGTCCTGCGATCGCCCGCTGCCCGCTGGCTTGTCTCGGGAGGCATCAGACACGAAATGCTGCTGTTGACGACAGTCAAACGCGCAACGTTCGCGATCGTCTAACCGCACCTCACCGGGCATTCCGAGGCGGGAGCAGCAATGAACAAGCAACAACTCTGGAACATCGGCTACTTCGTCGCGGCCTTTCTGCTGCTGATGCTGTTCCAGAACCTGTGGACGACCTACCAGACGGTCGAGCCGATTCCGTACAGCGAGTTTCTGAGGCTCGTGAACGAAGGTCAGATCGTCGAGGTGACGGTTCATCAGGAGCAGATTACCGGACGCCTCAAGCAGGCCATCAACGGGCGGCAGCAGTTTGTAACCAACCGGGTCGAGCCGGCTCTGGCCGAGGAGCTTGCCAAACGCGGCGTCACTGTCACCGGAACGGTGCAGAATACGTTTCTCTCCACCCTGCTGTCCTGGCTGATCCCGATGCTGATCTTCTTCGGCATCTGGATGTTCGTCTTCCGTCAGTTCGCGCAGAAACAAGGCCTCGGCGGACTGGTCAATGTGGGCAAGTCGAAGGCGCGGGTGCTGGTGGAGCGCGACACGGGCGTGACCTTCGACGACGTCGCCGGCGTCGACGAGGCCAAAGCCGAGCTGCAGGAGGTCGTTTCCTTTCTGAAGGACAAGGAGAAATTCGGGCGGTTGGGGGCCCGTATCCCCAAGGGTGTTCTGCTGGTTGGACCGCCCGGGACCGGCAAGACGCTGATGGCCAAGGCTGTCGCGGGCGAGGCCGGCGTGCCGTTCTTCTCGATATCGGGCTCGGAATTCGTCGAGATGTTCGTGGGTGTGGGTGCCGCCCGCGTGCGCGACCTGTTCGAGCAGGCCCGGCAGGCCGCACCGTGCATCATCTTCATCGATGAGCTCGATGCGCTGGGCAAGGCGCGAGGCGCAGGCGGTGGATTCGGCGGCCACGACGAGAAGGAGCAGACACTCAACCAGCTGCTGACCGAGCTCGATGGCTTCGATCCGCGCGAAGGCATCGTCATTCTGGCCGCAACCAACCGGCCGGAGATCCTCGATCCCGCGCTTCTGCGTGCCGGCCGCTTCGACCGCCAGGTCGTCATCGACCGCCCGGACAAGAGGGGCCGGGAGTCGATCCTCGCGGTTCACATCAAGAGGATCAAAGTCGCCCCTGAGGTCCAACTCGAGCGGATCGCCGCCATCACGCCGGGATTCAGCGGTGCTGATCTGGCCAACCTGGTGAACGAAGCTGCCATTGTTGCGACCCGCCGGGGTGGTTCAGAGGTGACGCTCGCGGATTTCACGGAAGCCGTGGAGCGGATCGTGGCCGGAGCCGAGCGCAAGGGACGCCTGCTGCATCCGCGCGAGCGCAAGATCGTGGCGTATCACGAAATGGGCCACGCGCTGGTTGCCGCGAACCTTCCCGATGTCGATCCCGTGCACAAGGTGTCGATCATTCCGCGCTCGATTGGGGCGCTTGGCTACACCATGCAGCGCCCGACCGACGACCGTTACCTGATCTCCCGGCAGGAGCTGAAGGATCGCATGGTCGTGCTGCTTGCCGGACGGGCGGCTGAGCAGGTCGTGTTCGGCGAAGTCTCGACAGGCGCGGCCGACGATCTGGCCAAGGTCACTGATATCGCGCGGCAGATCGTGACGCGGTTCGGCATGACCGAGGCGCTTGGCCAGGCCGTGCTCGAACGGCAGAGCACGACGTACCTCGGCGACCAGAAGATGGGGTTGCGCGAGAAGGACTACTCGGAAGAAACGGCGCGCGAGATCGATCTGGCGGTGAAGGCGCTGATCGACGAAGCCTACGATCGCGCCAAGTCCATTCTTCTGGAGCGCAGATCATTGCTCGACGAAGGCGTGCAGATCCTGCTCGAGAGGGAGACCATCACGCCGGAGGACTTCCCCGCGCTCAGGCACAAAAAGGACGAGGAAAGCGATGAGGACGCCACCGCACGGCAACCGGAAGTGACAATGAGCGCCACGGCCGTGGAGCAGCAGAGATAGGCGAGCCGTTCACCCACCGAGGCCTGGTCCGAGGGCAGGCCCTCAGGCCTCGGCAGCCCATCCCCCGCCTATGCCTCCTCGAGATCGACGTCGAGGATCACGACCTGCAATTGATAGGAAACCTCGCCGTCCTCTTCTTCGCGGTAGAGCGGTGCGATGAACTCGTCGCCGATGAAGACCTCGGCCATGTCCTTCTTCCGGGCATGCGGCACCACGCGCAACTTGTCCGTGCGGAAGAGCTTGCGCAGATAGGTCTGCACGCGAGGGACATCTCTTTTCATCAATCAGGCCTTCTGCTGTAAGCTGATTCTTGCTGCCGGAGCGCGGAGGGCTTCAGTCTCCGCAGCCGCAATCATCCGGATTGAGGCGCTGATCCATGGTGCGCGCGGGTTCCGGGCAGCCTGCCGGACCGACCACCTTGGCCGGTACGCCGGCGACCGTCGTATTCGACGGAACGTCCTTCAGCACGACGCTGCCGGCCGCGACGCGGGAGCAGTTGCCGACCTTGATGTTGCCCAGCACCTTGGCTCCGGCGCCGATCATGACGTTGGCGCCGATCTTCGGGTGCCGGTCGCCGCCCTCCTTGCCGCTGCCGCCGAGCGTTACGCCGTGCAGCAGCGAGGTGTTGTCGCCGATGGCGGCCGTCTCGCCGATAACGATCCCCGTGCCGTGGTCGAACATGATGCCGATGCCGATGCGGGCGGCCGGGTGAATATCCACGCCGAAGATGCGTGAGGACTGGCTCTGGAGGTAAAGGGCGAAATCCCGCCGGCCGTCCTTCCACAGCTCATGGGCGAAACGGTGGGTGACGAGGGCGTGGAAGCCTTTGAAGTAGAGCAGTGGCTCCATATAGCGGCTGCACGCCGGATCGCGGTCGTAAACGGCGGCTAGGTCGGCACGGAACGCCTGCCCCAGCTCGCCGCGGCGGGTCAGTACATCCTGGAACATCTGCCCGATCAGCCCCGCGTCGACATCGGAGTGATTGAGGCGCTGCGCCAGGCGACGGCAGACGGCTTCCTCCAGCCGTTCGTGGCTCAGCACGGTCGCGAAGATGAAGCCGCCAAGCGCCGGCTCCACCCGGATCGCCTCCTCCGCCTCGCGGCGCATCTCGGCCCAGATGGGATCAACCTGCGCAATCCTGCTTTGCGCTGCGTGCCGGGACGTCGGTGCCATGATCGATCTCCTTGCCAGGATTGTTTACCCGCCGGCCACCTCGCTCAAGCCCTAACGAGCGCTTTTCCCATAGTCAACGCCGAGCAGGCTGGCAGACGGCTTGCGACCCAAACGCTCGGACCGGCCTCGAGGATTTGCACCCGCACGCCGGCCGCGACTAAAACAGCTGGGAACGCGGAAGGCGGGAGGCAAGACCAGATGGCGGACGGCATGGGCAGCACACCTCAGCTCAGGGTTGAGGACGGGGGCAGCGTGAGGTGGCTGATCGTGGATAACCCGGCGCGCCTCAACGCCTTCACGACGTCCATGTGGGCGACACTGCCTCGCCTGATCCGGGAGGCGGAGGACGACCCGGAGGTCCGCGTCGTCGTCGTGAGGGGCGCCGGCGAGAAGGCGTTTTCGGCCGGCGCCGACATCTCCGAGTTCGAAACGACTCGCACTGCCGAGAAGGCTGCGGAGTACGATGCCCTCAACAATGCCGCCTTCGAGGCCCTGGCCCGTTGCTCGAAACCGACCATTGCCGCCGTTCAGGGCTACTGCATGGGCGGAGGCCTGGAGCTGGCCATCTGCTGCGATCTGCGGGTTGCCTCCGAGACGGCCCAGTTCGCCGTACCCGCAGCCAAGCTCGGCATCGGCTACAATCCGCGCTGGATCCGGCCGCTGCTGGGCGTTGTCAGCCCGGCGCACGCTCGCGAGCTGCTCTACACCGGACGCCGCTTCAACGCCGCGGACGCGCTGACGATGGGGCTTGTCAACAGCGTGCACGCGCCGGGCGAGCTGATGGCAGCGGCCACGGCGCTGGCCAACGAGATTGCGGCCAACGCCCCGCTATCGGTGCTGGCCGCCAAGCGGGCCATCGACGAGTTCATCGCCCGCCCGGAGAACCCGGACATGCCGGCGCTCGACCGGTACGTCGATGCGTGCTTCGCAAGCGAAGACTACATCGAAGGCCGCCGGGCCTTCATGGAGAAGCGGAAGCCGCAGTTCCGCGGTCGCTGAGAGATCTGCTGAGAGCTGCGTCAGCCCGCCCGTATCAGCTACTCGACCTCGAGCACGACCCGGCCCCTGACCTTGCCGGCCAGGATTTCCGGCGCCAGCGTCAGGACGTCGCTCAACGGCCGCGTCGTGCTCAGCGTGTCGAGCTTGTCGCGGTCGAGATCGCGGGCCAGCCGTTGCCAGGCGGCAACGCGGCGCGGCTTGGGACACATCACACTGTCGATGCCGGCCAAGGTGACGCCACGCAGGATGAACGGGGCCACGCTGCCTGGCAGGTCCAGCCCCTGCGCCAGTCCGCAGGCCGCGACGGTGCCGCCGTAGCGGGTCATGCTCAGCACATTGGCGAGCGTTTGGCTGCCGACTACGTCGACGGCACCGGCCCACCGCTCGCGGCCGAGTGGCTTTGCCGGCCCAGTCAGGTCGGCCCGGTCCATGATTTCGGCCGCACCGAGACTCTTGAGATAAGCCTCCTCGTCCCGCCGGCCCGTCGATGCGATCACCTCAAACCCCAGCTTCGCCAGCAGC
>JAWLCO010000075.1:0-19394 GCA_041687075.1 Hyphomicrobiaceae bacterium | reverse complement strand
CCATCTGGTTGCGCCGAGAGCTCATCGCCAAAGCTGGATTGCGCTTCGATCCCAGGGTCGCTCCAACCTTTGAGGACGGCCACTTTGTAAACCGCTATTTGCTCTACAATCGCGATACCCGAGCCGTCTTCTTGCGCAAGCCGACCTACTATTACCGAAAGCGCGCGAGGAAGGACTCTACGCTCGATGGCTCCACTACAAAAAAATCATGGTACATTGACCAGCTTCGGCATGGCTACTTGGCGCTTCTCGCCGAGGCAGGGACGGCTTATGGGCTGGTTCCTCGGTTTCTTCAGAGGACCGTTTTATACGACATCTTTTGGCGATTTCGCCATCTCGTCGATCATCCCGAGCGTGCGGCTTTTCTCTCGTGCGAGGAGCAAGATGAGTTTCTGAACCTCCTCTACCGCATTTTTGACTATATCGAAATACCCACGATCGATAGCTTCAATTTGGCCGGCTGCCACGAAGAGCATAAAGTCGGTCTGTTGAGTTTGATGAAACAGGCGCGGCGCCCCGTCGGTCATGTCTGTGTCCGGCAGTATGACGAAGCCAAGCGGCTCGTGCAGTTTTCGTACTGCAGCGGTGATACAGAGTTGAATGTTTCTGTGCGCGTGAATGATCGCGCTGTTCCTGTGCGTTTTCCCAGCCAGCGCCGAACGACGTTCCTGAGCCGGATCTATTTCGTCGAGCATTTCTTCTGGATACGCATGGAGCCCGGCGATTACGTGACCGTACGCGTAGGCGGACAGATCGCGGCGATAAAGAAGGGAGCGCGCCACCTCGGGTGCATGCCGGCGCTGAGCGGGCTTGTCGGGGCATTGAGGCCGACACCTCCGGCGAAGAAAGCCAGGGGGCTGCGGAAAGCTGCCACCAGCCCTGATGTGAGGAGAAAATACGGCGACTGTTGGCTGCTGATGGACCGGGACAAGAAGGCGGACGACAATGCGGAGCACCTTTACAGGTACCTGCTTTCAATCGGGCAGGCGGAAAAAGCCTACTTTGTTCTGCGCCCGACCTCCCCGGATTGGTCACGGCTGAAGTCGGAAGGCTTCAAGCTGATAGCCTATGGCTCCCGGGAGCACCACGTAGCGCTGGTCAATGCAAAGTATCTCATATCGTCCCACGCCGATGAGCACATTTTTCGACCGCCAGGTTATAGGCGAGTTGAGGGACTTGAGCAGTACAAGTTCGTCTTTTTACAACACGGCGTGACGAAACATGATTTGTCTCTTTGGCTGAACGGAAAGCAACTCGACCGAATCATAACAAGTACGCAAGCAGAATACATCAGCATCGCGGCCCAAACTTCGAACTATAAGTTCTCAGAGAGGGAAGCTGTTTTGAATGGCTTCCCTAGACACGATAGATTGATGGCTGCCAAACGGACGAGCAGATACATTCTGATCATGCCGACATGGCGCAAGTACTTGCTGGGTCGGATGACCGGTAGGGAATTGATCTGGGAAGGTACTCCCGGGCTGCGACATTCCGAATATGCCACGCGGTGGCGGTCACTACTGAACTCGGATCGGCTAAAGCAGCTGGCCGAGCGAGCCGGATTGCGTGTTGTGTTTGCGCCTCATCCGACTTTGTCTCCACATACCGAAATATTCGATCTCCCTCCCCATGTGCGCCTGCTCGATCCCATGCAGAGATCATCGCTACAGCCGATCTTTACTGACACGGCAGTTCTTATCACTGACTTCTCATCGGTCGCATTCGACGTCGCCTACCTGGAAAAGCCCGTCCTATACTACCAGTTTGACGCTGAGGAAGTCTATGCGGGCGAGCATGTTTGGCGTCGTGGTTATTTTGATTATCAAGTTGACGGGTTCGGCCCAGTGTGCTCGACAGAGGACGTTTTGCTGAACGAGCTGGAGAGAACGCTCGGCGGGCGCGAGAACAAGGACTTTGCAGCGCGCAGGAGAAACACGTTTCCCTTCCGTGACGGACGCTGCTGTGAAAGGGTCTACAAGTCGATACTCGAGTTGGAGGCGCCTCCGGCCGCTGACCCAACGGTCCCGCTAAAATCCTATACTGCTGTTCCCAATGCCGGTGATGCTGCAAGCGCGGTTGTCATATCAAGGTTGATCGCCAGCTCTGTTCGGGTGGTCGGCAGGAATTTCGCTGAAGGCCCGCATCTGCTGGGTCTTGGCTCGATTCTCCACTGGTCGAATAGACATAGCGTGGTCTGGGGCTCCGGGTTCTTGTCAGAGGATCTCTCTCCGGTGGAGATGCCGGATCGGGTCTTCGCGGTCCGTGGCCCTGTTTCTCGCCAGCGTCTGCTGGCAATGGGCTGTGCCTGTCCTCAGCTTTATGGAGATCCCGGCATCCTCATTTCAGATCTTTTTCCGAGCCGCATTCACCAGCCAAACAGACTTGGAGTCATTCCCCATTACGTTGATCGTGAGCATCCCTTCGTGGAAACTGCGGAACACTCCGGGGCACTTGTTATAGACCCGGGCCTGCCACTTGGCGAGTATCTTGCTCTTCTCCAACAGTGCGAGTGCGTGATTTCATCCTCACTGCATGGAATCATCTTCGCGCACTCCTACGGCATTCCGGCCGTTTGGGTGAGGCTGTCAGATAATGTGATTGGGAATGGTTACAAGTTCCGGGACTACTATGAGAGCATTGGCTTCAAGCCCGGCGATATTCGAAGCGGCTCGGATGAATCCTCTCTGGATGAATTGGTTCGCGCTGCCGCCGTGCCGAAGGAAGACATCGATCGAGCAGCATTGAGGAGCGCGTTGGAACAGGCTCAGCAGTATATTTGGAACCGTATTGCTTCGTCCCGGAGCGAATTCGGTGGAGAAAGTTTCGAGGCACAACGGCCGGTGCCGGGCGCCTCCCGAGGGGTGTATCAGGTACGCGCTTCCGTATGAGAGCGCGTACCCGGTCTATCGCGAAACGGGGGAGGTCTACTGTACGACTTCCTACTACCGCCAATGATCCGCGATCCAGGGCGTCGGGCGCACGTGCTTGTATACCTTCTTGTACCATGGCGCCTGCCAATTACCGTCACGCGCTTCGTCCGGATCCGGCTTGCCGGTAAATGCCACCACCTTGGTGTCAGGTGGTAGCGCCGCAGCCCGTACAAAGTTCATCGGCCACCGCGGCAATAAAGTGTGCTTGAAGCTCTGACACCAAACCTCTGGCCAGAATGTCTTCTCTCGAATAGTCCGTGAAATGTACGTTTGACTGTTGGGGAATTTGGAAAGGATCGCTTCTGAACTCTGCTGTATAGCATCGTAGATATACGTGTGACTGCCGACCCGGAACCGATAAACCGACGTGTTTCCAATCCCTGAGCCCTTCTGGGTCCAGTTCTCGATGACACAGAACGTCGACTGGGGTTCATAGTCGAAGAACTCGTCTATGGAGCCAGTAATGATTATGTCCAGGTCGAGAAACAAGACATCGCCGGTAATGCCACCGGGGTCCGCAGACCAAAATGCTACCTTGCGCCACGGCAGATTGGCTACGCGCGGCGGGAGCGAAATCTGCGGCAGCGGCCGCACAGTCACCGCGGGGTCCAACCCCGAAGCGTCGTCTGTGTAGCATATCAGCCTTGTCGGACGACGCGTGTTCCTGCTGATCATGGACCAGAGGCAGTTCACGTACTGGGCCGGGTATCGGGTGCCCCATTTGGCGCAAATAACAGTTTGCATACGGCCTCCCGCTGCGGGTCTACTTCCCGCGAGTGTAGAAGAACCCAGGTCGATGAGAGGCAAGTCTGCAATTTGTCATGAGACATCTGGTCACGCTGAGCCCTGCGTCGCTACCGATAGGCCAGCTTCGCCGGGTGACATCATTTCCGTCTGGAGGCGGGCGACGAGCTTCCGGTCGGCCCTGCGGCTGCTGACCGAAGCTCAAAGTGGCAACCGCTTCAGTATCGATCTCTTCCATTTCCGGAATGGCTTTGTCATGGTGGAATTGGAGAGGCGGGATGGTGCTTTATTGCGAAGCAAGGACTCTCGCGCAACCTTCCTTGCGAGTTTCTCCCATCCGCCGGCATCAGGGCGTGCCCTTCTCTGAAATGACGAATAGAACTGGTTGGTATGCCAGGCGTTCCCCTCATGAAGCATCCGGAAAACGAGCGGCTTGGCATAGAAAAGCGTTCCACCGAGCATGTGGGCGCCGTGCCCCATGTAGGTGTCGAATTCTCCTCGAAACGGAAGCGGCCGATGCGGCCGCAAGTAGTTGAGGGCGGCACGCCTAATCATCATGGCCGAGCTCGACGTCCAATGCCACCCAAGTTTGCTCGACGGGATGAAATATGTGCTGGCAGGCTGCTCCTCCAGGCGGAATACACCATTCTTGTTGGTGCAGTTGGGTAGTTTCTTGTCAGCCCGAACGCCGCAGGAGACAAGCCCGCGCTTTGAAAGTAGGAATTGGTCAGTCGAAACGATCGGACAGGAGACGACCTCATTAAGATGCACGGCCAGAGCTTCCTCGAGAAAAGTCTCGGCGTAGCGGTCATCAGGATCGAGCAGGCATACGAAATCTCCAGATGTAACGTCGAGACCAGAGTAGAAGGCCAATATTTGTCCCATGTTTTCAGCAAGCGGCAAGTAACGGAGCCGCTCATCGCTTATACTGGAAAGAATATCTTCTAGATGCGCCCGCTGCTCTGGCGATGAGGCGTCATCAACTACGACCAGTTCCAAGTTCTCGTGGGTTTGGTCAAGGACAGAGAGGATCGCATCACCAATGAACTCGGAATAATTGTAGTGCGTTATGATGATAGAAAGAAGTGGCCGACGCCAGGATGTGCGATCCAAGCGCGCCGGCAAAGAAGAATTGTTAGATGTATCGAGCGCCATCAATAATCAAAGAGGGTGTGGATCGTGCTGCGTTGAACCTTCGGGTCGGAGAATGTAGCGGCTAGCCTTGCTCAAGGCGTTCTCTGCAAAGCACCTCAGCCACCAGTAAGGGCCCAGCTTCCATAAGTTGAAAGCAAGTGATCGAGGAGAATGGTAGCTGTTGCCTATTCGGTGCTTGCGTTGGCGGCGTGATCGACCGCCACGAGCCTCAATGATGGAGGGAAACCCCGCTGGACTAAATGGGGGGCTGCTGACACCATAAAGATCGAGGTCCCAAAGCCAGGGCCGGCGTATGTCGGTATCTACGGGCGCCTCGCGCGGCTTGGGTGCGAGTAGTTTCTGAGCTCCACCGTTGCTTATGAGGTATGCAACGGCGCCATCAGGAACGCGCGCATACCGAATCAATTTTCGGTTGCCCGGCAAGTCGCTCAAAGGCCGAGCGGCGAAGCTTCGATTGCGTGGCCTCCCGTCCATATGCACGAAGTCCCACCCTCGCGGGAGCGTGCGAATCACTTCCATGACCACGTGAGTGGCGTCAGGGCCAATCTGAACGTCGTCCTCTAATACCAGCGCATACGGCAGTTTTCGCGCGACGATCGCGCGCCACACGGACAAATGGCTAGCATAGCAGCCTACCTCGCCATGAGATAGCAAGGAACTTAGAAAGTATGGCGCGGCAAAGTCTGGGAGGTTGTCACCGTCGACGCCAGGGATACGCTCGGCGACGAGGCTCGCAGCGGAAAGTTGCACTTCAACAGAGCGTCGTCTATCGACTTGATCGTCGAGATTGATAAAGAATACTGGGTTTATGAAATCATCCGTGCCCATCGTAAAAAATCGCGATGATCTTCGTCTTGTCAAAATGCTTTTGCTGATGAACCGGCCGTGGCGCGCGGCGATTAAACACTCGGGAACTCTTCTGGCGCCACTGACATCGACCAGGTGAGCAGAGTGACGCAGAAGGGGGATTTGAGTCGCCCTCGACTACGGTGCAGCAGGGGTATCGATAAATGACAAGCTCCGAACATCAATAGATTCAGGAAAGCCAACACCTGCCTTCAACTTGTGCAATCAAGAACGGCGCGCGTGGAGCATGTGAACTTATCCTCAATTTGGTCAGTTCGTCTGGACATCAGAACAACCTTCCTTAGACGGAGTAGCGGCAATTGGCAAGACCTCGGCAAGGCCAATCTGGCCGCTCGTGGACGCGCAGGGCATAAGACTGAGTGATGCATGACCACCCTGTCGATGCCTTTCGCCTGGATCCAGCCGCGGAGTTCGAATTGACACACGCCTCGCAAGCTGTAATACCCGCTCGGTCAAGAGTTTGGTAGAGCACCTTTGACGACCGCTGGGAGCATTGGGCCACCCCGCGGGTAGGGTGCTTGAGATCGTGTTGCTCTAGAAGGGGGGCGGGTGCAGGTACCGGCTCGCGACCAAGTCCAGCGTATCCCATCGTGCGCACCCTCGAAGCCGAGCGGCGATATCGTCCGTGGCGATTCCCCTCCGGGCTTTGGCACATATGCCCCCACAACGTTGCAGAGGGGTGCAATGGCGATTGGCCGGCGGCTGCCCCGGAACTATTTCGGGCGGCGCGTCGCAGCTTTTCTGCGTTCCCTCGTTCACCACTTGGCTGACCTACCGGTGGACGTCGAGGTTATGGGCATTCGCCTGCGAATACACCTTGACAACAACGCTTGCGAACGTCGTTTGCTTCTGACACCGCACTTCTTCGACCCGGTAGAGCTTGAGATTCTCAAGGGGAGAGTTAAGCCAGACTTCCACTTCGTAGACCTTGGGGCCAACGTCGGTGCCTATTCGCTGCTCGTGGCCCGGTATTCCGGAGGCAACGCGCGCATCCTGGCGATTGAGCCGCAACCCGATATAGTGGAGCGCCTCAAGATCAATATCTCTTTAAACGGATTTGAAATCGATGTTGCAGAGGTTGCGATCCTGGAGAAGCAAGGGGAAGCCCAGCTCGTCGTAAATCAGAAGAACCGCGGCAGCGTGCGGGTCAGTAGAGATTCGGAGCACAACTCAGGGAAAGACGTTTTCAGTGTTCCGGCGACCACTCTTCTCGATCTCGTACAATCAAAGGGCTACCGTCGGATTGACGCTCTGAAGGCGGACATCGAAGGCTCCGAGGACCGCGCTCTTGTGCCCTTTTTCTCCTCGGCACCTCGATCCCTCTGGCCGCGTCTCATCATCATGGAACACTCTCCTCGATATTGGGAAGTTGATCTGGTGACTATGCTTAGGGAAGTAGGCTATCGACCGATCAGTCCGACTCGGGGGAATGTTGTTCTCGAGTTCTTCGACAGCTGAAGCTTGCGGCTAATCTTCCACTCTCTTGGAAGCTCGGTTCTCTTATCGAGATGAAGACCGTGTGGATTGTAAGCGAGGGGAGTCCAGGGCACGTGAGCCAGTCCGTTGGATTGGTAAAGGCCATGGAGCCGCACGTTGCCTTAAGGTCAGTTCAAGTATTCGGGCGGATAACCGCGCGCGGGTGGCTGCACCCAATAATCCGTCTGATAATGTGGCCCGATGGTCGACCTCTCCCTCAGTGGCTCCTACGTAAAGTTGCAAAAGTCGAAATACCTAGTGACGCATCCGCACCTGATTTGATTATTTCTAGTGGAGGTAAGAGTATCGTTCCCGCGCGAACATTGGCCCGACGCTTCGATGTCCCATATGTTTTCGTGGGACTTGGGAATCGCTATCCATCAAACTGGTTCCATACGATGATTACTCATGTTCCAACAGGCGCCCGTAAAAAAAACGCAATAGAGGTCGAGCTTATCCCGACACCGGTTACGCCGGCGCTGATCGCGGCTCAAGGCGATGTAGAAAACGGCACCTGGGGCATGATGATTGGAGGTGCCTCTCAAAGCCATCGATTTGATGACCAGGATTGGTCCGCTCTCGCAGAAAGCATGAATCATCTGGCGGAGAGAGAGAATATCCGATGGCTCCTTACGACATCGCGTCGAACGGGCATCGCCGCGGAACGCATCTTACGAAGGACCTTGCACCCGTCTTCGGTGAGGGATGCTATCTGGTGGTCAGAACAACCTCGCCGAGAGCTTTATCAATTTATGGCGCGTTCAGAGTTGCTTTTTGTAACACAGGATAGCGTGACGATGCTGACGGAGGCAGTCTCTTCCGGAAAACCGGTTGTTGCTGTGCGCCCCAACGGACGAAATACGAAATATAGCAAATTCAACGAGGCTTATTTCGAGCGCTTGGAGAAGCGGGGGAGGATGGCTAGAGTGGCACTGGAGCAGCTGTCCTTGTTTTCGCCAAGGGATGTCACGTATGATCTGCTGGACCATGCTCCTCTCCATGGACCTATTGATGAACTGCTCCGAAGGTTGCAGTGGGTTTCCTAAGATCGAGGGGTGGCCGCCTATGTGCCGATGCGCTCTAAGCAGGATGTCTGAGACTCGGCCAACTCGTATGGCACCTTTTTAGAACAGCATAAGCCTGCACGCGAGGCGCATTGGGGGTCGCATGAAGTATGCAGTGTTTGGGTTCACGACAAAGAACCTCGGCGATGATGTCCAGTCGTTAGCGGCAGCGTTGCTACTGCCGCGAATCGATTCGTATGTAGATCGAGACAGACTTTGTAGTGTGCGGCTAAGGGAACCGCACCTTGTAATTATGAATTCTTGGTTTGCGAAGCGACACGACGCTGTTCCTTCGAGCAGTTTGGCCCCGATTTATTTCGGCTACTGCATAGGTCGCCCCGAATTGCTTAACGACGTCTGGTTCTCAGAATGGAAATGTCGAGCAGCACCAATTGGCTGTCGCGATAGGTACTCAGTTCGGAAACTACAGGATGCGGGTATCGATGCTCACTTCACCGGCTGTCTAACAACACTGATGGGGCGTTTCTTTTCGCCCCCAGCCAAGCGTGAAGGAGTACTTTTTATCGACGTTCCAGAGCCTATCGAACGCCTTATCCCCAGTGAAATCCGCGAGCGGGCTCGCCGGCTAAGCAACCGCACGATGAACCGCAACAGATCACAATCGGAGCGCTACCGAGAAATCGCGCAGGTGCTTGACGCCGTGCGTTCCGCCGAACTTGTGGTCACGCGCCGTCTACATGCAGCTTTGCCGTGTGTTGGATTCGGAACGCCAGTGACCGTATACCTCGAAGATATTCCCCAGAATCGGCGTCGCTTCTCTGGTCCAGACGAATTTTTGCCGATCGTTTTTCATGACGGCATAGGGCCGATAGACGCGCCCGGTTGGAAGGAACCGGTCATCCCAGAAATTCCAGCCGAAATCGACGACCGTTTCCAAGCTCTTTGCGAAATGCTGGGGTGCTCAGCGACTTCGCGTTGGAATAGTGTAGCGGAATTTGCGGAGACCCTCCCTGACGTGAGACGGGAGCCCCGCGGTATTCTTCGTCGTTTGATGAATGCCTAGAGATGCTCATCCCAAATCTCCGGGCAGACTTTCGACATTCAGCGGCGTTGCTGAATAAAACCACCTGGTGGGCCTACGACGAGACGCTACCTCAATGTCGAACTTACAACCTTCCTCACTCTACGCAGAAATGATGGTTGCTTCATTCGATTGATTGATTGTTGCTGAGTTGACGGTCTGCCGTGGTGACATAGAGAGCTGAGCGGAGAACAAGTGGATACTACTTGACGCACCATCAGTAGCGGAGATGGCGTTTCCCTCATGAGGCGTAGCCGGAGTACGTGTTACGGGCAATCTTCACTATATCTCGATCGTCGGTAGTATGATGAGGAGGAATCTGCTCAGCGCTTTCCGCGACTGGCGCTGTCGTGCACAATGACATCATCATCGGATGCCACAGTTACCTCTTTGCCGAAATATCGCTCGTCCATTGGCGAGAAGGCCAAGTAGTTTGCCCTGAACAGGGCTATGCGCAGTGCTCGCTCGCAGCCACCTTGAGTGTATTTCGCAGTTTTGATCTCAGTGTCCCAGTCAACCAGAAATTTTCGGGCACGATCATTTGGCTTGAACACCATGCTGCGAGAGCCGACGTGCATGAGCGTCTGCTCTCGTGAGTAGAAGAAGCGTCTGATCTGTCGCAACTTGACGAATGCGGACACATCACCGGGAATATCGATCATGGCGCTGATCGGGCCACGCACAGAGCAATCAACGTCAAGGAAAACGACGGTTGCGCTCGGGTAGAGATCCATGGCCTGAAGGACAATGCGTGGCTTGCGCTGGACGATATCAACCCACGAGGCGTCCTCCTTCCGCACCGCGAAGAAGTGGAAGGGGTGGAAAGGCGCAATGTCGCCCGCCAAGTCGGCTGCCAGTTGTCTGTAATCGGGGGTGAAAAACCCGCAGACAACTAGATCAGATGGGCGAACATCCGAAATGATATCTGCTACGTTGCTGCGAGTGGGCATCACGCGTCATTTTTCTATATGCGATCTGATCGCCTACTTTGGCGGCGCTATCCTAGTTCGTCAACTGCACTGAGACGACCGGATTTCGGCCTTACGTGGTCCGCGTGAATCCAGGGAGTCCAGCCAGTGAAATGCGACGATAGGGGCCTAGCTTCAATGTCAGGCGCGCAGAAGGTGCCATCAGTTACGTTCCACGAGAAGTCTCCGGCTGACCCAGCCGATGACACCATTGGTGGGCCCGGCAGGACTCGAACCTGCAACCAGACGGTTATGAGCCGTCGGCTCTGACCATTGAGCTACGGGCCCAGCTTCGGTGAGCGAAGCCACGTCTATAGCAGACTTCGGGCGCTGGGGAATGCCGGAAGCGGCGCGGTTTGGTCGCAATCTCACATATAATCGCTGGCCCTGGCAATGAGGAGGTGCGCATGATCCCCAGTCGCCCCGCGGTCCTGTCGGGCCTGCTGTTGGCCGGAGCGTTGGCGTTGGCTGTGCCGTTCGCGACAGCGGCAATGGCGGACGAGGATGCTCAGCGCCGTATCACCGTCTCAGGCTCCGCGACGGTTGCGGCCGAGCCCGATATCGCGCTCATCTCGACCGGCGTCGTCACCGAGGCCAGTACAGCGCGGGAGGCTCTGGACGCCAATACGGCGGCCATGAAGAGGCTGATCGACGGGCTCAAGGCGGCGGGCATCGAAGCGCGCGACATTCAAACCACGGCTTTCAACGTTCACCCGCGCTACGACGACTCCTATGGCAGCTCGCCTTCGCCGCGGAAGCCCGCGGCGTCGATCGTGGGCTATCGTGTGCACAACGAGGTCCGCATCACGGCCCGCGACATCAGCCGGCTGGGTGAGGTGCTGGACAATGCGGTGACGCTCGGGGCCAATCAGATCGGCAGCATCGAGTTCAAGGTGAGCAAGGCCGAGACGCTGAAGGACGAGGCGCGCCGGGAGGCGGTCGCCAATGCCCGGCGGCGAGCCGAGCTGTTCGCGGCAGCCGCGGGCGTCGAGCTGGGTGATGTGGTCCGGATCGAGGAAATCGAGCAGGGCGGACCGCGCCCGGTGCCTTATGCGCGCACACTCCAGGCGGAAGCCGTACCCATCGAGCGGGGAACGCAGATGCTGGAGGCGACCGTCAGGGTGACGTGGGAATTGGAGGATTAGACTAGGGGTGAAATCGTGAAATCGTGAAGTGGTGAAGTCGCCAAGTCGCGAGCATCCCACGATTTCACGACCTCACTATTTCACGACCTCACGACTCCAACACAACCACCTCCACCTCGCCCGCCAACGGTCTTGCTCCGGGCTGATGGGCCCAGTCGGCGGCATTGCGCATTTCGCCTGCGGAGCGGAGAGCTTCGAGTGCAACGAAGTCGATGTCGGCCGTGATCCAGCCTGGCTCGTTGAGCGTGCCCTCGGCCAGCACGCCGGTCATGGAGAGGGCGGCGTCCGGCGGCACATAGATGCCACCAGCGCCCGCGTTTCGGTCGACGGCCGGCGACCAGAGCGCATCACCGACTGTCGGTGACAGGGCCGTGGCGATCTGGTTCTCGAGAGCACGCGCGCAGGCGGCGGCCCGGACGCGGTGCCAGCCGGAAACGAACTCGGTGCAGGACGGGATGAGGATCAGGTCGGCGCCGGCTTCGGCCTGCGCGCGGGCGAGCAGCGGAAACTCGCTGTCGTAGCAGATGGCGATGCCGATCCGCCCCAGCGCCGTATCGAAGACGCGCAGGACCTCACCCGCCGCAACACCCCAATCGCGCTCGAACGGCGTCATGATGAGCTTTTCCTGTACGCCCATGCGCCCGGCCGGTGTGACGAGCCGTGCAGCATTCACGAAGGCGCCATCGGCGCGGCGTACCGGCCCCGATGGGGTCAGAATGTGAACGCGGTGCTGTCCAGCCAGCTCGGCGTAGAACGCGTCCATTTCATCGGCAAGCCCGGCGACGGCAAAGAGCGTCCGTTGCAGGTCGGCTGCGATGTCGGCGCCGAAGGTGGCAGCGGCCTCGATGGCGCCGTACTCCGGGAAGACGAGCAGCTCGGCCCCCGTCTCGGCGCCGCGACGAACCCAGCGGGCAGCCTTCTCCCGCCATTCGGCAACCGTCGAAGGCTGGCCGATCGGGTATTGCGCGACGGCCACCTTGAGCTGATCGCGCTTCGGCATCAGAGCGGCCTGATCCAGAACTGCATGGGCTTCTCGGTCTCCTCGGCCTCTTCGATGTCCTTCCAGGCGAGCTTGCCGACCATGCCATCGACGACCCGATAGCCGCGCTTCGTCCAGAACGGGTCGAGCGGCCGATAGTGCTGCGGCCTGCGCGGATGATCAGGCGGGCGGATCACCGCGCAGAAGGACGTGTATTCGTACGGCCCCTTCGGACCGGTGATGTTGCGCGCATGCTCCTCGCGCCAGTCGAAGAAGGCGTGGCCGATGCCCTGGCCGCGATATTCCCTGACCAGCACCGACTCGCCGAAGTAGAAGACCTTGTCCGGATCGTATCCGTGCTGCTCGAACAGCGGCACGAACGACTCGATGTGCCCGCGAAGGGGAGCCGCAGTCGCCGCGCCGATGATCTCGTCACCGTCCAGCGCCGCCACGATGATGGAGCCTTCGGATCTGGCAAAGTCCGCGATGTAGCGCTGCTCGTAGTCCATGGAGCCGTCGTAAAGGTATGGCCATTCGCGGAACACCTTGATCCGCAGCCTTGCAAGATCGGGCAGGGCGCGCTCCAGCGCCTCTCCGGTCAATGTCTCGATGACGAAGCTCATGATTCGGGGCTCCTCGACACCTGGACGATCCAGTCAGTCAGATTGTAGTAGGTCGTGATGCGGGCGATCAGCCCATCCCGGACCGCAAAGAACGCGCCAGCAGGCAAAACATACGTCTGGCCGCCGGCCGGCGGCAGCCCGGGGTCCGTTTCGAGATAGGTTCCGTGCACGTTGAACTCGGCGGCAGCGCGCGAGCCGTCGGGCGCCGTCATCACCGCGATGTCCTCGAGCCGCTCGCGGTAGTGATGGGCCATACGCTCGCAGAACGCGTGGAAGCGATCCTTGCCGGCACGCCGTTCGCCCTGGTTGACGTCGTGGACAACATCGTCGGTGACGCACGCCAGCATGCCGGCAACGTCGCCTCGGTTGAAGCAGTCATAATAGCGTCGGATCAGGGCCTCGGTGGCAGTGGCGGCATCGGTCATGGCGAATCCCTCGTTGGAAGCGGGCTCGATATAACAATCAGAGCCGGCCCGCACTATTGCCTCGCCCGTCGCGAACGCAGGGGTGCTTCACGCGTTTCCTGAGAGCCCGGTCGGCAAGGGAGATTCCGTCATGGCAGACATCATGCAGCGGCAGCGGAAGGCCATGGTCGAGCACCAGCTTGCGGGGCGAGGCATCAAGGACAGGCGGGTTCTCGAGGCCATGGGCGAGGTGCCGCGCGAAGCGTTCGTGCCCGAGCGGTTCCGCGAGTTCGCCTATGAGGATTCGGCCCTGCCGATCGAAGCCGGGCAGACGATCTCCCAGCCATACATCGTGGCGCAGATGCTGGAGCTGGCCGAGATCGGGCCAGAGGATACGGTGCTCGAAATCGGCGCGGGCTCCGGCTATGCGGCAGCAGTGATGGGCCGGCTGGCCCGGCGTGTGATCGCCATCGAGCGCCACGATATGCTGGTGAAGACGGCGCGCGAGCGCCTTGCAACCCTCGGCTATGACAACGTCGAGATCGTGGAAGGTGACGGGACGAAGGGCTGGCCGGAGGCGGCGCCGTTCAACGCCATCCTGGTCGCAGCCGGAGGTCCGGTGGTGCCACCGGCCCTCAAGGAGCAACTGGCAATCGGCGGCCGGCTCATCATCCCGATCAGCGAGGGGGCGCATCAGGTGCTGACGCGCATCCGCCGTACCGGTGAGGAACAGTTTGAAGAGGAGCCTCACGGCCTCGTCGCTTTCGTGCCGCTGGTCGGCGCCCAGGAATGGCCGCCCATCGTGGAGGCGCAAGGCGAAGGCGCAAGGAATGAGCCCCCGCAAACGACTCGGGGATCTCCCGTCGATGCCGTTCCTCATGGCGTTGTGAGCGAGCTCGCCATCGCGACCGGCAACCGGCCGACCAGCGATCTCGGCTTTGAGCTGAGGCAGGCCGTCCACCCCTTCGACCGCAACGAGGACCTGAGCGGCATCGCGACGGCGCTGTTTGGAAACCGCCGGATCGTCATGCTGGGCGAGGCCACCCACGGCACGGCGGAGTTCTACGAGGCGCGGGCGGAGATCACCGCTGACCTCGTTGCCAATCATGGGTTCAATATTGTCGCCGTCGAAGCGGACTGGGCGGATGCAGCCGCCTATAACCGCATCATCCACGGCCGGCCCGCCGTCGAGCCTGGTCTGTCATCACCGTTCACGCGCTTCCCGCGCTGGATGTGGCGCAACGACGAGACATTTCACCTGCTGACCCGGCTGCGGGATCTCAACCGCTCTGGCGACGGCGGCGGACCACGGGCCGGCTTCTACGGCCTCGACATCTATGGTCTCAACGGCTCCATCGAGGCGGTGCTGAGCTATCTCGATCGCGTCGATCCCGCGGCCGCTGTCGTCGCGCGCGAGCGCTACGCGTGCCTCACGCCGTGGCGCTCCGATCCCGTAGAGTACGCGCGCATGGCGGCCAGCAGCACCTTCCACTCCTGCGAGGACGAGGCGTCAGGAATGCTCGTCGAGCTGCTGAAGAAGCGGCTCGAGTACATGGAGCACGACCCGCGTGACGGCTCCAGCTACTTCGAGGCAGAGCAGAACGCGCGCGTCGTCGCCGGGGCCGAGGAGTATTACCGCACCATGTACCGGGGTTCGACCGAGTCCTGGAACCTGCGTGACGAGCATATGATCGAGACGCTGGAGCGCCTGCTGGAGCATCACGGACCTGGCAGCAAGGCCGTGGTCTGGGCGCACAATTCCCACGTCGGCGACGCCCGGGCGACCGAGATGGGCCAGGTGCGTGAGGAGCACAATATCGGCCAGCTCGCGCGGCAGCGCTGGGGTGACCAGGTGGCTCTGATGGGCTTCGGCACGGGCTCCGGCTATGTCGCGGCGTCGACCCATTGGGACGGCCCGATGGAGATCAAGCGGGTGCGCGCGCCGCACGAAGGCTCCTACGAGGCGCTCTGCCGGGATACCGGCCTGCCGGGCTTCCTGCTCGACCTCACAGCGCAGCAGAACCCTCAGATCATCGACATGCTTTCGGAGCCGCGGCTGGAGCGTGCCATCGGCGTCATCTACCGGCCGGATGCGGAGCTCGTCTCCCACTACTTCTCCGCCGACCTGCCGAAGCAGTTCGATGCCTGGGTTTGGCTCAATGAAACCGGCGCCGTCAGCGCTGTGCCGGCGCTTGGTGTCACGGAGGAGCGCGAGACGTATCCGTTTGGCCTTTGATCGAACGGCCGGCCGGCCTCGCTGCCCGGCAGATCTCGCGGGCATGCTCGACCCGGGTCTCCAGCACGCTCTGATCGGCTTTCTCCGGCACGTCGCGCCGGCCGGCGGCCATGACGAGGTCGAGGTGGTGCGCAATCGCCTCGATATGTCGGGTGTCGGCCTGCTCCGCGAGCTGGCCGAGCTTCTCCGCCATCCGAATGAGGATGGCGACGTGATCTCCGGCCGCCTGCCGGATCTGGGTGTATGCCACGTCGAGAATGCCCTCGAAATCCGACCCCGGAGCAGCCAGCCGCACGTTACCGTCCTCGTCACGCCAGATGAGTCGCGGCGGTCCGTGCTCCAGCACCCGCCCCAGTGACAGGGCGAGCCGGTCGATGACGGCGAGAGCGGTGTACGGATCATTGATCCCGGGCGAAAGCGCGCGCAGGGCGATATCGACCAGCTGCCGGACGGAGTATTCGACGTCCTGCACCACGGTCCGTTCCTTGCCGAAGAGGATGCTGCCCTCGATGTCGCTTTTCAGATCGCCGGTGAGGGCTGACGGGGGCGTGATCCAGCCGTAGATGCCGCGCACGAGAACATGGTGTCCCGGACGGATGGCGAGCTCGATGACGGCGTCCGCCTCTGTTGCAATTTCGAGCAGCCTGTCGTGGTCGATCACCTCCACGTAGCCGCCACTGTCCGCCTTCAGCGGCCGGCCGTCATGCCGGGCCACCTCAGCTCCGGCCAACGGGTCCTGCTCACGCGGCTCAGGCAGATAGCTGGCGATGGCCCGGTCGAGCACGGAGCCGACGCGGTCGATGATCGTATCGGAAATGATCGACCTTGAGAGGTGATGAACGAAGAACACCAGCGCGACCACGCTGGCGATCACCAGCCCGGTGCCGATCGTGACCGCCAGATTGGGCACGCCGGCCAGCCCGCGGCCCTGGACGATGCGCAGCACGAGCAGCAGGTAGACGGCGGTTCCGATGAACAATCCGAGGGCTGCCTGCGTGCGCCAGTCGCCCATGAAGCTGAAGATGAGCCGTGGACCGAGCTGCTGCGCCGCCAAGGTCAGCACCACCATCGTGATCGAGATGGCGAGGGTCGCCATGTTGATCATCGAGCTGAGCAGGCTCGACAGGAACGCCGCCGCATCCTCGCCCGTACCACCATAGATCCACCAGGCCGAGTCCTGGGAAACAATGCGGACTTCGATGGCGACGATCGCCAGCAGGGCGGAAACCGCCACCATGCCGAGTGGCAGGGCCCAGAGGCTTTCCTTCAGATTCGACCAGAACGCAATCAGGCGAGCGAACATCGAGAACCTACCGGGGCGATAACGGCACCCTGGCGCACGGCCTGCGCCAACCTGCGGCAAGCGCAAGCAGACTGACACCGCCGCCGATCCGGATCGCCTCGAACTGGATTCTCTGTGTCTTTCGAATTCTTCGAAATTCCGGCAGTTTGCTCAAAATGGCGCAGGAACAAGTGAAGGAAGCCAACGTTAACCACTTGACACGAGAGGCCTATGACGAAAACGGGCGACAGGCAGAAGCGGCACCAGCAGGACATTGCGACAGTGCCCTTGGTCGCCGAAACGGCTCACGTCGCCAAGCGGTTCCGGACGACCGGCCGGGTGCGGGTCAAGACGTCGGTGGAAACCGAGAAGCGGACGCTGACCGAGGAGCTCGAGGGCGAAGAGATCGAGATCGAGCGGGTGCCCCGCAACGTTCCCGTCGACGCCGTGCCCGAGGTCAGAGTCGAAGACGGCGTGACGATCATTCCGCTCGTTGAAGAGCAGCTCGTCGTCGAGAAGCGCCTGGTGCTGGTGGAGGAGGTCCATCTGCACCGGGTGCGCACCAGGCACACCGTCACCGTGCCCGTGGAGCTTCGGGCCGAGCGGGCCGATGTCGAGCGTGTCGAAGAGAAACCCCAGAAGAAGCCGCCGAGCAGGAGCTGATCATGGACCGTACACTTTCAGCACTTTACGACCACCGGGACGACGCGCTGTCGGCGGTGGATGACCTGGTTGCCGCGGGTATCTCCCGTGACGAGATCTCGCTCGTGTCCGGCTCCGAGCCGGGCGAGACGGCAAGCGCCGGCAGCACCTACGGAACAGAGCGCGAGCAGCCTGGGTTCTGGCAGTCGCTCGCGAACCTCTTCAGTACCGAGGAGGACAGGCGGCTGCACGAGGAGGGCATCAGCCGCGGCGGTGCAACCTTGATCGCCAACGTGGATGAAGCCCACGTCGACCGGGCGGTCGAAATCATGGAGAGCCATCACGCCGTAGACCTCGACGAACGCGCCCGGGCCTGGCAGACGCAGGGCGGCGACGGACCTTATGCGCCCGGCGCTCCCAGCATCGGCATGGGACCGGAAACCGGCGCGGTGCCGACGACGAGCGGCGCCTATGCGCCGTCGCCCCAGAGCACCAGTCCGATCCCGCAAACGGGAGCTGCAACTTCGGACAGCCCATCCATGCCCGGGCAGCGCGGCGAAGCCGCCAGAGAGACCCGTTCGGCCGCCGTGCCCACCAGCGGCGCCGGCATCTCCGGTGAGGAGGCCGTGATCCCGGTGATGGAGGAGGAGCTGCACGTCGGCAAGCGCGACGTGGGCGGCGGCCGCGTCCGCGTCCATACCCACGTCGTCGAGGAGCCCATCTCCGAGGAGGTCCGGTTGCGCGACGAGAGCGTCTCCATCGAGCGCACCCCCGTCGACCGCCCCGTCCGGGCTGGCGACGAGGTCTTCCAGGAGCGCATCGTCGAAGCCGAAGAACGCCACGAAGAACCCGTCGTCTCCAAGGAAGCCCGCGTCACCGAGGAAGTGCGCATGCGCAAGGAAACGGGCGAGCATGTCGAGCGGGTCGAGGACACCGTGCGGCACACCGAGGTGGATGTGGAGGACGAACGCACCAAGACGGAGCGGGGGAGGAG
The DNA here is from genome assembly GCA_041687075.1 of Hyphomicrobiaceae bacterium. Lineage (GTDB taxonomy): Bacteria > Pseudomonadota > Alphaproteobacteria > Rhizobiales > Hyphomicrobiaceae > ZC4RG25. Next base: position 843 of record JAWLCO010000075.1, on the reverse strand, counting down.
TTGAGGGAGAGGCACAGAGAACAGTGCGAATCGGACGGGCCCTTCGGGGCCCGTTTTCATGCCTGATTAGGCTCCAGGAAGCATGAGCAACTTCAGTTAGATTAGAGAAATCGTCCGTTGCTGCACTATTTCTTAATGACTCGTTAGAATACGTCGAGCAGAAACCGTCGCTGCACGAACCTATGTGGCAAAATTATCACCACAAGATGGTCTGATAACGTCATACGTTCGCTGGCATTCCTTATTTGCGGGGAGAGGATATCCCAATGACATACTCTCGAAAGAGACATTGTGTGCGTACCAGCAGGTCGCTGCTGCTCGGCGCTGCGAGCGCCATGGCAATAGCCGCGGTCGGAGCGGGACCTGCAGCGGCTCAGAATATTAGTGCTGGTCCTAATACCGGTGACTACGGGATGTCGTTTGCTCATGACAACGTTGCGGCCGGAAACTGGAGTGGGAATTTTATTGTCGGGGGATACAACGCTACGGCGGGAATTGGGACTGGGAACGGCATTTTCGGTCACTTCAACGCTTCGGCGGGTGTTGGGACGGGTAACTTCATCGGTGGCAATGGCAACGTCGCTACTGGCGTGCTCACCGGCAATTTCATTCGCGGCGATCACAACACGGCGAGCGGCACGCGCTCCGGCAACCGCGTGTGGGGTGACGACAACACCGCCACCGGGTCGCACTCCGGTAATCGTGTCGTTGGTGATGACAACACGGCGAGCGGTACTCGCTCCGGCAATCGTGTGTGGGGTGACGACAACACGGCCACCGGCTCGCACTCGGGCAACCGTGTCGTAGGTGATGACAACACGGCGAGCGGCACGCGCTCCGGCA
>JAWLCO010000074.1:0-19571 GCA_041687075.1 Hyphomicrobiaceae bacterium | reverse complement strand
GGCCAGGCCGCCGCCGACCATGATGGCGCCGACCAGCGCTCCCGCGATCAGCAATCCGCGCCGGCCGCGACGCGGCTCCTCGTACTCGTAATCATCAGCATCGTCGGAATCCGGGTCCTCGAAGCCTTGCCCCTGCTCCGGAACCGGAAGGTGCTCTCCGCCGAGTTGGGCGTAGTAGTCCGCCGCGCCGCCCTGGGGCGCGCCCGCATGGCCGTAGGCGTTCGGGTCCTGCCAATGCGGGTCGAACTGCCCGCCCCTTTGTGACGCATGCGGGTCGCCGTAGGCCGGAGGAGCCGGATCAGCGGAAGGCATGTAGCTGCCGAGGTCGTAATCCCGCGGATCGTGCATCGGCTGAGCCGGCTCGCGCGGGGCATGGGGCTGTTGCCAGCCGCCGTTCTGGGCCGACTGAAGCTGGTCGCGCAGGGATGCTTGCGGCCGGCGCGCCTGACCCGGGGTCTGAAGCTGGGCCAGCCCCTGGCTGTCATACGGGTCCGGCCGCTGTGCCGGCGCTTGTGCCTGCCCCTGAGCGCCGGCTGGCGGATATCCGTCGTAGCGCGGCGCATAGGGGTTTGGCTGCGGCGCGTGCGGTTGCTGCTGCTCGCCAAAGAACGGTGGATGCTGGGCGGGCGTCGCGAACGGCTGATGCGCATTCCCGGCATCGCCGCCGTAGCTGCTGTCAGCGTAATGGTCCTGTCCGTAGTGGCCCTGATCGTACTGATCCTGCGGGTAGTGATAGGGCGGATAGGGATCGTTGCCCTGGGGCTGATGCTGATGTGCGTGCGCATCGTAGCCGGGCTGTGGGGCCGCGTGCGGATGTCGACCGTGTGCCTGCTGCGGAAAGAGCGCAGGCCATTGGTATGGCTGATGTGGTGCGGCCTCAGCGGGCTCGTTGCCTAGGTCTGGTTCCGCAGCGTGCTGCCAATCCTGATGATGGCTGCCCCCCCGAGTCACCGGACCGTTCGACCGTGACATCTCCGATTCCCTCTAGCACTACGGTACGCGCCCCGACGAATCACAGGAATTATCGCATTTCTTCCGGGGCATGCACACCGAGGACTGAAAGTCCTGATGCGATAACTTCCTGCAAAGCTGCAACGAGGGCCAGTCTCGCGGCAGTTAATCCGCGGTCGTCAGGTTGTATGAAGCGCAATTGTGGCAATTCATTGCCGCGCGCCCACTGTTGGTGAAAAGCGGACGCCAGATCATAGAGATAAAACGGGAGCCTGTGGGGTTCTCGCTCGCGGGCGGCACTTTCGATCACTCGCGGATAGCGGGCGAGCCGCTTGACGATATCGATCTCGCCGGCCTCTTCAAGCCGTCCGAGGTCGGCCGACCGGATCGCCGTCCTGTCGAGGTCCGGAAACACCTCGCGCACGTTGCGGAACACGGACGATGCCCGCGCGTGGGCATACTGGACGTAGAAGACCGGATTGTCCTTCGACTGTTCGACCACCTTGGCGAGGTCGAAGTCGAGCGGAGAATCGTTCTTGCGCATCAGCATCATGAAGCGGACCGGGTCGCGCCCCACCTCGTCCACGACGTCCCGCAGGGCGACGAAGGTGCCGGCCCGCTTCGACATGCGCACGGGATCACCGTGGCGCAACACCTTCACGAGCTGGCAGACGGGTGTCGCGAAGTCCGCCTTGCCGTCCGACAGCGCTGCGACGGCTGCCTTGAGCCGCGGGATGTAGCCGATGTGGTCGGCGCCCAGCACGTTGAAATAGTGGTCAAACCCACGCTGCAGCTTGTTGTAGTGGTAGGCGACGTCGTAGGCGAAATAGGTGTAGCTGCCATCGGACTTCATCAGCGCCCGGTCGACGTCGTCTCCGAAGGCGGTCGAGCGGAACAGCGTCTGCTCCCGGTCCTCCCACTCCTCGTCGTCATGCCCCTTGGGCCGCGGCAGACGCCCTTCAAAGATTAGGTCCTTGTCCCGCAGCAGCTCGATGGCCTCCTTGACCTGATCGCGCCCATCCGCCGTCAGCGAGCGCTCCGAGAAGAACAGGTTGTGATGGACCCCGAGCGAGGCGAGGTCCTCCTTGATCTGGCCGAGCAGTTCCGTGACAGCCGCTTCCCGCGCGATGGGCAGCCAGTCCGTCTCAGGCTTGTCGAGGAGCGCACGGCCGTGCTGCTGCGCCAGCTTCTCGCCGATCGGTTTCAGGTAGTCGCCGGGGTAGAGCCCCGGCGGGATCTCGCCGATGTCCTCGCCCAACGCCTCGCGGTAGCGCAAATACGTGGAGCGGGCGAGCTTCTCCACCTGGCCGCCGGCATCGTTCACATAGTACTCGCGGGTCACCTCGTAGCCCGCGAATGCCAACAGGTTGCAGAGCGTGTCGCCAAAGACCGCCCCGCGGCAGTGCCCGACGTGCATGGGGCCGGTGGGGTTGGCGGAGACGTACTCCACGTCGACAGTCTCGCCCTGCCCGATCGTCGTGCGGCCGTACTCGGTGCCCCGCTCGAGAATGCCGGAAACCAGCCGGTGCCAGATGTCAGGCGCCATCGTCAGATTGAGGAAACCCGGCCCCGCGACATCGACGCGCGTGAAGGTTGCATCGCCCTGCAGCTTGCCGGCAATGAGATCGGCGATATCGCGGGGCTTCATGCGGGCAGCCTTCGCCAGCACCATCGCCACGTTGCAGGCGATGTCGCCGTGCGCCGGGTCGCGCGCCTCCTGCAGCTCGATCTGACCGATGGCGAGATCGGCCGGCAACTGGCCCTCGGCCTGAACCATCTCGAGCGCGCTGCGGATGCGCTGCTCCACTTCCGCGAATACGTTCATCGGGCAACCTCGGGAAATACGAAACCGGCCGCGGGCGTCGGCGTTCGCCCCGGTCGTCAACGGTTGGCAGGGGCTAACGCAATTCGGGGGTAGCGTCAAACAGCCGGCGGTGCTCGGAAAGGGCGTACCGATCCGTCATGCCGGCCACGAAGTCGCCGATCAGCCGGACCCGGCGGCGCGGGTTCAACGTGCCTGCTTCCGCCTCCCACTGGGCCGGCATGGCCGCAGGGTCCTGGCGATAGCGTGCCACGAGGTCACGCACGATGCCTTCCGCCTTGTTCATGACGGCCATGACACGCGCGTGCCGGTAGAGCCGGGCATAAAGGAATGCCTTGAGCCGCTTCACGGCCTCGCCCGTCGGGCCGGAGAAAACCACGACGGAGCGGCCAGCCTGCCGGATGTCTTCAGGTGTCGCCGGCGCGAGCTTTGCCAGCTCGGCGCGCGAAGCCCCTACGACATCCGCGATGAGCACCGTGATGAGCTGCCTCGTCACCCCGTAGATCCGGCGCGAGCTGTCGATTGCCGGCGTCCGCTCCAGCTCATCCAGAATGGGCACCAGCAGGTCGAGATCCCGCAGATCGTCAAAGGCGATCAACCCGGCTCGCAGCCCATCATCGATATCGTGGGTCATCCAGGCGATCTCGTCCGAGAGCGCCCCCGCCTGCGCCTCCGCCGAAGGCCAGGCGTCCAGAACCAGATCCATTTGCTGCTGGAAATTGCGCACCGCATGCACAAGGGTCCTGTCGCCGGGCTTTTCGCTCCCCAGCGGCGGGCCGTTGTGCTTGACGAGCCCTTCCAGCGTCTCCCAGGTGAGGTTGAGACCATCGAACGCGGTGTATTTCCGCTCCAGCCGCGTCACGAGGCGGAAGCTCTGCACGTTGTGGTCGAAGCCGCCGACCTCGGCGAGCGCCGCATCCAGCGCCCGCTCGCCGGCATGTCCGAAGGGTGGATGGCCAAGGTCATGGGCCAGCGCGATCGCCTCGGCCAGATCCTCGTCGAGGCAAAGCTGCCGGGCGATGGTGCGCGCAATCTGCGCTACTTCGAGGCTGTGCGTCAGGCGGTTGCGGTAGTGGTCCCCCTCGTGGAAGACGAACATCTGCGTCTTGTAGTTGAGCCGCCGGAACGCCGTCGAATGCAGGATTCGGTCGCGGTCGCGCTGAAGGGGGCTGCGCGTCGGGCACTCGGGCTCGGAGTATAGCCGGCCGCGGCTTGGCACCCGGCTCGCCGCATAGGGCGCCAGGGCGCGGCTGCCGGGGCGTAGCTCGGCGCCGTAACCCCAGTTCCTCTGTTCCTGCTCCATCAGTCCGCCCACTTGGACGATCGGGCTTGCGCGCTTATGTTGGTATCTGTCCACGTGATAGGCGCGATTCTCGCCAGGGTGCAAACCGAGTGCACCCGAGGCTATCAGTCGCGCCAGCCGATTTAGCGTGAACACCAGAGCAGGTTACGGGATCGATCCTGAGCGCGCCATGACCGAAGCCAGTATCACTCTTACCGAAAACGCCGCCCGCCGCATCGGCGAGATCGCGGCCGAGGAACCTCGGAACAAGCTGCTGCGCGTGAGCGTGGAAGGCGGCGGCTGCTCGGGGTTCCAATACAAGTTCGATCTTGTCGCCGAGAGCGACCCGGACGATCTGGTCGTCGAGCGCAACGGCGCAAAGGTGCTGATCGACCCCGTGTCGATCATGTACATGGCCGGCGCCGAGATCGACTTCGTCGACGACCTGATCGGATCGTCGTTCCGGATCAACAATCCGAATGCCGTGGCCGGCTGCGGCTGCGGGACGAGTTTCTCGATCTAGGCGAATGGCGAATAGCGAATGGCGAATAGGGTTTTGGTTCCACTCGCTATTCGCTATTTCGCCATTCGCTCTTCCATTCAATCCTTCGCCCGTTCCACGTAGCTCCCATCCGCCGTCATGACGACGACGCGGGTGCCGGCCGTGATGTGCGGCGGCACCATGATGCGGACGCCATTGGAGAGGACGGCGGGCTTGTAGGAGGATGAGGCGGTCTGGCCCTTCACGACGGGATCGGCCTCGACGACCTCGAGCGTCACGCGCTGCGGCAGCTCGATGGCGACGGGATTGCCTTCATGCAGGCTCACCGTGCAGGTCATCCCCTCCTGCAGATAGACGGCCTGATCGCCCACGATGTCCTTCGACACCTCTATCTGATCGTACGTCTCCGGGTGCATGAACGTGTAGCCGCTCTCGGCCTCGTAGAGGTAGTTCAGCTCCCGCTCCTCGAGGTAGGCGCGCTCGACCTGCTCCGTCGTGCGGTAGCGTTCCGTCACCTTGACGCCATCGGCAATGCGGCGCATCTCGAGGTGCGTCACCGGCGTGCCCTTGCCGGGATGGATGTTTTCCGCCTTGAGCACGACGCACAGCTTGCCGTCGATCTCCAGCACGTTGCCCTTGCGGACCGAGCTTGCAATGACCTTTGCCACGTATTTCTCCGTTTCTGACAGCGGGGTCCGCGGCCGGCGCGAGGGCGCGGCGTTGCGGGACTGCATCCGGTTTGCGCCGGTTCATAACCCGATCGGCGGCGGAGGCCAAGGCCGGGCGCACCGGCATGACTTATCGCACACAGGACGCGCCTGCTGATGGGGGTTACGCCACAGATCAGGCCATCGCCCTGGTGGGATGCCGGACGGCACGCCGACCGGCGGCCGTTCCTGCTCGCCCGCAACCGCATCAAGGCGGCGCTGCGGCGCTGGTTCGAGGAGCAGGGCTTCGTCGAGGTCGATACCGCGATCCTGCAAATCTCACCTGGCAACGAGGCGCATCTTCATGCCTTCGAGACGGCACTCGTCGGCCCGGATGGCAGCCGACAGCCGTTCTATCTCCACACCTCTCCGGAGTTCGCCTGCAAGAAGCTGCTGACTGCCGGCGAGACACGCCTGTTCACCTTCGCTCCCGTCTTTCGCAATCGCGAGCGCGGTCATCTGCACCATCCCGAGTTCACGATGCTGGAGTGGTACCGGGCGGGTGAGGATTACAGCGTGCTCATGCAGGATTGCGCGGCGCTGCTGCGAGTTGCTGCCGACGTGGCAGGCATCACACGGTTCACGCATCGTGGCCATTCGGTTCCCTGCTCCGCGGCGCCCGAGCAGCTGACGGTGGCCGGCGCGTTCTCTGAGTTTGCCGGCATCGATCTGCTCGCGACGACGCCGGCGGGTGTGCCGGATCGCGATACACTGGCGGAGGCTGCAGCCCGATCCGGTGTGCGGGTCGCAGCAGACGATAGCTGGGCCGATATCTTCAGCCGCGTTCTCGTCGAGCGCATCGAGCCTCATCTCGGACGCACGCAGCCGACGATCCTGTCCGACTATCCGATAAGCGAGGCGGCGCTGGCGCGGCCCAAGGCTGATGACCGGCGCGTGGCCGAGCGGTTCGAGCTTTATCTGTGCGGCGTCGAGCTTGCCAACGGCTTCGGCGAGCTCACCGACCCGGACGAGCAGCGCCGCCGCTTCGAGGCGGAAATGGCGGAGAAGGCGCGCATTTACGGCGAGAGCTACCCGCTGGATGAGGACTTCCTCGCCGCGCTGCACCACATGCCTCCGGCTTCGGGGATAGCGCTGGGCTTCGACCGGCTGGTCATGCTGGCGACTGGCGCCGACCGTATCGAGCAGGTGCTGTGGACACCGCTACCCGACCATGCCAACCCTTGACACCGAGGGCGTTCTGCGCCCCAAGGCCCCATGACCAAGTTCGACAAGCCCATCACGACGCCTGCGGGACTGGCGGCCGCCGGACTTGTCTCCCCCGACGAGATGGAGCGGCTGCAATCCGTTGCGGCCCGCTACGCCGTCTCCATCACGCCGGCCATGGCGGAGCTGATCGACCCTGCCGATCCCGATGACCCGATCGCGCGCCAGTTCATACCCGATACCCGCGAGCTCGCTACTGCCCCGGGTGAGCTGGCCGACCCCATCGGGGACGACAGCCACTCGCCCGCTCCCGGCCTCGTGCATCGCTATCCCGACCGTGTGTTGCTGAAGGTGGTCGGCGTCTGCCCGGTTTACTGCCGTTTCTGCTTCCGCCGCGAGATGGTGGGCCCGGAGCAGGGGGCGCCGCTCTCCGGCGACGACTTCGTGGCTGCGCTGGAGTACATCCGCGCGCGGCCGGAGATCTGGGAGGTCATTCTCACCGGCGGTGATCCGTTCGTGCTGTCGCCGCGGCGTATCCGCCGGATCACGGCGGCGCTGGGCGCAATACCGCATGTCGAGGTTCTGCGCTGGCACACGCGCGTGCCGGTCGTCGATCCGGAGCGGGTTTCAGGGGAGCTGGTTTCTGCCCTCCGCAGCTCGCCGAAGGCCGTGTGGGTTGCCGTCCATGCCAATCACCCGCGGGAACTCACATCCGCCGCCAAAGCAGCGTGTGCGCGGATGGTCGATGCAGGCATCCCGCTCGTCAGTCAGACGGTGCTGCTGAAGGGCGTCAATGACGATCCTGACACGCTCGCCGCGCTCATGCGCGCGCTCGTCGCCTGCCGGATCAAGCCCTACTACCTGCATCACGGCGACCTTGCGCCGGGCACCTCGCATCTGCGCACCAGCATCGCCGAGGGGCAGCAGATCACACGCCAGATGCGCGGCCGCGTTTCGGGGCTCTGCCAGCCGACCTACGTGCTCGATATCCCCGGCGGTGCCGGCAAGGTGCCCATCGGGCCGTGTCAGCTCCATGCCGGAGGGGAGCCGGGCGAGCACGCCGTCGAGGACTTCAGGGGCGTCCGGCATACCTATCGCGAGAGCACGGACGAGTGAGGGTTAGGCCGCCTCGCGACCGTAATAGAGCATCACGACGTGCTCGGCCTCCGCGAAGAACAGCCAGCGCTCTACGAGAACGCCGATCCCGGCAGAGGCGACCGCGGCAAAGGCCAGCAACAGCCCGAGCTGTGCGCCAGCGAGCAGCATCAGGATCGAGAGCAGCCCCGGCACGACGAAGAGCAGCACGACTGCGATCCGCCGCAGCTTCTGCGCGTGCTTGCGGCCGATCTGGTAGCCCATCTCGCGCATGACGTAATTGGGCTGTGAGTGCGGCGGCTCGAGCGGGCGAACCTTGCCGAAGCGGCCGAGGCCCGTGGCTTTTTCAACGGTATAGGTGCGCTCAGCGCTGTCGGCTCGCGACCATGAGGCCGTCTTGAGCACCCAGGCCGCTGCGATGGCGACTATGGCGAGCCACGGTGCCCACGCCGTCGCGATGCCGAACAGGAGAAGAAGGAAGCTCAGCAGCACCGCCCCCGTCGCCAGCGCGAGCGCGATGTAAACCGGCACCACGAACGGCTGATGCCAGGCGCGAATTGTGGGCAGCGATGCATAGATCATGCCCGTACAGATGAGCGTCAGCACCGACAGCACCGCGGCGAGCACGCCCATCAGGGCGAAAAAGCCATCCGTCCGCTCCAGAAACACCCAGCCGATGCCGAAAAGTCCCGCAGGCGCATAGGTCGCAATGGAAATCACGCCCTCCCGCGAAAGCCAGGAGGAGCGCCATTGCGATAAGGCCCGCCATGCGCGTTCAGGATGCCCCAGGTGCGCCGTCGAGGAGAGCAGTCCGGCCGTGATGAGGACCAGCGCCAGACCGAGCGCGACAAACCCGAACGCCGAGGTCTGCGGTACCCACCCGAGCGGCCCCAGCAGCCCCAGCCAGATGAGCAGGCCGTAACCTGCTCCGGAAGCCGTCGTGAAGAAGATCACTGAGTAGGCGGGATGCATGAATCTAGCCTGCTGTCAGGAGCTCAATCTGCCCTCCCCTTGACGGGGAGGGCGGCGCATCGGGCCGCGAGGCGCGATGCGTGGGTGGGGTGGAGTTACAGATGAGACGGTTGCGCCTGGGCACCCCCACCCCCGACCCCTCCCCGCAAGGGGGAGGGGAGCTGCCAAGCAGCCAAGTGATGGGCCAAGTGTGCGGACAGGTACCACGGCGCTATCGCGACAGCATCTTGTCGGCCCAGGCGAAAAAGCGGGCCGAGACCGAGCCATCATCACTGCCGCCCGCCGTAGCACCATTCGAAACGGCCGGCGTCGTGGTCGCATCGCGGCGCGGACGTGGCGGCAGGTACTTGTTGACCGGCTTGTAGCCCGTCTCCGGCAGCAGGTCGAAGCCGCCGCGCTCGGCCACGAGTTGCGAGACGGCACTGGCCGGATCGCCGAGGTCACCGAAGTGCCGGGCGCCGGTCGGGCAGGCGCGCACGCAGGCCGGGATGCGATCCTCGGGCTCGAGCGTCTCGTTGTAGATGCGGTCCACGCAGAGAGTGCACTTCTTCATGACGCCATCGGCGTAGTCGTACTCGCGCGCGCCGTAGGGGCAGGCCCAGGAGCACAGCTTGCAACCGATGCAGGTGTCCGGATTGACAAGCACGATGCCGTCCTCGGTCCGCTTGTAGGAGGCGCCGGTCGGACAGACCGTCACGCAGGCGGGCGTTTCGCAGTGGAGGCACGAGCGCGGGAAATGCACCGTCCGGCTCTGCGCCCCCTCGCCCACCTCGTAGCCATGCACGCGGTTGAGCCAGGCGCCATGCGGATCGGCGCCGTAGGGATCCTGATCCGTCAGCGGTGCCGAGTAGCCGCCGGTGTTCCATTCCTTGCAGCTCGTTGCGCACGCCTGGCAGCCGACGCAAGTGTCCAGGTCGATGACGAGGCCGAGCTTCTTAGCCGTTGTCTCGGGCAGCGTGGTCATTCGGCAGCCTCCCGGAACTCGGCACCGTACGACGACACGGCCATGCGCACCTCGCCCCCCGGATTGGTGAGACGCTCGAAGCGCGGCCAGCTCTCGCCCGCCTCCTCGGGTTTCGCCTTCTCGATGCGAACGCGCAAATCATACCAGGCGGCCTGCCCGGTGACGGGATCGCTGTTCGAGAACCGGTAGCCGCCTTCGCGCTCGGGCAGCAGCTCCGATATCAGATGATTCAGCAGGAAGCCGCGGGTCGCCTCCGGCGCGTCGGGCGTAAGACCCCAGGCCCCGGCCCTCTTGCCGAGTGCGTTCCAGGTCCAGACCGTGTCCGGATTGACGCCCTCCATCAGCTGCACCTGGCACTTCACGCGCCCGATGGCGCTCGTCACCCATACCCAGTCGTCATCGGTGATGCCGAGAGCCCGGGCGCGTTCGCGATGCATGTAAAGCCGGTTCTGCGCCGTGATCTGCCGCAGCCACGCGTTCTGCGAGCCCCACGAGTGGTACATGTGCATCGGCCGCTGCGTGATGGCGTGCATCGGGAACTCGGCCTCGTCGAGCACGGCCCCCTCGAACGGCGCGTACCAGAACGGGATCGGATCGAAGAACGCCTCGATGCGGCGGCGGTGGCTCGGAGGCGGCTGGACGGCGCCGTGGCCGCGGGCAGCCAGCCGGAATTTCTGCAGCGGCTCCAGATAGAGCTGGAAGATGACCGGGTCGGTGGAGCCGACAAAGCCCACCTGCTTGGCCCATTCGAGGTAGGCCTTGTTGGCGTGTTTATAGAATTGCTGCTCGGGCGCGAGGTGGTGCTGATAGTAGCAGCCATTGGCGACGTACTGCTCGAGCTGCTTCGGGTTCGGCGCGCCTTTGCCGTAGCTCCTGCCGTCCTCACCACGAAAGCCGGCCAGCGAGCCGATGCCGGGGCCGCGTTCGTGATTGACGATGTAATCCGGATAGCCGCCCGGGAACTTCGGCGCCCCGCTGTCATCGACGAAGCCCGGCAGCTTCAGGCGCGCGCCGATATCGATCAGCACCGTCTGGAACGGCCGCACATCGCGGTCGGGCTCGACCACCGGCTGGCGGATCGAATCGGCGGGGCCGTCGGGATCCGAGATGGGCCGGTCGAGCAGCGAGATGCAGTCCCAGCGCTCGAGATACGTCGTATCCGGCAGGATCAGGTCCGCATAGGGAATCATCTCGGAGAAGTAGGCGTCCGAGTAGATGATCTTCGGGATCTTGTATTCGCCGGTCGCCTCGTCCTTTTCGGTCAGATAGCGCAGCACGGCCGGAATGTTCATCGACGAGTTCCAGCTCATGTTGGCCATGTACATGAACAGGACGTCGACCGGGTAGGGATCCGCGTTGGCCGCGTTGGTGATAACCATTTGCATCAGGCCATGCGCGGCGATCGGCGCATCCCAGGAGTAGGCCTTGTCGATACGCAGCGCGTTGCCCTGCTCGTCGACCAGCAGATCCTCCGGCCCCTGCGTAAATCCGAGCGGGGCACCTCCCAGCGGCTTGCCGGGTGTGACCGTTCCCAGTTTGCCGGCGGGCCGGTTTGGTGGCGGCGTCGGCTTCGGAAACGGCGGCTTGTAGCGGAACCCGCCCGGGCAATCGATGGAGCCCAGCAGGATCTGCAGCACGTGCATCAGCCGGCAGGTGTGAAATCCGTTCGAGTGGGCCGAGATGCCGCGCATGGCGTGCATGGAGACCGGCCGGCCGGTCATCGTCTCGTGCCGGCGGCCCGCCCAGTCCGTCCACGGCACGTCGAGCGTGATCTGCTGCTCGAAAGCCGTCTGGGCCAGCTCGCGGGCGAGGCGGCGGATGGTGTCAGCCGGGACTCCCGTTACCGCGGCCGCCTTGTCGGGGCTGTACTCGGCAGACAGGAATCGCTCCGCCAGCAGCGTGAACGACGGAACCGCCGTGCGTCCGTCCGGGAGCTTGTATTCACCGACCAGCGCCGGGGCGATATCCGCCAGAGTTGCGTCAGCGAGCGCGCCGGTCTTCTTGTCGAAAGCGAGCGGCTTGCCGTTCTCGCCGCGGGCGATCAGCCCGTCGTCGGCCGCGCCCGGATCGCGGATCACCAGCCAAGGCGCATTTGTGTAGCGGACCAGATACTCGAGATCGATCTTCTGCGTCCGGAACAGCTCATGGATCAGCGCGCCGACCAGCATGCCGTCCGTGCCGGGCTTGATGCCGATCCACTCGTCCGCGATGGCGTTGTAGCCGGTCTGCACCGGATTGATCGCGACGATCTTGACGCCGCGGGCCTTGAGCTTGCCGAGCGCGGTCTTGATGGGGTTGGAGGCGTGATCCTCGGCCACGCCGAACAGCATGAAGTACTTGGTCCGCTCCCAATCCGGCTCGCCGAACTCCCAGAACGAGCCGCCGAATGTATAGAGCCCGGCCGCCGCCATGTTGACCGAGCAGAACCCGCCGTGGGCCGCGAAATTGGGCGTGCCGTACTGTTGCGCGAACCAGCCCGTGAGCGCCTGCGACTGGTCGCGGCCGGTGAAGAAGGCGAGCCGGCTCGGGTCCTTCGCGCGCACCTCGCCGAGCCACTGCGTGGCAGTGGAAAGTGCCTCTTCCCAGCTGATCTCCTGGAACTCGCCCGAGCCGCGCGGGCCGACGCGCTTCATGGGCGCTTTCAGCCGTGCCGGCGAGTAGTGCTGCATGATGCCGGCGGAGCCCTTGCCGCACAGCACGCCCTTGTTCACCGGGTGGTCACGGTTCCCCTCGATGTATCGGACCTTGCCGTTCTTCAGGTACACCTTGATGCCGCAACGGCAGGCGCACATGTAGCAGGTCGTCGTCTTGACGGTGTCGCCGACGGGCTGAGAGAGCGCAATCTTCGGTTCCCCGGCCGGCATGAGCGACGTTTCTCCCCTGTTTCTTTGCGCTGGGTGTCGCATTCCGACACCATGCGTTCCGGCTCGTGAGACTGCCATTACCTGCGGACAGGCTCAACAAGAATTCGTCAGTTCGAATATAGCCGCCGATCGAAGCGCATGGAAACCGGGCCGTTCCGTAGTCGCAACCTGGCACTCACCGCGCTACGGCTTCCGCGTAGTCCAGCGGCAGGGCCGTCGTGAACTTGATCTGCTCCATGGCGAAGGCCGAGGAGACGTTGGTCAGCTCGATCTTCGAGATGAGCTTCTTGTAGAAGCGGTCATAGGCGTCGATGTCCGGCACCACGACCCGGAGCAGATAGTCGACCGCCCCGCTCATCCTGTAGAACTCGACGACCTCCGGAAACTCGACGATCGCGGCGTGGAAGCGCTCCAGCCATTCCAGTGTGTGCTGGCTGGTGCTGATGGACACGAACACGGTCACCCCCGCCCCCACTTTCCTGGGATCGAGCAGGGCGACCCGGCGCTGGATGTAACCCGCCTCCTCCAGCTTCTGGATGCGCCGCCAGCAAGGCGTGGTGGACAGCCCGACCGCCTTGCCGATCTCGGCCACGGGCAGCGTGCAGTCCTCCTGCAGAATGCGCAGGATCTTGAGATCCATGGCGTCGAGCATGCAAATCCCCGCGTTGTGAGAACCCGTTCCTCTCAGAAACGTGTTCTGCGACACGATTTTTGCCAGATAGAAGTTTCGTCGGGCAATTTGGTATTTTTTTCTACTAGCGGAGCTGTGAGCCGTTGTCCAGCGGATATGTGGACGCCATAATCCTCCGCAGTCCGCCGGTTCGAGCGTCCCGTCCGGCACCTGCCTTTCAGGGTCATGAGCCATGAGAAAGATCACCTACATCACGCCCAACTTCGCGGTGACCGACATGCCGGCACCGGAGGATTTTGCCCGCTTCGCGGCGCTCGGGTTCAGGTCGGTCATCAGCAACCGCCCGGACGACGAGGAGAAAGACCAGATGACCGGCCGCGAGGAGGCGGTGCTCGCCTGGCGTGCCGGGCTCCGGTTTCAGCACATCCCTGCCGCGAAGCACGAGCTCTTTGCGAATGGCGTTGTCGAAGCCATGGCCGATGCGCTGAACGGGCTTGATGGCCCCGTCCTCGCGCATTGCCAGTCCGGGCTGCGTTCCGCCATCGTCTGGGCCGCCGCCAGCGCCCGCAGTCAGTCCGTCGACTGCGTGCTGGCGGCGCTCAAGAAGGCCGGATTCGACCTCGGTTTCCTGCGGGACGACCTCGAGGCCCAGGCCGACCGCAAGCGCTGGCTCGGATGGAGCCCTGCTCTCGATTGCCGGGAAGCCGCACTGGTGCCGCCGGGTGGTGAAAGGGCTGCCGCCTGACGGTCTCCGGCGAGCCCGGCCGAGCGGCCGCATCATAGCGCGGCTCTCGCAGTCCGGGACCCAGGATGGCCTACGCGCCAGCGTTCCTGGGTCCCGGAAAACTAGAGCCCCTCAACAAGCGCCGCACCTCGTTCTGCAATACCGGCAGCAGCTCGGCCTCGAACCAGGGATGCTTCTTGATCCAGGCATTGTTGCGCCAGGAAGGGTGCGGTAGTGGAATGCAGCGGGGTCGCTCTGACAGGGCCATGACGGCCCGCCAGTCGCGCACCGTATCGGTCAGACCACGCCGCGCGAGCGGTCCCAGGTGCCAGCGTAGCGCGTATTGCCCGACGAGAAGGACCAGCTCGAGCTGGCGAAGCTGGCCGAGCACCTGATCGCGCCATTGGGGAGCGCACTCCCGCCGCGGGGGCAGATCGCCGCCCTTCTCGTCCAGACCGGGGAAGCAGAAGCCCATCGGCACGATGGCGATCCGGCTGACGTCGTAGAATTCCTCCGGCGTCACGCCCATCCATGCACGCAGGCGATCGCCCGATGGGTCCGTGAACGGCATGCCAGAGGCGTGGACGCGCGTCCCCGGCGCCTGCCCGCAGACGGCAATCCGCGCAGTCGCGCTGACACGCAGCACGGGCCGCGGCTCGTGCGGGAGCGGCTTGCCCTTCGGCGCATCGCGGCAGATGCGGCACCGCCGGATCTGCGCGACGAGCGCCTCGAGCTCTGCCTCGGGGCGGGTGAGCTCAGATGTCGACGACGAGGCCATCCTCTGCCAGCAGCACGCCTGCGGCGCGGGCTTCATCCTGCCGGGCCAGCATATCGTTGTTCATGTGTGTGATGAGCACGCGCTTCGCCCCCAGCCGCGCCAGGTTGGGCGACAGCGTAGCCCAGTTCGTGTGGTACGGCACCGGCTTGTCGTAACCGTAGCACTCGGCGATGAACAGGTCGGCGCCGGTGGCGCACGGAATGAGGCTCTCGACCCACTGCGTATCGCCGGAGTAGGAGAGGATCTTCTCCCCGATCTCCAGCCGCAGCGCGCAGGAAGGCGCACCGGACGGGTGCGAGACCTCGTAGGCGGTCAACGCCGCCTGCCCGATTCGCACGGGCTGCTCGATGCCGTACTCGACGAACTCCACCGGGTGCCGGCGCCTGATGCCGCTGGACCCCGGAAACAGCACCTCCGTCGCAGCCCGATAGCGCTCCTCGATTCCTGGCGGCCCGGCGATGGTCAGCGGCTCGGTCCGCTTGCTCATGTAGTAGGCGTGCATCAGGAACCAGACGAGCCCGCTGAAGTGGTCGCCGTGCAGGTGCGAGATGTAGATGGTGCTGATCGTGTTGGGATCGATTCCGAACCGGTTCAGGCCGATCATGGCCGAGGCGCCGCAGTCGATGAGAAAGGCGCCCTTGCCCGTGTCGACATGGAAGCACGTCTGCAGCCGTCCGCCTGATC
Organism: Hyphomicrobiaceae bacterium; assembly: GCA_041687075.1. Classification (GTDB taxonomy): domain Bacteria; phylum Pseudomonadota; class Alphaproteobacteria; order Rhizobiales; family Hyphomicrobiaceae; genus ZC4RG25. The sequence goes on along the minus strand of JAWLCO010000074.1, from coordinate 4,431 downwards.
CGAACGCATCCCCGCTGCCGATGAACGTCAGCTTCATGATAGGAGGTCTCCCTGCCGCTCAGGCCTTCGCGCTCGGGCGCGAGGATACCTCCTCGTACCAGCGCGCAACGTTCTTCAGGTCGCCGGGGCGCTCGATCCGTGCCGGTTTCATGAAGTCCATGGCGACCAGCGCGGTGATGTCGGCGATCGTGTATTCGTCGCCGGCAATGTAAGGCCGTCCGGCCAGCTCCTGATCGAGCCAGGTCAGCATCTTGAGAACGCGCGGGCGGTTGGCCTCGGCCCACTCCTTCACCTGTGGCTTCTCCAGCTCGGCCATGGCGGGATGCGAATGCCGGAAGCAGTGGGCCACGGGATACAGAAAACCAAGCTCCATCCGGCGCTGCCACATCTCGACCATGACACGGCCCATCGCATCGCGGCCGAGCAGCGGCGGCTCTGGCTGCTGCTCCTCGAAATAGCGGCAGATGGCCACGCTCTCGGCAATGGCCGTCCCGTCGTCAAGGATCAGCACGGGCACCTGCTGGAAGGGGTTCTTCGCCGCGAAATCTGCCGAGCGGTGCTCGAGATCGATGAGGTTCACCTGCTCTGTCGGAACTGAAATGCCTTTCTCGGCCAGGAAGATGCGAACCCGGCGCGGATTTGGCGCCTGGGCCTGATCGATGAGCTTCAAGTGGTCCTCCTCACGAAACGGGAACTCGAAAAAGGCGCTGCCCGCACCAGCGGGGCCAACTCTTCCACGCCCGGCCCGCCGCGCCAATCCCCTTCGGCGCGGCATTGCAGCCCACGACCATCCGTTATTCTGTACCTGGCTTCGGATCCGAGGGTGGGCCTCAATTTTCACCAGCCCTTCGCTTCTGCCGCAACCATTCTTCAATTTAACATTGCAATCATCGTCAATGATCGCCCTGGAGGCGATCTCCAAGTAAACGCGGAATTAGTAACTTCCGTGAACAGTCGCACGCGGGGGCTGCAAATGGGATATCGAACGTCGGCGGGTGAGGACCCTTCCAGCCCTTCTGCGAGTCGCCCATGATGGCGGACGTGATGGCCAGTGAAGCGATGACAATTTCGGGCCGTGCGCCCCGCACCAGCACAGCGGATGCACGGCTCCGCGAGACGCGTGAGCGGCTGGCGCGAGGCAACACTCAGCCCGACTTCGAGTACGACCTGCTGCTGGTTTTCGTGCGCAACGAGCTGTCGGCGCAGGCGACGATTCTGCTGCTCGCGGTCATCTTTTCGCTGGCCTCGATGTTCTGGGCGCCGTGGACCGAAGCCATCATGTGGCTGTTCCTGGTCATCGCCGCCAAGGTGGTGCTGCTTGAATGCTGCTGCCGGTTTCTGTCAACCCCGAGCGCCGAGCTCGACACGGCCGTCTGGCGCCGGCGCCTGATTCTGGCAGAAGCCATCAACGGACTGGCCTGGGCCGGCTTTGCTCTGGTCGGTTTCGATGCGACGGGGCCGGTCTCGCAGGATCACCTCGTATCGTCCAACGTCTTCGTCTTCGCCTCGCTCATCGTCGTGCTGGCGATCCGCATGACGTTCGCGTCGACGGTGATGCCGATTCTCTACGTCGGCACCATTCCGATGACGCTGGCTGTGGTGACGCGCCTCGTGATGCTCGAGGACGTTTTCTACATGGCGCTGGCCATGATGGCCGCCGGCGTGCACGTCTACTTCATCTTCCTGGCCAAGGGCCTGAAGCGCACCACGGTCGCCATGTTCGAGCTGCGTGCCGAGAAGGACGACCTGATCGCCGAGCTGGAAGAGGCCAAGGCGATTTCCGATGAAGCCCGCCGGCGCGCCGAGGCCGCCAATGCCGCGAAGTCTCGCTTCCTCGCCACCATGAGCCATGAGCTTCGCACACCGCTCAACGCCATCCTCGGCTTCTCGGAAGTGATGAAGTCGGAGGTGATGGGGCCGCTGACGAGCCCCGTGTACAAGGAGTACGCCACCAATATTCATCAGAGCGGCAGTCACCTGCTCAAGCTGATCAATGAGATCCTCGACCTGTCGCGCATCGAGGCGGGTCGTTATGAGCTGAACGAGGAGCCGATTCGGCTCGTCGATGTCGTGGACGACTGTCATCGGCTGCTGAAGCTCAGAGCCGAGAGCAAGAGCCAGCAAATCATCGAGCAGTTCGATGAGGAGCTCCCGCAGGTGTGGGGGGATGAGCGCGCCCTGCGTCAGGTCTGCCTCAACCTGCTGTCGAATGCGCTGAAATTCACCCCCCGCGGGGGCGAGATCACGCTGGCGACCGGCATGACGGAGGATGGCGGACAGTTCTTCAGCGTCCGTGATACGGGTCCGGGCATTCCGAAGGAGGAACTCCCGAAAGTTCTGCAGGCTTTCGGCCAGGGATCGCTGGCGCATCGCACGGCCGAGGGCGGCACCGGGCTCGGACTTTCCATTGTGCAGAGCCTGGTCGACCTGCACGGCGGCACGCTCGAGCTGCGCTCCGAGCTGCGCAAGGGCACCGAGGCGATCGTGCGGCTGCCCCGCAAGCGCGTGCTGCAGGCGGAGCGGTCCGCCCCGCTCCGTGACCACCACGGGAACGAGAACGTCGTCGAGGTCCTGCATCGTCCGTCGAGGCCTCCGAGGCTCAAGCGGCCGGTGGCCAAGGTCGCAGGCGGAGCACGCTAGAACAGCATTCCTCCAGGCCAACAGCGTTGCGCCAGCCTGCTCGCCACCCTAGATTTTTGGACGAACCACTCGTGGATGCGGCGGGGTGTGGTCGCTTGGCTTATCCATTCATCGAGCCTGGCATCAGAGGGCCGAGATCGGCCATGCCTGTGCATCGCACGCGGCCGGGAGCGGGGTGATCCGATGCTATGGTTTCTGCTCCTGGTGCTGGCGACTGGCGGGCTCATTCTGGTGCTCGCAGAGGATCAGGGGACGATCGCGGGCCTTGATGCTGCGAGCTTCGCGGGGCTCGTTGCAGGCGGCGCGTTGCTTCTGTACTTCTCCGCGTCGCTGGCGGGCTCGTATCGCGGCCGGTTCGGACAGGCCTTCAAGGATTTCGCGATCTGGGTCCTGATCGCCTTCGCGCTGGTGGCCGTCTACAGCTTCCGCGACGAGGTCACGTATCTCACCCGCCGGGTCGCGGGCGAGCTGCTGCCGCCCGGCGAGACGGTCATCTACAACGGCGGTGAGAGAGGCGAACAGGCCGTCCGCGTGCGCCGCCGCCCCGATGGGCATTTCTCGATCCGCATGCAGGTGAATGGCGCACCCGTGACCATGATGGTCGACACCGGCGCTTCCACCATCGTGCTCAGGCCCGCGGATGCGCGGCTGGCCGGCATCGATGTCGACAGGCTCAACTACTCCGTCCCCGTGCAGACGGCCAATGGCACCGCCTACACGGCAGCCGTGCGGTTGCGCCAAGTCGCGGTCGGGCCCATCCGGCTCGATCATGTCGATGCGCTTGTGGCGAGACCCGGTGTGCTCAATGAGAGCCTTCTCGGTATGAACTTCTTAAGGCGGCTGCGCTCATATGAGTTCTCGGGAGAGTTTCTGACGCTGCGCAGCTAGTGTCCCGATTTCGAAGTTTGCCCGTGCTCGATGCCGGTCTCGTGCGTGAGCTTCGAGATCAACAGGAACACTGGAATGCGGTCTCCGGTATCGCCGCGGCGGCGTCGCAAGCGGTTGCGGGATTGGCGAGATGCGGCTGTCGTCCGGCGTGAGGCTCGCACTGAGCGAGGCAGGAAAGTGGCTTCTCGTCTCGCTGGTTGGCATCGCCACGGTCGTCTGGTTCGACGAGCTCAAGGCAGGCGTTTCGCACACGCTTGCCGTCTACATGCCTGATCGCGCCCCGCCACCGCGCATCAATACGGCAGAGGAGCCTGACCGGAGCTCGCCCGGCAAGGTGGAGCTGCACGCCGGAGCGCACGGCCACTTCAGCGCATCGGCCCGCATCAACGGCCGCCCCGTCCCCGTCCTTGTCGATACCGGCGCGTCCATGGTGGCGCTGAGCTACGAGGATGCCGAGAGCGCGGGCATCTACGTCCGTCCCGGGGATTTTACCGCGCGCGTGCGCACCGCCAACGGGATCGCGAAGGTCGCGCCCGTCATGCTCGACAGTGTCAGCATCGGCGATATTACGCTATATGACGTCAGAGCTGCAGTGAGCGAGCCTGGCCGGCTCGGAACCACGCTTCTCGGCATGACGTTCATCGGGCGGCTCAGCCGCGCCGAGATGCGGGGCGATGTCCTGATCCTGCAGGAATAGTTCGGGCCGGACCGCAGCCCTTGGCTCGCCTCTATCTCAGCCTCATATGCGAGCCTGTCGATTCGGTGCAGTCGCCGGGCACGCTCGCCCGCTTGCGACCACGAGATGAAGAACAAAGGGTGATGATGACGAACCTTCCCGTTCCGCGCGCCGACCTCAAGCCCAACACCGCTGATTTCGAGCGCCTGCCGCTCGTGAAGCCTACC
>JAWLCO010000073.1:0-19631 GCA_041687075.1 Hyphomicrobiaceae bacterium | reverse complement strand
ATCGCCGCTGAAGTCTCCCTCGCCAAAATGCGACCGCCGCCGCGATCCACGACAGGACCGGCGGCCTGGGCGCGGGAGAATCTCTTCTCGAGCTGGACCAATACGCTCCTCACGCTGATCGGCCTTTACATCGCCTACGTGGCGATTTCGGGCTTCGTCGGCTGGGCTGTCCTCAACGCCACTTGGACCGGCGCGGACGGATCCGCCTGCACCCGGCAGAACGCCGGTGCCTGCTGGCCGTTCGTGACGGCCAAGTTCAGCCAGTTCATGTACGGGCGCTACCCTGAAGCTGAGCGCTGGCGAGTCGATCTCACCTACATTCTCGCTGTCGCCGGCCTCGTGCCGCTGATGACACCATGGGTGCGCGGCAAGCTCTACCTATCCATCTATATGCTGGCAGTGTTTCCGGTGCTGGCATTCCTGCTGCTTTATGGCGGCCTCGGCCTCAACGTGGTGCCGACGGAGCTGTGGGGCGGGCTGCTCGTCACGCTGGTGGTGGCGAGCGTCGGCATCGCGGGCGCGTTCCCGATCGGCATCCTGCTGGCGCTGGGCCGGCGCTCCAACATGCCCATCGTGCGCTGGGTGAGCGTGGCCTTCATCGAGTTCGTGCGCGGCGTGCCGCTCATCACGGTGCTGTTCATGGCCTCCGTGATGCTGCCGCTGTTTCTGCCGGATGGGTGGACCATCGACAAGCTGGTCCGCGCGCTCATCATGGTGGCGCTGTTCTCGGCTGCCTATCTGGCGGAAGTCATCCGCGGCGGCCTGCAGGCCATTCCGCGTGGCCAGTACGAAGCCGCCGATGCCCTGGGGCTCACCTACCCGCAGAAAATGGGGCTCATCATCCTGCCGCAGGCGCTCAAGCTGGTGATCCCCGGGATCGTCAATACGTTCATCGGCCTCTTCAAGGACACGAGCCTCGTGCTCATCATCGGGCTGTTCGACCTGCTCGGCATCGTCCAGCAGAACCTGTCCGACTCCAAGTGGTTCTCGCCGAACACGGCGATGACCGGTTACGTGTTCGCCGGGATCGTGTTCTGGATTTTCTGCTTCAGCATGTCCCGCTATTCGATGTTCGTCGAGCGCCAGATTGCAGCGGGGGAGCGGCGGTGAGGTGAACCAGCCAGCCAAGGCCTCTTACAGTATCTGCTTGACGTAATCCCCGATGGCGAGCGCAGCTGTCAGGCCGGGGCTCTCGATTCCGAAGAGCATGACGAGCCCCGGATGGCCGTGCTCGGCCTCGGCATGAAATGCGAAATCAGGAACCGGCTCGCCCTCTCGATAGAGCTTCGGGCGTATGCCCGTGTAGTCCGGATGCAGACGTTCGGCATCGAGGCCCGGATAATAGGCGCGAATGAAATCCAGGAACTTCGCCAGCTTTTCCGGCTCGAACGAGTAATCGATCTCCGGGATCCATTCGATGTCCGGGCCGAACTTGCAGCGCCCCGACAGATCCACCGTTGCATGCAGCCCGAGCCAGGCTCCATGCGGCATCGGATAGATGTGGCGGTTGAACGGTGAACGGCCCGACAGCGCGTAATACTGACCCTTGGCATAATACGTCGGTGGCGGCCGGTAGCCCGAGGGGTAAGACAGCGTTTCGGCAAGCCGCGAAGCATGCAGCCCCGCTGCGATCACGAGCTTTCGGCAGGTGATAGCCATATCCTCGCCGGCTGCCCCGGTATGCACTGAAAACACTCCTGGCCGGTCCGCACTCACCTGAGTAACCGCGCTGCCCAGCACGATTTGCGCACCGTGCGTTTCCGCGTGTCCCTGCAGCGCCAGCATCAGTCCGTGCGTGTCGACAATGCCCGTGGAGGGAGAAAGCAGGGCCGCCACGCAGCGCGCCTCCGGCTCGAGGTCCCGCGCTGCTTCTGCTGTCAGCTCGACGAGATCATCCACGCCATTGCGGGTCGCCGTCTCGCGAATCGCCTTCAGCCTCGGAAGCTGCTCCTCGGCGGTGGCGACGATCAGTTTTCCGCAGCGCTCGTGAGAAACGCCGTTCTCCGCGCAGAACCGGTAGAGCCGTTCCTTGCCCTCCACGCAGAGCCGCGCCCTCAGGCTCCCCGGCGGATAATAGATGCCGGCGTGGATCACCTCGCTGTTGCGGGAACTCGTCTCCGAGCCGATGAGCCCGTGCTGCTCGAGGACCATCACCTCCCGCCCGGATTCGGCCAGGGCGCGTGCGATCGCCAGTCCGACGACGCCCGCGCCGACTACGATGGTTTCGACATCTGTGGACATGCTCACCCCCGGCACACAAGGCCTTGAACGCGGCAGATTCATGGGCCATGCGCTGCCTCGGCGCAACTGCCGACCGGATATCCACAGGGTCGCGGCCGCCCGGCGAAACCGGCTCTTGCCACGAGAACAGAATAGGAACATGATCTCGCCATGACGTTCACGTTCGTTCACACGGCCGACTGGCAGATCGGCAAGGCGTTCGCCGGATTTCCTGCCGAAAAGGTGCCCTTGCTGCGCGAGGCACGCCTCGACATCATAGGGCGGATTGCTGCCCTGGCGCGGAAAGCCGGCGCGCGGCATGCGCTGGTCGCGGGCGACGTATACGATTCACCGGATGTGGCGGACCGCGACCTTCGGCAGTCGCTCGAACGGCTTGGCCGCGAGCAGGATGTGACCTGGCATTTGCTTCCCGGCAACCACGACCCCGCGCAGGCCGGTGGTGTCTGGGAGCGGCTCATCCGGTTCGGCCTGCCGGAAAATGTGCAGCTGCATCTGGAGCCCCGGGTCCAGATGATCGCAGAGGACATTGCGCTGCTTCCGGCACCACTGACGTCGCGCTCCATGTCAGACGATCCAACCTCCTGGATGGGTACGGCGGAGACACCAGCAGCGCAGTACAGGATCGGTCTTGCACACGGGTCCATTCAGGGGTTCGGGGGCGAGGAGGGTGAGCCTGCGGTGCCGATAGCGCCGAACCGTCCGGAGCTCGCCGGCCTCGATTATCTGGCGCTTGGCGACTGGCACGGCGTGACGCGGATTTCGGACCGCATCTGGTACTCGGGGACTCCGGAGCCGGACCGCTTCCCCGACAACGAACCCGGCTTCGCACTGGTGGTTCGCACTGGCGGCCAGGGTCAGCCGATCGCGGTCGAACGTCATCCTACGGCACACTATACGTGGTGGAAACGTACTCTCACGATCACGGGTCCGGAGACGCTGGCGATCTTCGAGCAAAGCATCGCTGCGACGGTGGCACAGCAGGAGAGATTGCTTCTGAAGCTGGCGCTCGGAGGGACGGCATCACTATCCACCTGGTCCGATGCGGAGTCCCGGTTGGCAGCTCTCGAACAGCGGCTGTTCCACCTTTCGGTCGACTACGGAGCACTGCAAGTGCTCCCCGAAAATGTGGAGCTGGAGGAGTTCGGAGCGGGCGACCTGCGCCGCGTTGCGGAGCTGCTGAGCACGACGGCGCGCAATGAGGCAAGCGAGAAGGCTCCGGCCGCCTCGCTCGCCCTTCGCAAGCTCTATCTGCTTTGGCAGGATGCACGCGGGGGAGAGCGGGCATGAAGATCCGCGCTGTCAGAGTGCGTGAGTTGGGGTGCTTTTCCGAGCCGGTCGCCTTGGAAGGGCTGTCCGGTGGCCTCGATGTGCTGGCCGGTCCCAACGAGCTCGGCAAGTCGACCATTCTCCGGGCTTTGCAAACCCTTTTCACGACGCGGCATTCCGCGCAGTCGAGGTCCGTTGAACGCTTGCGGCCCTATGGCGGCGGCGCGCCAATGGTCGAGGCTGATTTCGAAGCCGATGGCAGGCTCTGGCGGCTCAGAAAGCAGTACCTGAGTGAAAGGCAGGCGGTGCTGACCGATCTGACGGCGGACAAGGTGGTCGCGCGCGGCGACGAGGCCCACCGGCGCGCGCTGGAGCTGATCGGCGGTAACGGGGGAGAGAACCGGTTAGGCCTCTTGTGGCTGGAGCAGGGCATGTCCCTGCAACCTGTTTCGCCCAAGGAGGGCGAGCGCGAGCAGCTCAGTCAGGTGATCGATCGCGAGATCGCAGCGGCAAGCAGTGGCGGCCATGATCTGAGAGCTGTGCGGGCCAAAGTGATCCAACAGCGCCGGGAGCTCGTCACAGACCACAAGCCACCCCGCCCCACCGGGGAGTACGCAAAAGCCGTTACGAGCCGGAATGCAGCGATGCAGGCGCTGGAGGCCGCGCGAGCCGAAGCACAAGCGGCGGCCGATCGGCTGGGCCGTGTTTCGGCTCTGCGCTCCCGCCGCGCGATGCTCACTGATCCTGAAGCGGTGGCGGGCATCCGCGAGCGCGCTCGGAAGCTCAAGGCGGATCTGGATACGGCGGCGGCCTCCCGCCAACAGCTGAACCTCGCCGAAGCCAGGGTGCAGGCGTGTGAGAGTCGGCTTGCCGAGGCGCAACAGGCTCACGATCTGCTAGTGCGCATGTTGGAAGAGGTCCGGGAGCACGAAGCGGCGGCTGTTGCAGCTCAGTCGAGAGAGCATGAGCTGAAGCAAACGCTGGAGGGTCTCGGCAAGGCACTTGAAGAGGCCCGCGAAGAGCGGGAGGAGCTGCGTTCGGCGCTCGAAGCAGAACAAAGGCGGCTTCGCGACCGTGCACAGATCGACCGCCAGCGTGAGGCGGTGGCCCGGCTCGCCGACACCTCGCAGCGTCTGTCCGAGGCGCAAATGGCCGCTCGGCGCGCTGAGGAGATTCGAGCCCGGTTGGCTTCGGTGGGCGTCACCAACGAGCGGGTTGCCGCAGCAGCACGCGAGGCGAGCAGTATCGAAGCACTCGAGGCGCGGATCACGGCGCAGCTGCCGAAGGTGCGCATTACCTATCAGTCTGGTGCGGCAGGCAAGATCCGTACGGGTGGCAAGGCGGTAGACGATGGCGCCGTGCTGACGCCGTCACGCCCCCTCACGCTCGAGATCGAGGGGATAGGCGCCATCACGATCGATCCAGCGGTTTCTGAGAGCATCGAGGAGGATCAGGCCGACCTGGAGGCACATCGCTCCGTTCTCGCCGACCTCCTGGCGGCCATGGGCGCACCCGACCTGCGAACGGCACGGCAACGGCTGGAGGAGCGCCATCGACTGGAGCGCGAGCTGGCGCAAACCGAGGATCGTGTCGCCACCCGCGCGCCCGACGGTTTGAAGCCCCTCGCCGAGGAGGTGGAACGGCTTTCGGAGCTGGCGCAGGAAGGGGGCGTCGATGGCTCAGATTTGCCGGAACGCTCCGAAATCGAAGCCGTTATCGAGCGCCTGTCGATCACGCTTCGTGAATCGGAGCAGAAACTGGACCGTCTGACCCAGGATCATGCCAGGATCCGAGAGGAGCTGGCTCGCAGTACCGCCGCGAGCCGGGCCCGCGAGGAACGTCTTCAAGCACTGGCCAGGGAGCTTCCGCCCGTCGAGGAACGGTCAGGGCGGCTGGCCGAGGTGGAATCCGCTCTCTCCACAGCCCGGCAGGCGGTCAATGAGGCTGTCCGGGAGCGCGGCGCATGGCGGGAGAAAGCGCCGGACGACGCGGCGATGCGGGCGCTCGAAGCCGATCTGGCCGAAGCGCAGCGACAGCAGCAGAGCGTGGCCGAAGAGGTCGCTCGCCTCGAACGTGATCTCGCCGTCCTTGAAGCTCAGCTCGAGCGCGACCGGCAGGATGGCATTTCGGCGAAGGTGCAGGAGCTCGAGGGCCAGGTTGCCGCTCTGGACGAACAGGTGCGCCAGTTCGAGCGCGAGCTGGCCGCGTTGAACCTGCTGCTCGAGACGTTATCGGACGTGGAGCAGCAATCGCGCGAGGCTTACTTCAGGCCCGTCCTGCGGCGTCTCGAGCCCTACATGCACCTCGTGTTTCCGGGGGCGAGGGTCGGCCTCGACCGGGATCTCGGCATCGATGCCATTGCCCGCGGTGCCGCTCGCGAGCCGCTGGCGGCGCTCAGCGACGGGACCCAGGAACAGATCGCCGTACTCGTGCGTCTGGCGTTTGCGCGTCTGCTGGCCGACGCCGGACGGCCGACTCCGCTCATTCTCGACGACGCGCTGGTTTACTCCGACGACAACCGCATCGAATTGCTGTTCGACGCGCTCCGGCAGGCGGCGGAAGCTCACCAGGTCATCGTCTTCACGTGCCGGACGCGGACGTTCGAGCAACTCGGCGGGACGCGGCTGACGGTGGCGCCCTGGACAATTCAGTGAGTTGCGATTCCATGAGGCGCTGATCCCACGTGAGATTGCTCCTCCCACATCGGATCGGCGCCCCATCTGGTTTTCGCAGGTGGGATGTCAGTCGTAGGCCGGAGTGGCGGCCGCCGGCAGCTCTGGTCTTTGAACACCGGCGAGCGGATCCTCCAGGCGGCGGGACTTGCCTTCGAAGTAGGCGCCCTGCTCGATGGCCAGCGACTTGTGATAGATGTCACCTTCGACCTTGCTTTCGGCCTGCAACATCACCTTCCGGCCGCGGATTGACCCTTCGACGGTTCCGCGGACCACCACTTCCTCGGAGACGATGCCGCCGGTGATACGGGCGCCTTCGCCGATAACGATGTGGCTGCCGTGGATATCGCCTTGCACTTCGCCATCGACCTGCACCTGGCCGTTGGAGACAAGGTCGCCGATGATGGTCAGATCAGGGCCGATGACCGAAAGGCTGGCGCCGTTGCGCCCGGCCCGCGGCATGACAGACGAGCTGCCAGGCGTCGCAGCACCGCCAGCCGCGCCGAATGCACCGCCGCTCTCGGCCTTCTTGTTGGAAAAGCTGGGTAACATGGATACGCACCTCCACTCGCTCTCGTCACGCCCCCGGGACGGGCAAGCGGGCGATCGCACCCCCGCGTGCGACAGCCACTCCCCCCTGGGCTGCAGGGTAATCAACGCAGCACGCGCGCACACTAGCACGCGTCCGGGCCATGGTCACTGCTGGATGAGGCGGATTGAATGCCATGGTTGAGGGTCAGGATGTCAGGTCGCGGACGGCCTGAAGAACGGCCTCGGCATGGCCCGGCACCTTCACCTTTCGCCAGATCTTCGCAATCTTTCCTGCACTGTCGACCAGAAACGTCGATCGCTCGACTCCCATATACTTCCGTCCGTACATGGACTTTTCGACCCAGACACCATAGGCGTTGGCTGCCGATTTCTCCTCGTCTGCTGCCAATGTCAGTTGCAGGCTGTGCTTTTCTCGAAACTTGGCGTGAGTTGCCACGCTGTCAGGCGAAATGCCGATGACCTCTGCGCCCGCTTCTGCGAACGCACTCCTCAGGGCATTGAAGTCGCGGGCCTCGGCCGTGCAGCCGGAGGTGTCGTCCTTGGGGTAGAAATAGACGACCACGGGCTTGCCGCGCAGCTTGCTCAAGCGGATGCCGCCGTCTTCAGTGGGCAGCTCGAAATCCGGCGCCTCATCCCCTTCCTGCACCATCCCATGCCTTTCTTTCGACGCTTTGCGCTCTCACATCGTTCGTGGACGTAACGTATCAGATCGCGGTACCGCAAGCAGTGATTCTCGGTCAGAGTCGAGTGTGCCGGCGGCGGCGTCAGTTGAGCAGCCGACGTGCCGGGGCGCCGTTGCTGCGCCCGCGTTCTGCCCGGTGAAGGTGGTGAATCGAACTCTTGGACATGGCGGGGCGTAGGCTGACGAGAGGAACGAGCGTGACCAGGAGGCCACGTGCAGCCGCAGGTCCCTTGCGCCGAACGATCGAGGCCGGCAGCTCCAACCCGCATGTCCAACGTGCACTCACGGTAACCCGCGCCGTCGCGAGGCCGTGCTGGGCCTGCGGCAAGTACCTCTTGCCGCTGCTCCTGCTGACGGTATTGGCGGTCAGCGTCTTCTATGTGCGTATCCTGTATGGCCCCATCTCGCTCAAGGTGGTGGCGGCGCCCGTCGCGCGCAGTATCGCCGCAGAGATGCCGGGGCTCGGTGTCAGCATCGAAGATGCCCTGGTGCGGCTCAATGATCAGGGTGAGCTCGAGTTCCGGCTGCGCAATGTCCGTCTGCTCGACGAGTTCGGCAGTCCCGTCGCCGTCGCGCCGCTGGCTGCGGTCGAGCTCAGCCTGGATGGGCTGTGGTCTGCGCGCCTGTCGCCGGAGAAGGTCGTCCTGATCGAGCCGAGGCTGCTGCTCACCTATTCCCAGGAGGGCGGGCTCTCGTTCAGCTTCACGCGTCCCGCAGGGTTGGCCGAAAATGGAGCGTCCAGCGGTGGCGACGTGCCGGCGCCTGTCCCGGAGCAGCTCTCCGACAGCGGGCAGGATCCCGGGGCGGGATTGCCGGTCGCCCTGCGCCAGCTCGATCTTGCCCGGGTCATCGCCGAAGCCTCCGCACGTGCGCGGCAGCAAGCCGATGCGTCATCTTTCTTGCGCGAAATTGGTCTGCGCAACGCTACGCTGATCTTCGATCACGCCGGTGAGCAAAGGATCTGGCGTGTGCCGCAGGCGGATGTCGCGCTGTCTCACAAGGCGGTGCGCAGTCTGATCGAGGGCAGCGTTACCGTCGATTCCGGACGCGGTCCGTGGACTCTCCAGTTCTGGTCGGAAGCTTCCGGAGAGACGGAGCAGGTCAGCCTCAAGGCTTCCGTCCGCGACCTGATCCCGAGTGCTCTCGCGGACACTATTCCAGTCCTTGCACCGCTTCGCGCCTTGAACATGCCGGCGAGTGGAGATGTGACCCTGCAACTCACCTCTCTCGGCAAGCTGCTCGGCGGCACCTTTTCCCTCGACCTTGCGCGCGGCGACCTGCGTCTGCCCTGGGCCGGGGACCTGCCGCTGCTGTTCGAGGGCGGAAGTCTCGATCTTAGGTACGATCCAGAGGCGCGCACGCTCAGGATCGAGCCTTCGACGATCAGGTGGGGCAAGAGCCGCTTGACGCTCGCAGGAGATGTCGCGAGCTCCTTCGGTCCGCATGGTGAGGAGGTCTGGACCTACCGGCTTTCGGGAGTGGACGGCCGCCTGGCACCGGAGGAGACGGATCTGGATGCGGTGCCGGTCGAGCAGTGGCGCACGGAGGGTACATTCCGGCCCAAGACCGGGGCCTTTTCTCTTCGACAGAGGCTCGTCGCAGGAGGTGGCGAGCTGCACCTCACCGCAGATGCCGGAGCGGAGGAGGGCGGAGACGGCGTGCGTCTCGAGGGCCAGATGGGCGCCATGCCGGTTGCGACGGTTCTCGGCATCTGGCCGCGTGCCCTCGGCCGCGATGCGCGAGCCTGGGTCCGCGACAGCATTTCCAGGGGACAGGTGCTGGGCGGCAGCTTCAGGTTCGTCGGCGGTTCCGATGCGGCCGGGCAAAGCGAGGCGCAGCGGCTCTCCATCGCCATACAGGCCTCTGACCTCCAGGTCCGCCCAGGTGCCGACCTGCCGCCGGTCGAGATCCCCAATGCGCTGATCCGCATGGAAGGGTCGACGCTGGAGATCACCATCCCCGAGGCGTCGGTCACCGTCGCGAACGGCCGCAGCATTGCGCTCAAGGCAGGCCGCTTTACAGCCGTCGGCCTGTTCTCCGATCATCCGACCGCCGAGATTGCCTTCCAGGGCGAAAGCTCCGCCTCCGCCCTCCTGGAACTCGTCGAGCATGAGACGTTCGGCGGTGTTCAACTCAACGGTGTGCAGAGCGATACGATCGAGGGCAAGGTCGAGACGGCGCTCACCATCACGATACCGCTGCGCAAGGAGATCACGTTTGCGGACCTCAGGGTCGAGGGCCGGGGCAAGCTGATCGATGGACACGCGCGCGGGTTGATCGGCAACCACGATGCGCAAGCCGCCACGGTGGCATTCGACATCACTGACAAGGCCATCGATGCCCGGGGCGACCTGCTGATCGCCAACGTGCCGGTCAAGCTCGCCTGGCAGCATATCTTCGACGCGCCTCCGGAAAAGCAGCCGCCGTTCCGGCTGACCGCCACGCTGGACCGGACCGATCGCGATCAGCTCGACCTCGACCCGGGCCATCTCATCCACGGCGAGGTGCCCGTCGAGGTCACGATCACGAAGAGTGTCGATCAAGAGCACCAGATCCACGTCTGGGCGGATCTGACGGCCGCGGACCTGGTCCTGGACAACGTGGTCTGGCGAAAACGGCCGGGGCGCGCGGCGGTGATGCAGTTCGACGTCAGGCGCGACGGCCGCTACGAGCTGGAGCTTGCCGACTTCAAGATCGTCGGCGACGATATTGCCATCAGCGGCTGGATGGGGCTCGACGCCGACGAGAAGCTCAAGGAGTTCCACTTCCCGGAGTTCTCGGCGAACATCATCACGCGCCTCGATGTGCGCGGCAAGCTGCGCGACGACAACGTCTGGGCCATCAAGGCCCGTGGCCCGACCTACGATGGCCGGGACGTCTTTCGCGCGCTGTTCTCAGTCGGTGAATTGAGCGAGGAGCGGCCGGGGGAAGAAAGGCGCGCACCCGGCCTCGACCTCGAGGCCGATATTGCCACCGTCGTGGGCTTCTCTGATGTCTCGCTGCGCAACATGAAGCTGAAGATGTCGCGGCGCGACGGCAAGGTAACTGCGCTCGATGCCCGCGGCATTCTGGATGGCGGAAAGCCGCTCGATGTCGAGCTTCAGCATGCGCGCAATCAGCCTCGGCGGCTTGTCGCGGTGACGGATGACGCCGGCCAGGCATTCCGGCTCGTCGACTTCTACCCGAGTCTCGTCGGCGGGCGGATGCGGCTGGATGTCAATCTCGACGGACGCGGCGCGGCGGAAAAAACGGGTGTGCTAAGGGTCGAGCGCTTCCGGATCCTGGGTGACCCGGTGATAAGCGAGGTGCTGCAGGTCCCGGATGAAGGACGGCCCTATGTGGCGCCACGCCGGCAGCGCGTGGTCCGCCAGGCATTCGACTTCGACTGGCTGCGCGTACCGTTTTCCCTGGGCCACGGGCAATTCGTGATGGGCGACTCGGAGATCCGGGGTCCGCTGGTCGGGGCCACCCTGCGCGGGAAGGCGGATTTCCGCTCACGCCAAGTCAACATCGGCGGCACCTACGTTCCTTTGCAGGGGCTCAACTCGGCAATCGGATTCATCCCGGGTCTCGGGCAGATCCTGGCCGGTCCGCGGGGTGAGGGGATTCTCGGCATTACGTTCGCCATTCGCGGGCCGATGGCGCAGCCGGAAGTTCTGGTGAACCCGCTGTCGCTGGTTGCGCCGGGCATCTTCCGGGAAATGTTCCAGATGACCCCGAACCAGACCGTGACGCCTCCGAGGGGCGACTTGCAGAAGCCGCCCTCCGGCACACGGTCGCGCTCCTCGGGCGCACCGGCCAAGTCCAATCAGAATCGCCGTACAGGCGCAGTCGCTCCCGGTGTGATCTCGGGTTGGTCGTCCGAGACGATCACGACGACGAAGTGAAGCGCGGCTGTCGCTCTGGGCCAGAAGCCCAGGACTGCGGACGGTCAGACTGCCCGCAGCAGCACGTGGCGCTTCTTGCCGAGGGAGAGCTTGATGGCGCCTTCGGCCGTCAGGTCGGCGGACGTGACCTGGGCCTTATCGTCTTTCACGACCTGATCGTTGATCCGCAGGCCGCCGCCCTGGATCTGCCGTCGTGCTTCGCCGTTGCTCTTGACGAGCCCGGCACGGACAAACGCCGTCAGCACGCCCAAGCCGTCGGCAAGCTCCGCCCTCGGGATTTCCACTGCCGGCAGACCGGCTGCAAGCGCACCCTGCTCGAAAGTGGTGCGTGCCGTTTCAGCAGCGGACTCGGCCTTTTCCCGGCCGTGCATCAGCGCGGTGGCCTCGGTGGCAAGCACCTTCTTGGCCTCGTTGATTTCGGAACCCTGCAGGGCGGCCAGCTTCTCGATCTCGGAGAGCGGCAGGGTCGTGAACAGCTTCAGGAAGCGTTCGACGTCGCCGTCCTCGGTGTTGCGCCAGAACTGCCAGTAATCATAGGCGCTGAGCTGATCCTCGTTGAGCCACACGGCGCCAGCGGCGGTCTTGCCCATCTTGGCGCCCGAGGATGTGGTGAGCAGCGGCGTCGTCAGCGCATAGAGCTGATGCGTACCCATTCGCCGCCCGAGGTCGATGCCGGTGACGATGTTGCCCCACTGGTCGGAGCCGCCCATCTGCAGGTTGCAACGATAGCGGCGGGCCAGCTCGACGTAGTCGTAGGCCTGCAGGATCATGTAGTTGAACTCGATGAACGACAGCTCCTGCTCGCGCTCGAGCCTGAGCCGCACCGAGTCCATGGTCAGCATGCGATTGACCGAGAAGTGCCGGCCGACATCGCGCAGGAACTCGATGTAATTGAGGGGCGCCAGCCACTCGGCATTGTCGACCATGATGGCGTCTCTCGGTCCCTGGCCGAAGTGCAGGAACCTTGAGAAGACCGTCTTGATGCTCTCCTTGTTGGCGTCGATCTGCTCGATGGAGAGAATGCGGCGCGTCTCGTCCCGGCCGGAGGGGTCGCCGACCCGTGTCGTGCCGCCGCCCATGAGCGTGATCGGCTTCCCGGCGCCCGACTGCTGCAGCCAGTGGAGCATCATGATCGACAGCAGGTGCCCGACGTGGAGTGACGGCGCCGTGCAGTCGTAGCCGACGTAGGCGACGATCTCCTGCTTCTGGGCAAGCGCATCGAGGCCCTCGAGATCGGAGCACTGGTGGATGAAGCCGCGCTCGGAGAGGATGCGCAGAAAATCGGAAGCTGGTGCGGGCATGGACTGGCGCGCCGGGTATCGGCGCCTCGGCTTTCGGTTTACGATTGGCGATTGACGCGGGAACATGCACGGGATGGTGCAGATGGGCAAGCTCCTACGGGCGTTGGGTCTCATGAGCGGCACGTCCATGGACGGAATCGACCTGGCGCTCATCGGGTCCGATGGCGAGAACCAGGTGGTTCGGGGGCCGCACGGCTCCCGCGAGTACCCGCCCGAGTTCAGGGAGCGCCTGCGAGCCGCCATCGCGGATGCGCGCACGCTGACCGATCGTAACGCCCGGCCCGGCTGTCTGGCTGACGTCGAGCGGGAGCTGACGGAGCGGCATGCCGAGGCTGTTTCCGCATTTCTGTCCGAACACGGCATCCCCGCAGCGGATGTGGACGTGATCGGATTCCATGGTCAAACCGTGCTTCATCGGCCGGCACTGCAGGATGACCTCGGCAAGACCACGCGTGCGCTCACCGTGCAGCTCGGGAACGGCGGTCTTATTGCCAGCCTGGCGGGCATCGACGTGGTCTACGATCTGCGTGCAGCCGATGTCGCCGCGGGCGGGCAGGGAGCACCATTGGCACCTGCCTATCATCGGGCCCTGGCGGCGCGACTGCCGCAGCGTCCGGTGGCGTTCCTCAACATCGGCGGTGTCGCCAATGTCACCTGGATTGGCGAGGACGGACGGCTCTTTGCGTTCGACACCGGGCCCGGCAACGCGCTGCTCGACGATTGGGCGCTGCGCCACACCGGTCGCGCCTGTGATGTCGATGGTGCTTTGGCGCGCTCAGGTACCACGAACGAGGAGGTCCTGCGGCAATACCTGATGCACCCGCATTTCGAGCGTCCCGTACCGAAATCGCTCGACCGGAACGACTTCACGCTGGACCTCGTCGAAAGCCTTTCGCCTGCGGATGGTGCTGCCACCCTCGCGGTGCTGACGGCCGCTGCCGTTGCCCGCAGCCTGAGTTGGCTTCCTGATCCGCCTGCACTTTGGCTCGTCACCGGCGGCGGCCGCCGCAACAAGCATCTGATGGAGCTGCTGGCCTGGCATCTCGAAGCACCGGTCGCCCCCGTCGAGGCCGTGGACCTCGACGGCGACGGCATGGAAGCCGAGGCCTGGGCCTATCTGGCCGTCCGGTCACTCAAGCGGCTGCCCATCACGTATCCCGGCACGACCGGTGTCCCGCAGCCGCTCACGGGCGGTGTGCTGGCGCCCGCGCCATGAGGGACGGTAGCGCTCGCTGCAACTTCCCGGATCAGCGCCGCACCATCTCATGCTGCGGCGCATCGGTGTGACGGGTGGCGGAGTGGACAGCCGCGCGCCCACCTTCTCCCCTCGCCCTTGCGGGGAGAGGCCGGGGGTGGGGGTGGCTCTTTCGCAGACGTCTCGTTCGTGGCCCCACCCCACCCGCACGGCTCCCGCCGTGCCGCCCTCCCCGTCGAGGGGAGGGCTGGAAGCGCGTAACCCCGCACCCGTCATCTTCGTGCGCGGTTCAGGGCGTCAGCGGTGTGCAACAGACACGGGGAAAACTCGTCGCCCGCGATCCGCTACTTCTCCTCGCCCTTGGCGCGCAGGACCTCGGGGAGGCGGCGGTCGACGTAATTGCCGACGACTTCCTTCAGGGCAGCGATCTTGTCGTCACCTTCAAAGAAGTGGTTGGCGCCAGGGATGATCTCGTGCTCGATCCTGATGCCTTTCTGGGTCTTCGTCTTGGCCGCGAGCTCGGCCACCGACGCCGACGGCACCACCCTGTCCCGCTCACCGTTGACCAGCAGTCCGGAGGCCGGGCAGGGGGCCAGGAACGAGAAGTCGTAAAGGTTCGCCGGAGGCGCGACGCAGATGAAGGCGTCGATCTCGGGCCGCCGCATCAGAAGCTGCATGGCGATCCAGGTGCCGAACGACACGCCGGCGATCCAGCAGCTCTTCGCTTCAGGCTTGGCGATCTGCAGCCAGTCAAGCGCCGAGGCCGCATCGGCCAGCTCGCCGGGGCCGTTGTCGAAGAAGCCCTGGCTGCGTCCGACACCGCGGAAGTTGAAGCGCAGCACGGAGAAGCCGCGTTCGGCGAACGTGTAGTACAGGTGATAGACGACCTGGTTGTTCATCGTCCCGCCGAACTGCGGATGCGGATGGAGGATGAGCGCAATCGGGCTGTCGCGCGCCGGCTCGTGGTGGTAGCGGGCTTCGAGTCGGCCGGCAGGGCCATTGATGATCAACTCAGGCATAGGTCCTCGAGATTTTTCGGGAGTGTCGTCTCTCTTATGCGGGCCAAGGCTCGGGGTGAGCGACACTCGACATCATCGCGAGAAAGTCGCACCGCGAGCGCTCAGGAAAACTTGACTTCGGGGCTCGGAATTCCCATAGTCTGGCCGAGATTAGAACGGTTCGAAAGATCCACGGGCTGGCCCGCAGCCCTTGTCTGCGGCTGGGCCCTTCTATCACGATTGCCGCAGCAATTTGCAACAGTTGCATGCGGCTGCGGATTTCAGCCGGCGTTTCATGTCGGGCGGAGTGCGTCAGTGGAGCTGAACACGCGAGGCCGGTACGCAGTGATGGCGATGGCCGACCTCGCCAGTCATGAAGGCGAAGGTGCGGTGCCGCTGTCGGCCATTGCCGAGCGTCAGCACCTGTCCACTGCCTACCTGGAGCAGATCTTCCTCAGGCTGAGGCGCGCTGGACTCGTTGAGAGCTCACGCGGGCGGTCGGGCGGCTACAGGCTGGGACGGGCCGCGGACGACATCACCGTCGCCGAGATCTTGCGCGCGGTGGAGGAAGAAACCCGCATGACCCGGTGCATGGGCGACGACGACGTCGGCTGCATCGGCGAAGATAAGTGCATCGCCCACAACCTCTGGCACGCGCTCGGTGATCACATCCGTGTGTTCCTCTCGAACGTGAGCCTCCGCGAGGTGCTCGACGGGGTGCCACAGGAAAAGCGTGCGCCGCAGTTGGCCCGCAGGATGGATGTCGCGGCACAATGAGCAGCGCGCGCACATACCTCGACCATAACGCGACTGCACCGCTGCGGCCCGAAGCGCGCGCGGCGATGCTCGACGCGCTCGATGCGTTGGGTAATCCCTCGTCTGTTCATGCGGAGGGCCGGCGCGTGCGGGCGATCGTCGAGGAGGCGCGCGAGCGCGTGGCCGATCTCGCCGGTGTGACACCGGCGCAGGTGGTGTTCATGAGCGGTGCCACGGAAGCCAACTGCTCGGTTCTGCGTGCCGGCTGGGGCGCCATCCTGGTGCCGGGCATCGAGCACGAGTCGGTGCTGGCGCCGGCACGGGCCAGCGGCTGCGAGGTGATCGAGGTCAATGCCGACGGCGAAGGCAGAGCTGAGCTTTCTGCCATTCCTGCAGCACTGGAGCAGGTGTCGGGCGGGGAGCAGCCGGTACTCGTGGCGCTGCAGGCAGCAAACAACGAGACCGGCGTCATCCAGCCAGTGGCCGAGGCCGCCGAAATCGCCCGGGAGCATGGCGCTCTCATTCACACGGACGCGGTGCAGGCCGCAGGCCGAATTCCGTTGAATTTCGACCTCTTGGGGGTCGACACTTTGAGCCTCTCCGCGCATAAGCTCGGCGGGCCGAAGGGCGTCGGCGCGCTCATCCTGAAGGACGGTCTCGACATCGCACCGCTCGTCGTGGGCGGCGGGCAGGAGCGGCGGCGCCGGGCCGGCACGGAGAACGTACCCGGCATCGCCGGGTTCGGTGCGGCGGCAGCAGCGGCCAAGCGGGATCTCGCGGACATCGGTCGTATTGCGACGCTGCGCGACCGGCTGGAGCGGGAGGCTGTGGCCGCGGCCCCGGGCGCGCTCGTGATCGGCAAACGAGCGCAGCGTCTGCCCAACACGTCGTGTCTCGCGCTGCCCGGCATGTCGGCCGAGACGCTGGTGATCAGGTTCGACCTGGCGGGCATCGCGATCAGTGCCGGGGCGGCCTGTTCGTCGGGCAAGGTCGGCGCAAGTACGGTCCTCGCGGCGATTGGGCTGCCGGAGGATGTGGCGCGGTCGGCCATCCGGGTGAGTCTGGGGTGGAGCACGACCGATCGCGATGTCGATGCATTCCTTGCTGCGTGGAGCAGCATTGCCGGCCGCGGCCGGGAACGGGCGGTGGCCTGAAGTATTCGGATTTGAGAACGGGTTCGTACGGAGAAGATCATGGCAGTTCAGGAGACGATCGATCAGGTCCGCAAAATCGACGTCGATCAGTACAAGTACGGCTTCGAGACCAACATCGAGAGCATCAAGGCCCCGAAGGGCCTCAACGAGGACATCGTCCGCTTCATCTCGGAGAAGAAGGGCGAGCCCGAGTGGATGCTCCAGTGGCGGCTGGAAGCCTACCGGCGCTGGCGCACGATGACGGAACCGACCTGGGCCAAGGTCAGCTATCCGAAGATCGACTTCGAGGAGCTTTACTACTACGCGGCGCCCAAGGGCCTCGACGGCCCCAAGAGTCTCGACGAGGTCGATCCTGAGCTGCTGCGCACCTACGAGAAGCTCGGCATTCCGCTCAAGGAGCAGGAGGTGCTGGCGGGCGTGCAGGGCGCAAAGGTGGCCGTCGACGCGGTGTTCGACAGCGTCTCGGTGGTGACGACCTTCAAGAAGGAGCTGGCCAAGGCCGGCGTCATCTTCTGCCCGATCTCCGAGGCGATCCGCGAATATCCTGAGCTCGTGAAGAAGTATCTTGGCTCGGTGGTGCCGCAGTCGGACAACTTCTACGCGGCGCTCAACTCGGCGGTGTTCTCCGACGGCTCGTTCGTCTACGTGCCGGAGGGCGTACGCTGCCCGATGGAGCTGTCCACCTACTTCCGCATCAACGAGAAGGAGACCGGGCAGTTCGAGCGGACGCTGATCATCGCCGACAAGGGCGCCTACGTGTCCTATCTCGAAGGCTGCACGGCGCCGATGCGTGACGAGAATCAGCTGCACGCGGCGGTGGTCGAGCTGATCGCGCTCGATGACGCGGAGATCAAGTACTCGACGGTGCAGAACTGGTATCCGGGCGACAAGGAGGGCAAGGGCGGCGTCTATAACTTCGTCACCAAGCGTGGCGACTGCCGCGGCCACAACTCTAAGATCTCCTGGACACAGGTGGAGACGGGTTCTGCCATCACCTGGAAGTACCCGAGCTGCATCCTGCGCGGCGACAACTCGCGCGGCGAGTTCTACTCGATCGCCATCTCGAACGGCTATCAGCAGGTCGACAGCGGCACCAAGATGATCCACCTCGGCAAGAACTCGTCGAGCCGGATCATCTCGAAGGGCATCGCGGCGGGCTACTCGCAGAACACCTATCGCGGGCTCGTTTCGGCGCACCGGAAGGCGACGGGCGCTCGCAACTTCACCAATTGCGACAGCCTTCTGATCGGTGACAAGTGCGGCGCACACACGGTGCCGTACATAGAGGCGAAGAACTCGACGGCGCACTTCGAGCACGAGGCGACGACCTCGAAGATTTCCGACAACCAGCTGTTCTACTGCATGCAGCGCGGGCTGTCGGAGGAGGAGGCGGTGGCGCTCATCGTCAACGGCTTCGTGCGCGACGTCATCCAGCAGCTGCCGATGGAGTTCATGGCCGAGACGCAGAAGCTGATCGGCATCAGCCTCGAAGGCTCGGTGGGGTAAGAAAATTGGTGCCGGCCCATGCCGGGCCGGCATTCAGACGTGGGGCACGGTCAAGAGGGTAGCGTCGGGGCCCAAACGGACGAGAGCCGGGGTTCTGGTATTCAGCGGAGGAAACAGATGTCGACCGATATTGCCCAGCTCGAGCAGGCATGGCTGCAGGCCGAGACGGCAGCAGATGCCCTGAAGCACGAAGCCGTCAAGGCCAGTGCGGAGCTGGCTCGGGTGCGGCAGGCCCCAGGAGCGAATGGCAAGGACTTCAGCGTGCTCGTCGCAACGGTCGAGCAGCTCAAGACGCGCCAGGAGGAAGCGGAACGGACGGCCAGCGCCGCCTTCGACCGCTATTGGCTGGCGCAGAGTCATGGGAAGAATTCCGGCTCCGCCTACGCGTGAGACCGGATGGGTGATGAAAGTGGGCGTGCATCAAGGCGCCCGAAGGAGAGACGTGGAGATGCTTGAGATCCGGAACTTGCACGTAAAGATCGCAGACGAGGACACCATGATCCTCAAGGGCGTGGACCTCGTCGTGCCAAAAGGCGAAGTGCACGCGATCATGGGCCCGAACGGGTCTGGCAAATCCACGCTCGCCTACGTTCTCGCCGGCCGCGAGGACTATGAGGTAACTGAAGGTGACATCCTTTGGAATGGCGAGAGCCTGCTGGAGATGGAGCCCGATGAGCGCGCCGCGAAAGGCGTGTTTCTGGCCTTCCAGTATCCGATGGAGATCCCCGGTGTCGCCGGTCTCACGTTCCTGCGAACGGCCCTCAACGCGCTCCGCAAGAAGCGCGACCTGCCGGAGCTGACGACGCCGGAGTTCATGAAGCTCGTGCGCGAGCGCGCGGCCAAGCTCAACATCGACGTCGAGATGCTGAAGCGGCCCGTGAACGTCGGCTTTTCCGGCGGCGAGAAGAAGCGTTCCGAGATCCTGCAGATGGCGCTGCTCGAGCCGGCCATGTGCGTGATGGATGAGACCGACTCGGGCCTCGACATCGACGCGCTCAGGATCGTCTCGGATGGCGTCAACGCCCTGCGCAGCCCGGATCGCGCGATGCTGGTCATTACGCACTATCAGCGCCTGCTGAACTACATCGTCCCGGACAAGGTGCACGTCCTCGCGCACGGCCGCATCCAGCGGACCGGTGACAAGGAACTCGCCGTCGAGCTCGAGCGGTCGGGCTATGCCGAGTTCACGAAGGCGGCGTAACGGGATTGGGTGATAACGAGATGAACGTGGGCTTGACGAAAACGAAGGCCGAGCAGGCCTTCACCGAAAGCTTCGACGCCGTCGTCGCCAAGCTTCCGGGCAGCGGCGCCGTGCGCGAGCTGCGCCGCCGCGCCATCGGTACGTTTGCGGCGCTTGGGCTGCCGCACCGGCGCATCGAGGAGTGGAAGTACACGGACCTTCGCAGCCTGCTGCGGGAGGC